>REEW01000141.1 GCA_007694885.1 Wenzhouxiangella sp. | reverse complement strand
CCACAGGGGCATCGGCATGATCATGCCGATACTCTGACTCAATCGACTGAGCACGAAAAATACCAGGCCAAGAGCCACACCGGCAAACAAACCGATGCCGCGCAACCCCCCGCGCGCACCCTGAAAAACGAAAGGAAGCCCCACCAGCACCATGGCCAGCACATTGACCGGGAAGAACAGCCTTGTCCACAAGGCCTGGTCATAGGTCTCGGCATCAAGACCGCTTTGCCGCAGATAGACCCGCATTTGCTGAAGATCCGACATCGCCAGCAGGCGCGGTCGGTTGACCGCGGTCAGAAACAGTTCCGGACTCAATCCCGATTCCAGTACGAGTTCGGCATCCGCGCCCCGGGCGTCGTCAGCAACCTGGCGCCAGCTCACATCGGTCAAGCGCCACGCGTCGCCCAAGTGCCTGGCCTGGGCGGCCTGCACAATGGCCAGCGGGCGCATGTCCGGCCCGAGCCGGTAGACCAGAACATCGGTGAACTCCAGCCTGGCCTCGTCCAGCCAGACCGACTGACCCAGTCGCAGCACATGAGAACCGTCGCGTAGCCAGAACTGGCCCAGCTCGCCCACGTGCAGCTGCCCGGTTCGCGCCTGCTGACGTTCGGCACGGGCCTGGGTCTCCAGGTCGGGAATCACCCATTCGGCAAGCGCCAGCATTGCGGCCAGGCACACACCGACGGCAACCAGCACCCGCAACGCAAGATGGCGACGATCAAAGCCGGCCGCGCGCATCGCGACCAACTCGTTGCCCGATGCCAGCGACCCCAGCCCCAGCAAGGTACCGATCAGGGCCGCAAACGGAAAGATATCGTACAGACGCCGCGGGGTGGTCTGCAGCAAATACCGCAGCATTTCGCTGCCGCCGTAGTCTCCACTCAGCGAGCGCGCTTCACGAATGAATTCGATCAGGGTATAAATCCCGACCAGCAACAGGCTGGTCAGAGCAACACCGACCAGTACCGCCCGGGCCAGGTACAGACTCAGCAACTTCGGCCTGGCTACCATCGCCGCTGGTGCCGAACCCACAAAACTGCGGCGGCCAGTGCGAGAACCCCATGAACCGGCCACAACCCCGGGCCGCTGACCGCGGCCCGCTGCTCCATCAGCACCAGGCCGGCCTGGATGGCATTGCTGTAGACCAGGTACAGGCCAAGGGCAATGACCAGGCTGCCCCAGCGCCCCTGCCGGGGCGACCGGTCCGACAGCGGAACGGCCAGCGCGCCGAGAACCAGGGCTGCCAGCGGCGCGGCAATGCGCCACTGCCATTCGCGTCGCCGTTCAGGCGTGTCGGCCGGCCGCAGCTGCGGCAAGCGGCTGACCATCTCGGCGTCCAGACCGTCGCCCAGTTCCGGGCTGGGCAGGCGAACGTCGTTGCGCGCGAACTGCATCTCGCGCAGCGGTGAAGCAACCGGATCCGGTCCGTGCCGGACCTGATGACCATCGATCAGGGACAGGTAACGTTGTCCATCGTCCGGATTGAGCCACAACCGGCCCCGGCTTGCGCTGAGCAGTTCGGGCTGATCCGGGTCGGCGTGCTGAATCAGAATATCCCTCAGCGAGCCGTCGGCCTGATCGATTCCACCCACGTAGACCGTGAGGCGGCCGCGATCGAAGCGCTCGAATCGTCCGGGCTGCAGTCCGGCAAGCACGGCCTGGCGTGCCGCCTCGGCCATCAGGTCGGAAGTACGCTCGACCGCGTACGGCGCCGCCCAGCCGGCAATCAGCAAAAGCGCGCCGGCCCAGGCGCCGGCCAGAACGGCGACCGGGGCAAAGCACTGCGCATAGCCGGCACCAGCGGCTCGAACAATGGTCATCTCGCTTTGTTCGTGCAATCGTCCCAGCGCAAGCAGCAGCCCGGTCAGCAGCGCCAGCGGCCCGACCATCATGGCCGCTTCGGGCAGTCTGAGCAGCACAAGCACAAGGACGCTGCGCCCCGGCAACTGACCCTGGGCAGCATCAGCCAGCAACTCGGCCAGAAACAGGGCGGAGATCACGCCCAGAAACACCGCCAGGCTCATCAGGCTGGCCAGCAGGCCTTCGCGCAGCAGGTAGCGGTGCAGAATCAACATTCGCAATGTGAGGTGGTTACAATGAAACGCCTGTCTGATCGGCCAAAGCAAGCTTGACCGTGTTACTCATCGGGAAAAGTCAGTTCGCCCTGCCGACCGGAACTCGGGACTCACCATCCATTTTCTCAGGACCTTGCCCATGCAGTTTACAACTACCCAGGATGCTCCCGTCGATGCCAGCAGCGACTGCCTCATCATCGGACTCTCCGAAGACGGCCACCCTGGCCCGTCTTTCCAGGCCATTGACCAGGCCAGCGACGGTTTGCTGAGCCGGCTGCACGAAGCCGGAGAGCTTCCGCGCAAGATCGGCAAGACGGTCATGCTTCATGCCGTTCCCGGCGTCGCCGCCGCGCGCGTTCTGGTTGCCGGCCTCGGCAAGACCGACAAACTCGACGGGGTTGGCTTTTACAAGGCCTCCTGCGCGGCCGGCAAGGCCCTGCGCCAGTCCCGGGCGACCAGTGCCCACTGCCTGCTGACCGAGACCAAAGTCGGTGATCGCGATCTGGCCTGGAAAACGCGCCAGGCAGCGCTCGGTCTTGCCTGGTCGAACTACGTCTACAGCGCGACCAAGAAACCGGCCGAAGACGCATTCCCGCCGACCGAACGGGTCAGCTTCCCGCACAGCGACCAGGCCGCCGGACAAACCGGCATCGCCGAAGCCGTGCAGGCCGGCATCCAGCTGTGCCGTGACCTGGGTGATTTGCCGCCCAACATCTGCAACCCCGCCTACCTGGCCGATACCGCCCGCCGACTGAGCAAGGAACATGCCGGGCTGGAGGTCAAGATCCTCGACGAAAAGCAGATGACCAAGCTGAACATGAACAGCCTTCTGGCCGTGGGCCAGGGCAGCGCCAACCCCTCCTACCTGATTCATCTGAAGTGGCGTGGCGGGAAAGACGGCGACAGCCCGTTTGCCCTGGTCGGAAAGGGAATCACCTTCGATACCGGCGGTATTTCGCTCAAGCCGCGCGACCTCATGGAGCAGATGAAATTCGACATGTGCGGGGCTGCAACCGCGCTCGGCGTCATGGCCGCAGTGGCCCGCCTGAAACTGCCGCTGAACGTGGACTGCATCGTCGCCGCGGTTGAAAACATGCCCGACGGCAAGGCCTATCGCCCCGGCGACGTGATCACGACGATGTCGGGCAAGACCGTGGAAGTGCACAACACCGATGCCGAGGGCCGCATGATCCTGGCCGATGCCCTGACCTGGACCGGACAGTTCGTCAAGCCAGCGGCCACGGTCGACATCGCCACGCTGACCGGCGCCTGCGTGGTCGCCCTGGGCCATCACGCCAGCGGCATCATGACGCCGGAAGACGACCTGGCCGAAGAGCTGGTTGCCGCGGGCGTTGAGGCGGTCGATCGCGGCTGGCGCCTGCCGCTCTGGGACGACTACCAGGAACAGATCGATACGCCGTTTGCCGACATGAAGAACATCGGCGGCATGCCGGCCGGCAGCATTACCGCCGGCTGCTTCCTGTCGCGCTTCGCCGAAGGTCAGCGCTGGGCCCACATGGACATCGCCGGCTCGGCCTGGCAGTGGGGCAAGCCGG
>REEW01000169.1 GCA_007694885.1 Wenzhouxiangella sp. | reverse complement strand
GGTTGCGCTCGGCCAGTTCCAGCGCGCTGCTGCGCGATGTCATCTGGGCCTCGGCTTGTCTCAACTGATCGCGCTGGGTCCGATCGTCGAGTCGGAACAACACATCGCCGGCTTCCACACGTGCGCCGCGCTCGAACGTGACGGCGGCGACTTCGGCCTGGACGCGTGCCTGAATCTGGACGGTCTCGGCCGGCCGCGTGCGCGCGCTGAATCGCCAACTGCGGGTGATCTCGGTCGAGCGTAGCTCGTAGACACCCACGCCGACGACAGGGGGCGTCGCGGCTTCGTCCGGCGAATGGCAGCCAGCAAGCAGCAAGCCCGAAAACAGCAGTGGCAGAACTGGATTCCTCATCCGGGTTTTTCCTTGGCAACGGTAGCGGGTGGATGGAAGTTTGCCGGTTGCGGCCACTTGCCAACGGCTGAGCGTGCCCGCAGTTCCCTGAACGCATAACACACTGCGCGCCGGCTGGCCTGGGTGGCCTCGCAAAGTTCGGTGATGCTGGGTGGATTGTCGAGCCTGCTGCGGATCAGGTCAAATGACAGGTCGCTCTGAAGCTTCTCCACGGATGAGGACCGAAAGCGGTTTGGCAGAATCAATGTTGCCCTATCGACCGTGCGGGAAATTTCCTGTTAACGGATAGTACGCAACCCACCGTGGAAAAGACAACAGGCCTGCCGCCTGTGAGTCGTCCAGGCTCGATTTCATGCACTTGTTTGACTTTTCTTTACATTTTCAGGTTTTTATGACGAAGTGTTGGTGCGATTATTGACACCACCAAGCGAACGAACGCCTTGCTGATGCCACCGTAGGCAGGTGTGCATGAGTTGCAAGACTGGGCATGACTCGATCGCTTTCATTCTCAGCAGTCCATGTTTTCGTAGCGGACTGCGGCCGCACCTGGCAGTCGTTGCATGTTGTCAATGAGTCTTCAATTCGAGCGCATCCGGGACGCGATGCGATGCGCATTCTGCGTTTCGCCGGCAATGCTGATCGCAGTGACCATCCTGCCATCTGCGGTCGTTGCTGAACAGGCAGACTGGTCAGGTGTCTGGGATACGCAGTGGCGCGGCGGCGGTGCGGTGCTGCAGCTGCGCCAGGACGGTGATCGCGTCGCCGGCAGCTACCCGGGTTTTGAAGGCGTGGTCGAGGGTCGGGTCGACGGCCAGCAGCTGTCGGGCAGCTGGGTGGATGCGGCCGGCGAGGGTGTGTTCACTTTCGTCATGTCACCGGACCGGCAAAGCTTCATGGGACGCTTCGGTACCGGGGAATGGTGGACCGGAATGCGCACGGATACCGAGCTGGCCGATACCTTGTTCGGTGCGCTCGACCAGTCCAGTCCGGAGCGAACGCTGGAATCTTTTCTGCGGGCCGGCAACAAGTCCGGCCAAGGCCGAAGCGATCGCCTGGGTGTGGTCATTCCACTGCTGGATTTTTCCGCTCATGACGAACCATTGACGGCGTATGACCGGATCGATCTGGCCCGTCTGCTGTTCCAGATCGTTGATCGCCTGACGTTTCGCATCTGGGAGTTGCGGCGGCACGCGGACCTCGGCGCTGATACGGAATACACGGTCGAACTGGCCCAGGCAGGCAGCGGCTTGTCGTATACGCTCACTTTTCGTGCCGACCAGCGGTCCGACGACAGCGGCGAGCAAGCCTGGCGCCTGGTCGTGCCGCTGGAAGACCAGATGCGCGAGTCGCTGCAGGAATTGCTCGAAATCCATGGCGGTGTCGAGCCGCACTCGCGCGAACACCATGAACTGCGTTCGCCGCGTGATGCTTTGCGCACGTTCATCGAGCAGTGGGACAACGTCCGCATGGGCAATTCGGGGTTGTTCCTCGAGACCATGGATTTATCGCAAATCCCTGCCGCGGTGCGCGAAGAAGAAGGTGCCCTGCTGGGCGAGTATCTGATCGAGGTGCTCTACCGCATCGGCCTGCCGCTGCGCCAGGAAATCCCCGACGACCCGAATCGGCGCGCACCCTATACCCACTTCGTTCACCCGGTCGGGGTGGTGGAACTTCACGCCTTCGAGCAGTCGCTGGCAGTTCAGCAGCGAGACCATGGCCAGCGCCCGCCAGCTGTTCATGTCGCTGGAGGACATGCCGCTGGCCGACGTCAGTGTGCGCAGTGATTCGACACCGTTTTTCGAAATCCGCAACCAGGTTCGCTCGGTCCACCGTGACCTTCTGCAGGAGACTGCAGCGAGCATGGAAGTCTGGCAGTGGCTCGCGCTGCTGCTGTGGTTGTTGATCAGTATCCCCTTGAGCTGGGTGCTCACCTGGTTGGTCGATCAGTTGTTCCGGCTCAAGAAAGGCGAGGGCGATCACCATGCGCTGTCACCCACGATTCGCTTTCTCTGGCCGTTGCGCCTGATCTTTGTTGCCACTATCGGGCTGCTGGCGCTGCGGACCCTGGGTCTTCCGCAAACCGTGGATATCCCGCTGCGCGTTGTCATCGGCGCAACCCTGTCGATTGCCGGCGGCTGGCTCGCCTACCACCTGGTCGACAAGGTCAGTGAAGTCCTGGAAGCCCATTCGAATCGCTATCGCTACCGCGACGAAATCCTCCGCTCGCTGGGCACTGCCCTGGCCAAACTGGCCGTCATCATCGGGGCAATCCTGTTTCTTGCAGAGATCCTGTCCTTGCCCTACCAGGGCGTGGTCGCCGGTCTGGGCATTGGCGGGCTGGCGGTGGCGCTGGCCGCGCGCAGCACCCTGGAAAATCTTATCGGCGGTCTCACCCTGTTTGCCGACAAGCCGGTCGAAGTGGGGGATTTCTGCCAGCTCGGCGAGCACCTGGGCGTGATCGAGGGGATCGGACTGCGATCGGTCAAGGTGCGTTCGCTCGACAGAACCATCATCACCATCCCGAACGCCGAGTTCGTGAATCTGAACATCGAAAATCTCACCCGGCGCGACCGGATTCTGCTGCGCAACACGATCAGCTTGCGCTACGAGACGACGCCCGACCAGTTGCGCTGGATCCTGGCCGAGATTCGACAGCTGCTGTTGCAACACCCGATGGTGGCGCCGGAACCGGCCCGGGCGCGCTTTTTGGGCTTTGGCGACCATTCCCTCGACGTCGAAATTTTTGCCTACGTCAAAACCAATGACTGGAACGAGTTTCTCGGTGCCCAGGAGGACATTTTCTTGCGCCTGATCGATCTGGTTGACGAGTCGGGTACCGGGTTTGCCTTTCCGTCGATGGTCAACTACCTGGCCAGCGACAGCGGCGTGGACGAAGAGCGCACCGAGCGGGCCGAGGCCATCGTGCAGAAACTGCGTGAAGACAGCCAGCTGCCGTTCCCGAACCTGGGTCTGCAAACCCGCCGGGAACTGCGCGACACCCTGGATTACCCCCCCAAAGGCTCGATCGACTTCAAAAGCCGGCCGGACACCGAATGAATGATCATCCATGAGGAAAAGCAATGAAAACAGCCCTGGTCGTCGTGCTTTTGATGTTGGCCGGGTGCGCCACAACGACAAGCGATCCCGAGATGGCTGAAGTCACCGGCCAGGTGGTGTACCGGGAACGGATCGCGGCACCGCCGAATGCCCGGCTGGAAGTCGTACTGCAAGACATCAGCCGGGCAGGCGCGCCGGCTGTGCGTCTTGGCGAAATGGTCGT
>REEW01000199.1 GCA_007694885.1 Wenzhouxiangella sp. | reverse complement strand
GAATACCGGCCTGTCACGCCGGGGGTCGCGGGTTCGAGTCCCGTCCACTCCGCCAGTCAGCAAACAGGGCGCCTCAGTCAGGCGCCCTGTTTGTTTCAGTCTTGCATTCTTGATCGTCTGCTATCGACCAAAGGTTTCCGATACACCATGCTTCAGGCCATTCGCGAACGCGTTACCGGCGTCGTTGCCATTTTCATCCTCGGTCTTCTGGCCGTGCCGTTTCTGTTCTTCGGCGTGGAAAGCTACATCCGCGCGGTACCCCAGGACGCGGTGGCGACGGTCGGCGATGCCGAGATCAGCACCTCGGAATTCCAGACCAGCTTTGCCCGCTACCGCGCTGAACTCCGACAGCAGCAGGGTGATGCCTACGACGAGATCGCAACCAACCAGCCGGTTGTGCGTCGTCAGCACCTCGAAAGTCTGATCGACGAGCTTCTGTTGCGCCAGCATGCCCAGGAACTGGGACTGACGATCAGTCCGGGCATGTTGCGTGATCTGATCAGCCAGATCCCGGCGTTCCAGCACGACGGCCGTTTCGACCCCCAGCTCTACCAGCAGGCACTGCGCGCGTCGGGCCGCACCCCGCGCGGCTTCGAGCGCGAGCTGCGCGACGATTTGATGGTCCGCCTGCTGCCGACAACGGTTTCATTCTCGACCATCGTGACCGAGGCCGAGATCGACCGCATGCTGCGCCTGGAAAACGAAACTCGCCGGCTCAGCCTGCTCGAGATTCCGATCGCCCCGTTTCGCGACGAGGTCGAAGTCGATGATGAGCGGATACGGGAATACTTCGAGGCCAATACCGACGACTTCCTGACCACCGAAGAAGTCAGCATCCGGTACATCGAACTCGATGCCACGGAGATGACCGCCGACCTGGAGTTGAGCGAGGAAGAACTGCGGCAACGCTATGAGGCGGCCAGCCAGCGCTACCTGACCCCGGAAAACCGCCGTGCCTCCCACATCCTGATCGAGACCAACGCGGAGCGCGACCAGGACCAGGCCAGGGCCCTGGCCCGGCAACTCTACGAGCGCGTACTGGACGGTGAGTCTTTCTCCGAGCTGGCACGCGAGTATTCCGATGATCCCGGTTCAGCCGACGAGGGCGGAGACCTGGGCTGGATCGAAGCCGGTGACATGGTCGAGGAATTCGAGGACGCGCTGTTCGACCTGACCGTCAGCGGCGAAGTTTCCGAGCCCGTGCGCAGCCAGTTCGGCTGGCACGTCATTCGCCTGGAAGAGATCCGGCCGCCGGAAGGAATGAGTTTCGAGCAAGCACGCGACGAGATTCTGGCCGAGTATCGCGAGCGTGAAGCCGAAGAACTCTACATCGAAATGTCGGAGCGACTGGTCGACCTGGTGTTTGCCGATGACAGCACGCTGGCCCCCCTCGCCGACGAGCTGGGGCTGGAGATTCGCCAGACCGGCCCGTTCAGTCGCGCCGGCGGTGAGGGCGTGGCCGAAAGCCGGCGCGTGGTCGAGGCAGCGTTCTCCGACATGGTCTTGCTGGACGGAACGGTGTCAGACCCGATCGAGCTCGATCGCAATCGCATGGTGGTCATTCAGCTCGACGAACATTTCCCGGCCGAGCCGCGGCCGCTGGACGAAGTGGCCGAGGACATTCGTCAGCGGCTGATCAGCGCGGACGCCCGCAGCATGGCCGAGGCGCAGGCCGAATCCCTGCGCCAACAAGCCGTTGCCGAAGGCGTGGCCCTGGCCGAGCTGGCTGCGGATGAGGATCTGGAGTTTTCCGACAACGAGACCGTCGGTCGTTTCGATTTCCAGCACGGGCCGGACTTTCTCAACCGCCTGTTCCGTTTGCCGGCGCCGGACAGCGAAGCGTCCTACCACGTACTGCCGCGTAACCAGGGCTTTGCCGTGGTCCGGCTCGAACAAGTCGAGCCCGGCAACCCGGTGCTTGCCAGCCCCCAGGAACGTGACCTGGTCAGTCAGCAGATTCGCTTTGCCCGGGCCAACGCCGAACTGATGGGGCTGCTCGACTACCTGCGCGAGAATACCCGCGTACGGGTCGTGGAAGAACGCCTGTAGCAGGGCGGGCAGCTTTCCGGCTGCCCGCTTCTTGCTCATTCCAGACCGGCCATCCCGACAATGTTGTAGCCGGCATCGACGTAGGTGATTTCTCCGGTCACGCCGGCCGCCAGGTCGGAACACAAAAAAGCTGCCACGTTGCCAACATCCTCGATATTGACGCTGCGGCGCAGCGGCGCGGTCTGCTCGACGTGCTCTAACATGGCACGGAATTTCGGGATGCCGGCCGCGGCCAGGGTCTTGATCGGTCCAGCCGAAATCCCGTTGACCCGAATGCCTTCCGGGCCCAGGCCATGGGCGAGATAGCGCACGGAGGCTTCCAGCGACGCCTTGGCCAGGCCCATGACGTTGTAGCTCGGCATGGCCCGGACCGCGCCCAGGTAGCTCAAGGTCAGCAAGGCACCCCGTCGGCCCTGCATCAGGGCGCGGCCGGCTCGCGCCAGGGCCGGAAAGCTGTAGACCGAAATGTCGTGGGCGATGCGAAAGCCCTCGCGGTCGACGACGTCGGCAAATTCGCCTTCGAGTTGCTCGCGCGGAGCAAAACCGACCGCGTGAACAATGATGTCCAGTCCCTCCCAGTGGTCGGCGATGGTGTCGAACACGGCCGCGATCTGCTCGTCGCTGGTCACGTCCAGCGGCATCACCAGCTGCGATCCGGTCTGTTCGGCGATCTTGTCGACGCGGCTTTTGAGTTTTTCGTTCTGGTAGGTGAAGGCCAGCTCGGCGCCTTGTTGATGCATCGCCTCGGCGATGCCCCATGCGATCGAACGTGCGCTGGCAACGCCGACGATCAGCGCTTTTTTTCCGTCCAGCATGCCCATGGCGGGATCCTTTGGTTGGGGAGTGAAATGTACCGTCCCGCCGATTGTACTGGGGCCGGAGCGGCAGCGCAGGGCGGGCGAGTCTTCATTGCGCCCATGCACAAGGCGTTGTACTGTCGCCGGTTGAAATCAATGACTTCACTAGGGAGTAGGAAAGAATGAAACTGATTGCGATCAGCGGCAGCCTGCGCGCGGCATCGTTCAACACCCGCCTGGTCGATCTTTTGATCGATTGCGCCCCCGAGGGCGTCGAGGTCGAAAAGGCCACCTTGCACGGGATTCCGCTGTACGACGGCGACCTGGAAGAACAGCAGGGCATTCCGGACGCGGTCGAGTCGCTGCGCGCCCGAATCAAGGGCGCCGACGGCCTGATCATCGCCACACCCGAATACAACGCCGGCATGCCCGGTGTGCTCAAAAACGCCCTCGACTGGCTGACGCGGCCGGGTTCGGAGATGAAACCGACTTTCGGTCATCGCCCCACCGCACTGGTCGGAGCCACGCCGGGCCAGTTCGGAACGGCGTTCGCCCAGGCCGGTTCGCTGATCAATCTTCGCCAGCTTGGGTGTCGGCTGTTCCCGGATTACCTGCGGGTCTCTAGCGCCGACAAGGTGCTGCCCGACAGTGGCGAGGTAGACGCTGAGCTGCGCAAGCAGGCGGCTTCGTTTCTGGAGGGGTTTGTGGGGTTTGTTGGTTAAAAGAGATGGTGCCCCGGGCAGGATTCGAACCTGCGACCTGCCGCTTAGGAGGCGGCTGCTCTATCCCCTGAGCTACCGAGGCGTATTGGCAAAGGATAGTAGCAGACAGCGAGGCGGGCAGGATTGCTGCGCAGCCTGC
>REEW01000197.1 GCA_007694885.1 Wenzhouxiangella sp. | reverse complement strand
CCGCCTTCGGCTGCGCCGCCGGGGCGGGTTCAAGAATTGAGCGGGGCGCACGCCGGTAGCGGCAAGGTCATCGACCTGGCGAGTCCTCTGGGGCGCCGATCGGTTTGCTGTACTCTGCGGACTGATCGATCAGACCCGGACCGCTCCATGTCGAAGAAAAACTACCTGCTCGCCATGTACCAGCGCCTGGAGCGCTGGCCGCTTGGCAAACGCCTGTTCGCCCGGGCTTTCTGTCGCAGGGCGCCGTACTTTGGCAGCATCCGTCCGCAGGTCGAGGCACTGGAAGCCAACCGCTGCGTGGTACGGATTCGCAAGCGGCGGCGGGTCGAAAACCACATCGGGACGGTCCACGTGATCGCCATCTGCAACGGGCTGGAAATGGCCATGGGCGCCGCCGCCGAGGCCGGCATTCCGCCGACCCTGCGCTGGATCCCCAAGGGCATGACGGTTGACTACACCGCCAGGGCCGATTCCGACATCCGCGCCATCGCCGAGATCGACGCCCAGGCCTGGCAGCCGGGTGAAGTGCCCGTGCGGGTTCGCGCCGAGCGCAACGACGGAGTCGTGGTTGTGGAAGGCCGGATCCTGCTCCACGTGTCCGAAAAGCCGGCCAGGAGTGACTCGTGACAGAACACGTGTGCGACAGGCGTTTCCGCGCTGATGCCGGCCCGCTGGCCGCCGGTTGAGCCTGGACTTTGGCTCGCCTCACGATTTCAAGGAGATGTCATGAAAAGGATTCTCGGTACCTACAGCGCGCCCTCGCGGCACTGGGTCGGCGATGGTTTTCCGGTCCGCTCGATGTTCTCGTACAACAGTCACGGCCAGCACGTCAGCCCGTTTCTGCTGCTCGACCATGCCGGGCCGATGGATTTTGAACCGGCAGATACACCGCGCGGGGTCGGCGAGCATCCGCACCGCGGCTTCGAGACGGTCACCATCGTCTACAGCGGCGAGGTCGAGCACAAGGACTCCACCGGCGCCGGCGGCACGATCGGCCCGGGTGACGTGCAGTGGATGACCGCCGGCAGCGGCATCCTCCACAACGAATTCCACTCGCACGAGTTCACCCGCACCGGCGGGCGCCTGGAAATGGTCCAGCTGTGGGTCAACCTGCCGGCGGAGCACAAGATGACCGATCCGGGCTACCAGACGGTGCTCGACGGTGAGATTCCGGCGGTGACGCTGCCCGAGAACGCCGGCCGGCTGCGCGTGATCGCCGGTGAGTTCGAAGGCCACAAAGGCCCGGCCCGCACCTTCACGCCGATGCAGGTGTGGGATCTGCGCCTGAGCGAGGGCAAGAGCACCCGCCTGGACCTGCCCGACGGCTGGAACACCATGGTGGTCGTGCTCGACGGCACGGTGATGGTCAACCACAGCGAGACGGCGCGCGGCGGTCAGCTGGTGCTGCTCGATGCGGCCGGCGAGAGCGCGGTCATCGAGGCCAACAACGAGGCCAAGGTGCTGGTGCTGGCCGGTGAGCCCATCAATGAGCCCATCGTCGGACACGGCCCGTTCGTGATGAACACGGCCGAGGAAATCCGCCAGGCCATGCGCGACTATTCCAGCGGCCAGTTCGGCGGCATTCCGGCTTGATCCCTGTCCCGCCCGCAGCCGAGCGGTTGTCCCGTTACACTCAAGTGTTGGCTCGAACACGAATCCCTTGAATGAAACAGACTCCCGCCCGGGAACCGATCCTCAAGTACGGCGGTGCCGGTATCAACCGCGCCGCAGACCTGCGCGAGGACCCGCGCTGGATCGAGCAGGCGCTGAAGCGACCGGAGACCCGGTTCATGGCCGTCTGGAACAGCCGCAGCCTGCTGAGTCTTTCGCGGCCGGACCAGCCGCAGGCCGTGCGCCTGAGCTTGCCGCAGGTCGGGGAGTTGGAGGAGGCGGTCTTTCTCGGCCTGGAAGACAGCGCGGCGGTGTTTGCCGTGGACTGGTCCGACCGGGAAGCGCCGGAGCATGCCCTTGAGGACGGGACAAGCTTCGTCGACCTGCGCCGGTTCGGCCCGCTGCTGGGCGGCAAGGACGCCAATCTGCTGGCCTACGCCCGGGCCATGGTCAACTGGCATCGCACCCACCGCTACTGCGGGCGCTGCGGCTCTCCCACGACCAGCATCAACAGCGGGCATCGCCGGCGATGCAGCAACGCCGACTGCGGCCAGATCAGCTTTCCGCGGACCGACCCCGCCATCATCGTTCTGGTCGAGCATGCCGGCGACGACGGCGGGCCGCCGCGCTGCCTGCTGGGTCGTTCACCTCACTTCCCGCCAGGTATGTATTCGACCCTGGCCGGCTTCGTCGAGCCCGGCGAGAGCCTGGAGCAGACCGTGCGCCGCGAGGTGTTCGAAGAGTCCGGCATCGAACTGTCCTCCGTGCGTTACCTGGCTTCCCAGCCCTGGCCCTTTCCGGGATCGCTGATGCTGGGTTTTCATGCCACGGCGAGCAGCACCCACATCCGGCGCAACGACGACGAGCTGGAAGACGTGCGCTGGTTCGACCTGGCGGAACTGGAGCAATTCGGCGAGTCGGGCGAAGGTGTCGGCTATTGCCTGCCGCGACACGACTCCATTGCGCGCTTTCTGATGGAAAGCTGGCGCGAGTCTGTATCGCCCGATCGATGAAGCCATACAGACGCATCAACTTCTGCTGATTACCGGCAAGCGCAACAAAACCGCAGCATCTGATCGACCACCTCTTGCGTTGCTTCCAGAGGCAGGAAGTGACCGGCATCAGCAATGGTGCGGTAGTGGCCGCCAGCTTCGGACAGCCATTCCTCGCAGCCTGAGAACATCGCCGGCGGTATGCAGCGGTCCTGCTCGCCGGCCAGCACCAGGGAAGGAATGGCCGCCGGTGCCAGCAGCAGGCGCCGGGCCTGGTTCCACTGCCGCCACTGCCAGGGCGGGGGTCGCAGCAGACCGCGGTAGTAGGCCAGCGCCGCGCGCAGGGTTTCCGGTCCGGACAGTGTCTCGATGACTTCCTCGATTCGTTCCCGGCAGGCGCTGACATCCCCGCTCCAGGCCTGCCACAGCCGTTCAATGTAGCGGCCATTGCCGGCTCGAATCCGCCATTCCGGCAGCCAGGGCAGCTGGAAATAAAAGATGTAGGCGCTGCGCACGAACTGGCCGGGATTTCGCACCAGGTTGCGCAGAAAAACCGGCCCCGGCGGCACCGACATCATTACCGCCGCCCGGAACAGATCCGGGCGCCGGGCGACCGCCGCATAGGCGGCAATCGCGCCCCAGTCGTGGCCAAGCAGGAAGCAGCTCTGGAAGCCGAAGCGGGCCTTAAGCGCCAGGGTGATGGCTTCGGCGTCTGCGGCCAGCCCTTCGATCTGGATGGTATTGCAGCGGGAATGGCCGACCGCGTCAGGCACGGCCGTGGGGTGGTAGCCGCGCATGAACGGTGCAGCGCAGCGGTAGCCGGCATCGTTCAATAGCCGCATCATGGGCACGAACGAGCGGGCATCGTCGGGGAAGCCATGCAGCATCAGCACCAGCCGGTCCGATTGCCCCGACATCAGCACCTGGAAGTCCAGCCCGTTGACGGTCAGGCGAATGGTGTCCATCGCTCAGCTGGCCGGGGAATCGGCGCAATACGGCACCAGCGCCCCTCGGTCGGGTTGCAGCACGGGGCGCACTCCCATCAAGAGTCTGATGGTCAGTCTAGCCCGCTGAACCCTGGAGCGCCTGGGCCGCTGGAATTGCCGCGCCACCCCTCCAGCTCGAACAAGCTCGCAACCACCAGATCATCGTCCATGCGCTCGCCGTGCCAGGCGGGAA
>REEW01000055.1 GCA_007694885.1 Wenzhouxiangella sp. | reverse complement strand
GCCTCCCTGTGGGCCCAGGTGTTCGACCGGATTCGTGTTCACCCCGAGCTGGCCTTGAGCGAGGGCAACTCGATTGCCTTCGCGGTGCGCAAGACCAGCCCGGAACTGAACGCGGCGCTGGATGAGTTTCTGGCCAAACGACGCACGGGTACCCTGCACGGCAACATGCTGATCAATCGGTATTACCGCAATCTGCGCTTTGTCACCAACGCAACGGCCGAAGCCGAGCGGGCGCGGTTCAGCGAGCTGACCGAATTGTTCCGTGACAACGCCGATGAGTATGGTCTGGACTGGCTGATGATCATGGCCCAGGGGTTTCAGGAATCGCGCCTGGACCACAGCGTAATCAGTCCGGCCGGAGCGGTCGGCGTCATGCAGTTGCTGCCGACGACGGCCGCCGACATGGGGGTCGATGATGTCACCGTGCTCGAAGACAACGTCCTGGCCGGCGTGCGCTACGTGCGCTACCTGATGGACAATTTCTTCGATGAGCCGGCGCTGGAACCATCGGAGCGCCTGCTGTTTGCCCTGGCCGCCTACAACGCCGGGCCCGGCCGGGTCCGGCAAATGCGCCAGGCGGCGGCCGAGCGCGGTCTGGATCGCAATCTGTGGTTCAACAACGTCGAGCGGATTGCGGCGGAAAGAATCGGCCGGGAAACGGTTCAGTACGTTGCCAACATCTACAAGTACTACGTAGCCTACCGCCTGATCGTGGAGCAGAACCTGGCCAGCGAAGCCGCTCCCGAATGAAGCGCCACGTTCGGCGGCCTTCGAACCTTCAGAACTCCTGCCGCGGCCGGATCAGGCTGCCGAAGTTCAGGTACACGGCGGAACGACCGCTGTCGGCCCGCCCGTAGCCCAGGAAGACCGGGCCTAAGGGTGTGTCGACGCCCAGGTACAGGCTGCCGGCATACACAAGGTCGTCGACGTCAAAATCGCGCCGTCGCTCCCACACGTTGCCGGCTTCCAGGCTGATGCCCAGATAGGTCGGCAGCGCGAACAGTTGCTGGGTATCGCCCATTCGGCGCATCAGCAGCAGCCGCGACAGAAACAGCTGCGACCCGCCCAGTTCGCGTTCGCCGTAGCCCGACAGGTTGCCCAGTCCACCGAGAAAATCCAGCGCTTGCAGGGACAGCTCGTCACTGCGAGCCGAAACCCCGCGTACACCGCCCAGGGCGTGATAGCGCCCGAAAGCCCTCGCCCGGGTGAAGTCAAAGCGCAGTACCTCGGCGGAGGTCTCCGATCCCATCCACGGCTGGTAGAACTCGATCCGGGCATCCAGGATCTGGCCTCGGGTCGGGAAGGTCGCGTTGTCGAGGCTGTCGCGAACGATGCCGAGGCCGACAAAGCCGTAGTTTTCGCGAACCCGCTCGATGATGCCATCGCCGGGTCCGATCTTGCGCGAGAGCCGGTCCTGGCCGCGTTCCAGGCGCAGGATGGTGCGTGTGCGGGTGCTCCAGTCCCGTCCCAGGTCGCCGCCGAAGCGACCGCGGGTCCAGCGCAGTCGGGCGAGCTCCGAGCGCTGGTCTTCGATGAACAATGGCTGGTCGAGCGCGCGTGCGCTGGCGAAGGGATGGACATAGCTGCGTGCGTGCTCGCCGAACGGCACGCGCCAACTTGCACCCAGCTCGTTGATTTCACCCAGCCCAAGCCGCATCCGCCACTCCGAGCCCGGTCGAATGTCGCTGGCAATGCGGGCCAGGGCATCGAGCTGGTAGGCACCGCCGCCGTCGAAGTCGTCGCTCAGTCGTAACCCCAGGCGCAGAAAGTGCGGGCCCCAGGTCTTGTCGATGGGTGTAACCCGCAACACCAGCCCATCGCGCTCCGGTTCATCATCCAGCACATAGGCGATTCGCTCGAAGTGCCCCTCGCCGTAGACCTCGCCGATCCAGCGTTCAATGCGGCGCGGGTCGGCCGGCTCGCCCACCAGGCCGCTGAGGCGGCTGTCGACAAGAAAAGCCATGCGGCTTCTGGAATCATCGACCTCGATGCTGACGATCCGGCGATGCTCGGCTTCGGCGGGTCGCGGTCGCGCTTCGAACGCGGCCAGACGTTGCGGGGTTGCGCTGAACGCTTGAAGCTCGGCGGTCAAAGCCGCAGCGGCGGCCTTGCCTAGCGGCACGGCTTCTGCCGAGCGAGGGAAGTCGGCCGAGCCGATATCGCCCAGGTCAGGGCGGATCAGCACGTCGCCTTCGGCCAGCAAGTCCAGGGTCTGCCGGGTCTGGCGTTCCATCAGGATGGAAATCACCTGCAGGGTGACCGAGGCCGGCGAGGCCAGGGCCTCTTCATCGGCCAGCCCGGCACCGACGTCAACCACAATCAAGCGATCGGCGCCCATGGCCCGGGCCACGTCGATGGGTACGTTGTCGACCACGCCGCCATCGACCAGCAGCCGATCGTCGATGCGAATGGGCTGGAACGCGCCCGGCACCGACATGCTGGCCCGGATCGCGTCGACCAGATCGCCGGAGTCCAGCACCACGGACTCTCCTGACACGATATCGGCGGCGACCGCGCGGAACGGGATCGGCAAATCGTCGAACGCTTCGATTCGGCTGACCGGAAGCAGCAACTCACGAAGCAGCAGGCCCAGGTTCTGGCCCTGGATCAGGCCCCGCGGGGTGCGCAGACCGTCGAGTCCGATTCCGATCTCCAGGCTGGACGGGATCAGTGCGGCATCGGCCTTGCGCTGTGGGCTCAGCAGTTCGCGTTCCGGCTGGTCGCTGAGCGCGACCGCCCAGTCGATACGCTCGAGGATGGCTTCGATATCATCGGCCCGGTAGCCGCTGGCGTACAGTGCCCCGACGATCGCGCCCATGGATGTGCCGGCGATGAAGTCCACGGCAATGCCCTGTTCCTCGAGGACCTTGAGCACACCCACATGGGCCGCGCCGCGGGCGCCGCCGCCGCCAAGGACCAGGCCGATGCGTTCTTCATGCTCGGCCCAGGCTGGTGTGACCAGCAGTGCCAGTGTGGCCCACAAGAGCCATTGCAGACGCAAATGCTTCATCGGGGGTGACCTCGTTCGAGTCATTGGACGGTGCTTCGCAGTGGTCAGCATTATTTGCTTCTGCCGAGCTTGCGACAAGATCGATATATTGTGCTCTCTTGGTAAACTGTCGGTGCAGGCTCCTGGCCAGCCAGGACTGGCTCACCTCCTCGGTCGGAAATCTTCTACATGGACCCGCCCGCCGCTGACACGAACCAAGCTGGCTGGCGGTACCGCGACCCAGTTTTCCGGGCAGTCATCGATCGGTTCGGATAGCAGTATGGTGCCGCTGGCCGGGGTGTCGGCCTCTTCGCTCAGTACCTCGTCGAGGCCGGCCGCCGAGCGGTTGTAATACAGCGTCTTGGGCTGGCCGCTGGTGGCGTGGCGCACGGCATACAGGTTCCTGCCGTCACTGAAGGCACAGGTCAGGCGGAAGGGCTCTTCGATCCCGGCTTCGCGCTGGGCCTGTTCGACGAACCCGACCATGCGCTCCATGGCACCTTTGGGGTCGTCTTCCAGACCGAAACCCAGGGCGAGGTAGAAGGCGGTCTCGGAGTCGGTGGTCCCTTCGATGAAGGGAAAAAGATCCTCACGAACGGCGAACTGCAGGCGCCGCTTGATGCGGCCGAAACCGCTGATCTCGCCATTGTGCTGGAACGTCCAGTGCTGGTAACGAAAGGGATGAGAGTTTGTGCGCTGGACAACGCCGTGGTTGGCCGCGCGCAGATGGGCAAGAAACAATCGCGACTGGATCTGCTCGGCCAGGTTGACCAGGTTGGTATCGCTCCAGGCCGG
>REEW01000195.1 GCA_007694885.1 Wenzhouxiangella sp. | reverse complement strand
ATCCGCGGTAAAAAACCCGCACCCGGAACCGCTGCAAAACCGGACTGACTCCCGAAGCGGCGGGGCGGCTAGAATGAGAGCATGAAACCCGGCGCTCGCCTTCAGCTCAAGCTCGGCCAGAAACTCAAGCTGGCTCCACAGCTGCGCCAGGCCATCGCCCTGCTGCAGCTCAACCGGCTCGAGCTCAAGGACCACATCCAGAACGTGCTCGATTCCAACCCGCTGCTGGAGCGGCCCGAGGACCGGGTCGATGAACCGGTGCCCGACGGCGAAAGCGAGGGCGAGAGCGAGGCCGAGGTCGAGATCGGCGAGGACTACGGCTTTGATGATCTGCCGGACGGGTTTTCCGTGGCCGGCGAGGCGCCGCGCTACGACGAGTTCATCAGCGACCGTGCCGATGAATCGCTGCAGCAGCACCTGCTGTGGCAGGTCAACCTGTCGAGCTTTTCCGAAACCGACGAGGCCATTGCCCGGGCCATCATCTACGCCCTCGACGACGACGGCTACCTCCAGGACGACCTCGATACCCTGCGCGCTTCGCTGGCCCCGGAGCACCTGGTCTCGACCGGCGAAGTGGCCGCGGTCCTGGAGCGCATCCAGCATTTCGAGCCGGTCGGTGTGGCCAGCCGTGACCTGCGCGAATCCCTGCTGGTGCAGCTGAGAACCCGCCCCTCCGACACTCCGGGCCTGGGGCTGGCCACGCACATCGTCGAATACCGCCTCGAAGCCCTCGGCCGCCATGACCTCAAGGGGCTGGCCCGCGATACCGGCTTCGCGCCGGCCGATCTGGAGGTCGCGATCGACCTGATCCGGTCGCTCAACCCGCATCCGTGCAGCCGCTTCGGCAGCGAGCGCGAGAATTACGTGATCCCCGACGTCTATGTCTCCCGGACCGAAACCGGCTGGCGGGTCAGCCTCAACCCGGACAGCGACCCGGGGCTGCGCCTGAACAAGACCTACATGAACCTGCTGCGCCAGAGTCGCGGCCAGGACAAGCAGTACCTGAAAGACCGTCTGCAGGAGGCGCGCTGGCTGATCAGCGGACTGGAGATGCGCAACCAGACCCTGCTGGCGGTGACCGAGGCCATTGTTCAGCGCCAGGCCGGGTTTCTGGAGCGCGGCGAAACCGCCATGCGCCCGCTGCTGCAGCGCGAAGTGGCCGAGAAAGTCGGTGTGCACGAGTCCACGGTCTCGCGCGCAACCACGCAGAAATATGCCCACACCCCGCGCGGGACGTTCGAACTCAAGCATTTTTTTTCGGTCGGACTGGCCGGCAGCGATGGCGCCGAGGTCAGCGCCACCGCGATCAAGGCGCAGCTGCGCCGGATCATCAGCGCCGAGACCCCGGGCAAGCCCTGTTCCGATCAGGCCCTGGCCGACCGTCTGGCCGAACAAGGCATTTTGCTGGCGCGGCGGACCGTGGCCAAGTATCGTGAACAACTCGGGATTCCCGGCTCGGCCCAGCGTCGGCGCACGGCCCGAATGAATGCCTGAGGAGCAAACCCGGCCAGCCGAAGCAGACACCGGCCAATCGGGTAAAATCCTCAATATCGATAAAGCGCCGGCACTTTCCGGCCCGGCATCATAACGAACGAAGGAGCGAACGCATGCAACTCGAAGTCACCGGTCAGAACGTCGAAGTGACCCAGGCCCTGAGAGCCTATATCCAGGAAAAGACCGAGCGCCTCGAGCGTCATTTCGACAACCTGATCTCGGGACATTTCGTCCTGCGCCTGGAAAAGCTCGAGCACCTGGCCGACGGCACCTTGCACGCCGGCGGCAAGACCAGGGCCATTCACGCCGAGGCGGTCGCCGAGGACATGTACGCGGCCATCGACAGCCTGATCGACAAACTGGACCGCCAGGTCCGGCGCTACAAGAGCCGGGTCACGGACCACCGCAACTCGGCCTGACCCGGCCGCACCGCCCCAGGGATTCTTCACTCTAGCCGCAGGGCTGCCGTCGTGGAACTTGCTGACATCCTGTCCACCGAGCGCATCGTCGTCGACGTTGCGGTCTCCAGCAAGAAGACCCTGCTGGAAAAAACCGCCGAGCTGCTCGCCGCCGGCGACGACGGCGGGCACGCGCGCGCCATCTTCGAAAGCCTGTGCCAGCGCGAACGGCTGGGTTCGACCGGGCTGGGCCACGGTGTGGCCATTCCGCACGGCCGGGTTCAGAACCAGGACAACGTGTCCGGCTGCCTGATTCGGCTCAGTTCGGGGATCGAGTTCGATGCCCCGGACGACGAGCGCGTCGACCTGTTCTTTGCCCTGGCCGTCCCGGCCCACTGCACCGACGTCCATCTGCGCCTGCTGGCCGGCATTGCCGAGCGCTTCGGCAACGAGCGCTGCCGGCGGCGCCTGCGCGAGGCCGGCAGCGCCGAGGAGATCATGAAAATCATCAGCGAACCGCCCGCCGGCGCCGGCGGGCCGTGAGCCGCAGCGTCAGCCCGGCCGATCTGCAGCAGCGCTTCGGCGAGCGTCTCGGGCTGGAGTGGGTGGTCGGCGAACAGCAAGCCGACCAGGTCCGCATCACCGCGACCGGATTCGGCGTACGGCCCTCGCTGGTCGGCTTCCTCAACCTGATCCACCCCAACCGCATCCAGGTCATCGGCGAAGAGGAAATCCGCTGGCTCGACGCGCTCGATGCGCGTCAGCGCTGGGAAACCCTGGCCCGGATCATGGACGCGCGTCCGGCCGTGGTCATCGTCGCCGGCGGGCTGGAGGTTGCGCGCGACCTGGAACAGGCTGCGCGCGACAGCGCTACCGCGCTGATGGCGACCCGGCAGCCGGCCTGGGAACTGGTCAGCTTTCTCGAGTACCAGGTGGCCCGGGCGCTGGCCGCCCGCGCCACCCTGCACGGGGTGTTTCTGGAAATCTTCACCATCGGCGTGCTGATCACCGGCGAGGCCGGCACCGGCAAATCGGAGCTGGCCCTGGAACTGCTCACCCGTGGACATCGCCTGATCGCCGACGACGCGCCGGAGTTCACCCAGCTCACCCCCGACATCGTCGAGGGCTCGTGTCCACCGGTGCTGAGCGACTGCCTGGAGGTGCGCGGGCTGGGCATCCTCAACGTGCGTCGCATGTTCGGCGATGCCACGGTCAAGGCCAGCAAGTACCTGCGCCTGGTCGTCCACCTGCATCCGCCCGGCGACCAGCACGGCAGCGGCGACCGCCTGCGCGGCAACATCGGCAGCCGGCGGGTTCTCGACCTGGAGATCCCGCAAATCAAATTGCCGGTGCTGGCCGGACGCAATCTGGCGGTCATGACCGAGGTCGCGGTGCGCGATTTCATGCTGCGCCTGAAAGGCTTCGATGCCGCAGACGAGTTCGTGGAACGCCATGCACGCCTGATGTCCAAGCCCTCATGAGCACCGAAGCGGTCCCCATGGTCGTCATCAGCGGCCTGTCGGGCAGCGGCAAGTCGCTGGCCCTGCAGGCCCTGGAAGACCTCGGCTACTACTGCGTGGACAACCTGCCCGGCGGGCTGCTGGCCGGCCTGGTCAGCGAAATCCGCTCGCGCCCGACCCGCTACGCGCGCGTGGCCATCGGCATCGATGCCCGAACCGGGGCCGACGGCATCGAGCGGCTCACGGCCCTGCTCGATCAGCTGCCGCGCGCGTCCGGCTTCCGGCTGCTGTTTCTGGAAGCCGAAACGGCTGTGATTGCCCGCCGCTTCAGCGAAACGCGGCGGCGCCATCCGCTCAGCGACAGCGCCAGCCTGGAAGCGGCGATCGCCACGGAGCGCAAACTGCTGGCGAGCCTGCGCGAGCGCGCCGACTGGATCATCAA
>REEW01000062.1 GCA_007694885.1 Wenzhouxiangella sp. | reverse complement strand
CACCCACATCAATCGCAAGAAAGCCTTGTTCGAGGAAGCGCTGGACGTGGCCCGGTCCGGCTGCACGGTCGACATCACCGCCTTCCCGGTCGATCAGACCTGCAGCGAAGACGAACTGGCCGCCGACGAGGCCCTGCTGCGCTACCTGGATTCCGGTGCCGCGCCCGAGCGCATCACCATGAGTTCCGACGGCGGCGGCTGTCTGCCGGTGTTCAACGCCCAGGGCGAAATGCAGCGCTTCGACATCGGCCAGCCGGCAACGCTGAGCGACACCCTGACCCGGCTGCTGGCCGGCGGCGAGTCATTGCAGCGGATCCTGCCGGCGTTCACGCTCAACCCGGCCCGGCTGCTGCGCTTCCACGATCGCGGACGAATCGAAACCGGGGCCGCTGCCGACCTGGTTTTACTCGACAACCACCATCGCATCGGCGATGTCATGACCCAAGGGGTCTGGAGAATCAAAGGCCAATGAGCCCATCCGGAGAACGCGAGAACAAGAATCGCGGCTACATCATCCCCATCGGCGGCGCCGAGGACAAGTTCCACAACACCGAGATCCTCGACCGGTTCATCAACGAGTGCGGCGGCAAGGACGCCCGCATCGCCATCATCCCCACCGCGTCGGAACTGCCCGATACCGGCCCGACCTACGAAAAGTTGTTCCGCAAGATCGGCATCAAGCATGCCGCGGTGCTGCCGATTGTCACGCGCAAGGACGCCAACGACCCGGAGCATATCGCCTATATCAACAAGTCCGACGGCGTGTTCATGACCGGCGGCAACCAGCTGCGCCTGTCGACCACCCTGGGCGGGACGGAAACGGCCATCGCCATCCGCCGCCGCAATGCCGCCGGCATGCACGTGGCCGGCACTTCGGCGGGTGCTGCCTTCATGCCCGAACACATGATTGCCGGCGGGCGCGAGGGTTCCACGCCCACGCCCGACAAGGTCACCCTGGCGCCCGGACTGGGCCTGACCAACAGCTTCATCATCGACCAGCATTTCCGCGAGCGCGATCGCCTCGGCCGCCTGCTGACCGCCCTGGCCTACAACCCGTTCGCGGTCGGCATCGGTCTGGACGAGGACACCGCGGCCTTCATCCGGCCCGGCGATGATCTGGAGGTGGTCGGCAGCGGCGGCATCACCCTGGTTGATCCGGGCGAGCTCAGCTACTCTTCCATGGACCGCGCGCGCGAAGGCGAGCCGGTCAGCCTGATCGGCGTCAAACTGCACATCCTGATCGCCGGCGGACGCTTCGAAATTCTCACCCGGACGGCCAACGCGGAGTAGCCCGATGCACATCGTCAACACCAACATCTACGTGGGCCCCAACCTGTATGCCCACTTTCCGGTCATCCGCTACATCCTCGACCTGGGCGAGCTCGAGCAGTGGCCGTCGGCCCGTCTCGGCGAGGAGTTCATCCAGGCCCTGCTGGACTGCCTGCCCGGGCTGGACGAGCACGGCTGCTCTTACCGCGAGCCCGGCGGCTTCGTGCGCCGTCTGCGCGAAGACGAAGGCACCTGGCTGGGTCACGTCATGGAACACGTGGTACTGGAGTTGCAGAACATCGCCGGCTCGGATGTGAGCTTCGGTCGAACCCGGTCGATCGAGGACAAACCCGGCCAGTACACCATGGTGTTCGAGTACGAAGACGAGGCCGTCGGGCGCCGGGCCGGACAATTGGCGCTGGATCTGCTCCACAGCCTGCTCCCGGACACGCTCAAGCCGGAAAACGCACCCGCGGACGACTGGGACTTCGAGGCCGAGCGCGACCAGTTCATCCTCTATGCCCAGCGCCGCGCTTTCGGGCCGAGCACCGCCTCGCTGGTGCGCGCTGCCGAAGAACGAGGTATTCCGTGGATCCGCCTGAACCGGCAAAGCCTGGTCCAGTTCGGCCATGGACGCTTCCAGAAACGCATTCAGGCCACCACCACCAGTCTGACCAGCAACATCGCCGTGGAACTGGCCTCGGACAAGGAAGAAACCAACCAGATCCTGCGCGACCTGGGCCTGCCGGTGCCCAACCAGCGCCTGGTCCAGACCGCCCGCGACGCGGTCCGTGCGGGCCGCCGCATCGGTTTGCCGGTGGTCACCAAACCGCTGGCCGGCAACCATGGTCGCGGCGTATCCATCAACCTGACCACGGACGCCGAAGTCGAAGCGGGCTTTGCCAAGGCGGCCGAATATGGCCGCAACGTGGTCGTGGAAAGCTATATCGAAGGCTTTGATCACCGCCTGCTGGTGATCGACGGCGAACTGGTCGCAGCGGCCAAGCGCATTCCGGGCCACATCACGGGTGATGGCAGCCACACCGTTGCCGAACTGGTTGAATTCGTCAACCAGGACCCGCGGCGTGGCATCGGCCATGAGAAGGTGCTGACCCGAATCGAGATCGACGCCCAGGCCGAGCGTCTGCTGACCCGGCTCGGCTATGGTCTAGACAGCGTCCCGGAGAAAGAAGAAGTCGTCTACCTGCGCTCCACCGCCAACCTGTCCACCGGCGGCACGGCCATCGACGTGACCGACGAAATCCACCCCGATAACCGCGACATGGCGATCCGTGCGATCCAGGCCATTGGCCTGGACATCGGCGGGGTCGACTTTCTGACCGCCGACATCACCCGCTCCTATCGCGAGGTCGGCGGCGGCATCTGCGAAATCAACGCAGGCCCCGGGTTCCGCATGCACGTCGCGCCCAGCGAGGGCCAGCCACGCGACGTTGCCGGTCCGGTGCTCGACATGCTGTTCCCGGAAGGCGAGCCCAGCACCATCCCGATCGCCTGTATCACCGGGACCAACGGCAAGACCACCACCTCGCGCATGCTCGCGCATATTCTCAAGATGCGCGGCTACGCCGCCGGCATGACCTCGACCGATGGCATCTACATCGACGGCCAACTGACCGTGGCCGGCGACATGACCGGGCCGACCTCGGCGCGCATGATCCTGCGTGATCCGGAGGTCGATGCGGCCGTGCTGGAAACCGCTCGCGGCGGCATGGTGCGCAGTGGCATGGGCCTGCGCTCGTGCAACGTTGCCTGCTGCCTGAATGTCTCCGGCGACCACCTTGGGCTGGGCGGCATCGACACCATCGAGCAACTGGCCGAAATCAAGCGCATACCCATAGAGGTCGCCACGGATGCCGCCGTGCTCAACGCCGATGACCGGCTGTGTTTGGGCATGGCCGACTACACCGAGGCGGCCCGGCTGTGCTACGTCACCATGAAGCCCGGCCATCCACTGGTCAAACAGCATGTGCGGGCCGGCGGGCAGGCCTTCGTGCTCGAGGAAGGCATGAACGGCCACATGATCACGATCTACGACCAGGGCAAGCACATGCCGCTGTTGTGGACCCACCTGATCCCGGCCACCCTGCAGGGACGCGCGCTGCACAACGTCCAGAACGCCATGTTCGCCGCCGCCCTGGCCTACAACATGGACCTGAGCCTGGACGACATCCGCCAGGGCCTGCGCACGTTTGATGCCACTTTTTTCCAGACGCCGGGCCGCATGAACATTTTCGACGACCACCCCTTCCGGGTCATCATGGATTACGCCCACAACCCGGCGGCAGTGCGCGCCATGTGCAGCGTGGTCGATCACTTCGAGATCGAGGGCCGCCGCCTGGTGGTCCTGAGCGCGCCCGGCGACCGGCGCGACCAGGACATCGAGGAAATCGCCGCCATTGCCGCCGGACATTTCGACCATTTCATCTGCCGCTGCGACGACCATCGGCGCGGCCGGGACGAGGATGAACTTGCCCAGATGCTCAGAGCCCAACTGTTGCTCAAGGGCGTCAGCGAGGATTGCATCGACGTCGTGCCCGACGAGCAGGCCGCGGTGGAACATGCCCTGGCGATGGCGGCCACCGGCGATCTGGTCCTGGTCCTGGCCGACAAGGTCAAACGCACCTGGAAGCAGATCGTCCAGTTCAACCCCGGCATCAGCGGCACACCCGCAGTCCGGCGCAGCGAGTCGGTCCCGGTGCCTGATCTGGAAGGCTTCAGCCTCGATGAAGATCTGGAACTGATCAGTGACGAGCGCGGTGTGCGCATCGCGCGGGAAGAAGCCGACTAGCGCATCGTCGACCATGGAACTGCTCGACTGCCGGCGCCTGCCCGGACCCAACCTGCTCTGGGACCGCCCTTCGGTGGTGCTGGATATCGCCTGTAGCGCCGAACAGGCCGGCACCGTCCAGGCCAGCCTGCAAGGCCGGATTCTGGACCTGCACCAGCGTCTGGGCTGGCCCACTCCCGCATTCTCGGCAAAAGAGCGAGTGGGTGGCCTCAGCCTGGCCTTCGACGGCCCGATCGACCGTCTCTATGCCGGGATCGCCCTGGCCGAACTGGCCTGGCAGTGCTGCTTCGGCGTCCAGCCCGATCTCGAGCGTGAACTGGAGGCGGTGGTCGAACGCGCCGTCGAAGAAGCCAACCCGGCCCTGCTCGCCCTGCAGGCCGCAGCCAGCCGTTCGGGGGCGCCGTTTTTGTGGGATGACGACGAAATCTCGGTCGGGTTCGGCGCCACCGCCCAGACCTGGCCATCGCGAGCCGCACCGAGCGTAGATGACATCGACTGGTCCCGGCCGCGACGGATTCCGACCGCGCTGATCACCGGCACCAACGGCAAGACGACCACGGCGCGGATGTGCGCGCGCATCCTGCGCGCAGCCGGCCACGGCGTGGGCTTGAGCTCCACCGAGGGCATCTGGATCAACGATCTGGTCCTGGACGAGGGCGACTATGCCGGCCCCGGGGGTGCCCGCATGATTCTCCGACACCGCGAGGCCAGCGCGGCCGTACTCGAGACGGCGCGCGGCGGCCTGCTGCGCCGGGGCCTGGGCGTGAACCAGGCCGATGCGGCCCTGATCACCAACATCGCCGCCGACCATCTCGGCGATTTCGGCTCCAGAACCCTGGCCGAGCTGCTGGAGATCAAGTGGATCATCAGCCGCGCCGTGCAGCCCCGGGGCACTTTGATCCTGAACGCCGATGATGCTCTGCTGGTTGAACAGGCCCGACACTATTCCGGGCGCATCGCCTGGTTCAGCCTCGAGCCGAACCACAGCTCGGCCGAGTTCAGGCCGGAGGACGGCTGGCTGATCCGCGACGCAGATGGAACGCGGCAGCGTTTGTGCCGCATCGATGACATTCCGCTGACCCTGAAGGGTGCGGCCCGTCACAACATCGCCAATGCGCTGGCCGCGGCGGCCGTGTGCTGGTCTCTGGGGGCCGGGCCCGAGGCCATCGCCACCGGCCTGACCGGCATGCAGCAAGACCACAATCCGGGGCGCGGCAATCTCTACCAGGTCAAGGGGGTGAGCGTGTTCGTCGATTTCGCCCACAATCCCCATGCCATGGCCGCGATCGCCGGCCTGACCCGGGCCCTGCCGGCCAGGCGCCGCCTGCTGGCCTTTGCCCAGGCCGGCGACCGCACCGATGAGCTGCTGCGTGAATCGGCACGCGGCGGCTGGGCGCTGGGCCCGGACCGGGTGTTGATTGCCGAATTGGCCAGGTACGCCCGTGGACGGGCAAGCGGCGAGGTCTACGCCATCCTGCGCGACGAGTTGCTGCGCTGCGGTTGCCCGGCCCAGGACATCCTGCACGTCGATACCGAGCTGGAGGCGCTGGAACAGGCGCTGGACTGGGCCAGGCCCGGAGATTTGCTGGTGCTGCTGGTCCTGGCCGACGCCAGGGCCGTGCGTGAGCGCCTGACTGCTCTCGCCGACGACAACAGCCCGACCGTCAGTGGGCCGGGGCCAGATTGAGCGCACTGGCGTAAGCGGCCGGGGCGTAGCCGGGAATGCGCTGCTCACCCACCAGCACCAGCGGCACGCCGCGACCGCCGGCCTCGCGCCAGAGTCGATGGGCTTCGGTCGAACTCTCGATGTTGACTTCCAGGTAGTCGACGCGCTGTTCATCGAACCAGTCGCGGGCACGATCGCAGTAGCCGCACCACGGCGCCGAGAAGAACACCAGCTCGTGCTCTGCGCTGATGTCGGCAGCGACCATCTGCTGCTGGCCGCTTCGCCACAGCATGGCCGCACTCAAGCCCAGCAGAACCAGCATCAGTGCGGGAATTCCGATTCGCATCGTCATTGATCTCCGGTGATCGGGTGCAGTTGCAAGTCGAAGCGCAGATCGACGCGATTGCGGATGAAGTCGGTCTCCTCGAACTCGCCGATCCCGACATCGTAATCCAGTCGCAGAATCTCGGCGTTTCCGCTCAGCCACCGGTCGCCGTCGACGTCTTCCAGGCTCAGCCGGACGGTCTGCTCGGCGCTGACCCCGCGCAGGCTGAGCTCGCCTTCGGCACGATACCCGTCGTCGGCGGCCGCAATGGCGGTGCTGGTCCAGACCGCCTCCGGGAAGCGCTCCGGGGCCAGCAAGTCATCGCCGCGCAAGGCCTCGTCGCCCTGGCGATTGCCGACCGTGGCCGAACCGGTGGCCACGCGGACCTCGATCTCGGCGGTGGTCAGGTCCGAATCCTGCAGACAGATGGAGACCTCGAAGTCTTCGAAAAAACCGCTGAAGGGAGCGCCCTCGGCCTCCCCGCGGAAATTCAGCTCGCCGCTGTCGCCGTCGGCGCTGTAGCAGTCGGCGGCGCGCAGCGCGGAGGCGGGAAGCACAAGCCATGCGGCCAGCACGGCGGCGGTCAGGAACGATCTTGGGGCCATATCGGCAACATCCTTTTCAGTACCGTGTCTTTGAGAACAAAGTGGTGACGCAGGGCGGCGACCACGTGAATGCCGGCCACGGCGGCCAGGGCGACACCGAGGGCGCGATGAACCAGGCCGAAAAGATCTTCCAGGTCTTCGGAGCTCTCGACCAGGCTGGGAAAGTTGACCGGCCCCCACCAGAAATCGCCCAGGCCGGCGGCCGAGGAATACAGCCAGCCCGACAGCGGGATGGCGAAGATCAGACCGTAGAGCATGCCATGGCCCGCCCTGGCGGCCAGCACTTCCCAGCGGGCCAGTCCACCCGGCAGCGGCGGCGGGCGGTTGCAAAGCCGCCACAGCAGGCGCAGAACGGCCAGGGCCAGCACCACCATGCCGATGGTCTTGTGCTGGGTAACCAGCTCCAGGCGGGCGCGAAACCCTTCAACGTTGTCGATGCGCCAGGCCCAGGCGTACTGCACCACGATCAGCCCGACCACCAGCCAGTGAAACAGCTGGCTGACCAGGCCATAACGCGTTGGCGTATTTCGCAGCGGTATCTTCATGCCCGTCCAAAGAGGGATCGATGACCCGCACTGTAGTCTGCCGCCGGTCAAGCCACGGTCAGCGCTGCCGACCGTCCCATTCCTGCTGCCGGCGGTCGTCCGGGTCGCGCCGACCGACCCGGCGATGGCTGCGGTCAACCGCGGCCCGGCGTCAGGGCAAGTCGATCGGCTCGCTGCTGCCCATGCCGGGGCCGAGAATCATCGCGTTTTCCAGCACCCGCATCGCGCCCAGTTGCGCTCCGCGGAAGGCCGGTGCGTGGGCAAACAGGATGACCTGCCCGCGTCCGACCGACTCGCGCGTAACCCAGGCGGCCGAGGCGATGCGTTCGCGCGCCTCCGGCCACAGCAGGCCGCCGGCGCGCACGCGCAGTTCCTTGTTTTCGGGAATCGGCGCCCAGCCGGCCAGGCCGGCCTCGCCCTCGGCATCGCTGTAAACGCCGATGCGCAGTGGTGCCTCCACCGGCGCTTTCGCCATCAGGATCGGCGAGTTGGAAAACAGCACGGTCAGGAAATCGTTGCCACCGGCGGTGAGCCAGTGGCGGGTATCGGCGCGGGCCGCCACCAGCGCGCCCGAGGGCATGAACCGGGCCTGCCACTGATCGCGCCGCTTGCGCTCGTCGGCATCCGGCAAGGCCGGCGTGTCGGTCCAGGGGTAGGCCTGGGTTTCTGCTCCGTGCCCCCAGGTCTCGATCGGGACCGGATCGCCGGCGGCCAGCCACTCGCGGTACAAGGCGTCCTGATAGGGGCCGAGATCGTCCTCGACGACCTGATCGAGGCTGCGCACCCGCACCCACGGCTCGTCGCCGGCCATCAGCGCGCGGGCGGCGTTGCCGGCGGCGATCAGGGTGCCGCCGGCGCGGACCCAGTCCTCGAGCCGGCTGACCAGGGCCTGCGGCATCGGTCCACCGCCCCAGCCCCAGCGCTCCGGCAGGTAGATCACGTTGTAGCGACGCAGGTCCATGGCCGCGGCGCGGTCCTCGTCGAGGTGGCTGTGGCGCAGGCCCAGGCGATGGTCGAGCAGGTACCATGCGGCCCCGAAATCGAGCATGTTGGTCGATCCGCGCCCGATCAGCGCCACCCTGGGTCGCTCGAGCACGCGCCATTCGCGGCCGCCGAGATCGGCCAGTTCACCCGGCGCGCGACCGTGACCGACGGCGTGTACCGCCAGGCCAAGGTCGGCCGCCGTCTCGCGCACGCGCTCGGCCCAGTCGTTGCTGCCGCGGTTGTCATCGAGGGTCACGGCGATGGAGCCGACCGGCAGATCCACGTCGTCCAGCGCGGAGGCCGAACGGGCCGCGCGCACGCTCACGCCCTGCTGCAGCAGGCGGCCGGCCAGCGCATTGGCCCGGTCGTCGGCCCCGGAAGCCACCAGGGCGACCGTCGATGCGTCCACCTCGGCCGCCGACAGCGCCGAGGGCGTTTCGCCGGGCTCGACCCGCTCCAGATGCGCGTCCAGGTGCTCCGGCACGGTCAGCGCTTCGAGCCCGAACATCATGCTGATGTTCCAGCCGGTGGTGTCGTAGATGGTGCTGCGCCCTTCGCGCAGGATGCGTTCGCGCTCGGCGGTCAGGGCCGACTCGGAGATGTTCGGGTCGAACTCGAACATGGCCGCGAGCAGTCGGGCTTCGGGCTGGCGGTTGCGCAACACCAGGCTGCCGACCGGCAGGGTGTGGTTGGACAGCTCACGACCGAGCTGGTCCACCGCACGCGCCACGCGCACTTCGCGGGTCAGGCGATGGACCTCGAATTCCTGAAGATGAACAAGGTCGAGCAAGTCGTTGATGCGCCCCTGGTTGGCCGTGGGCAGGATCACGAAACTGTGGTCGGCATACGGCCCGCGGGCGGAGACCACGCGGGCCCGGTCGGCGGCGAACTGCTCGAGCATGCTGACCCGCTCCCGGCGCAGGGTCTCCAGGTTGGCAAAACTCGACAGCACCTGGTGGTGGACCGACTGCAAGTAGCTGATCAGGTGAGTCTGGCGCTGAACCCCGTCTTCGGCCAGACGGGCCTGCTCGTAGAGTATCCCCTGGGCACCGCGCAGCGACGCCCAGGCATCGGTGTAGCCCGGGTACCAGTCCTCGTGCCATTCGCCCGAGTAATACGGGTAGCCGAAGCGGTCAAAGGCCTCGGCCTGGTCGTCGGCGAAAACCTCGCCCATGGTCTGGCGATACGGCGGCAGATGCGGATTGTGCGGCTCGCGCGCCGGCGAGAACAGGTAGCTGTCCTGGGCGCCCATCTCGTGGGCGTCGACGAACAGCATCGGTCGCCAGCGGGCCACGTGCGGAATGCGGCTGCGGGTCTCCGGATGGCGGCCGTAGATCCAGTCGCGATTGAGGTCGAACAGGTAGTGATTGCCGCGCCCGAACGGCCAGTAGCCGCTGTGCAGCAAAGACTGGTCATCGACGTTGGGATGACGGCCGCGGTGCTGGTCGAGCGCGCTCATGAAGCGCTCGCGGCCGTCCGGGTTCATGTTGGGATCAACGATCACCACCAGTTCGTCGAGCAGGCTCGCCGTGGTCTCGGAACGGTCGGCGGCGAGGTGGTACATCACCGCCAGCGCCGCGTCCGAGCCCGAGCTTTCGTTGCCGTGGATCGAGTAGGCCAGCCAGGCCACGGCCGGCAGGTCGGCAATCAGGCGCTCGCGCGCGCTCGATCCAGACCCGCGCGGGTCGGCCAGGCGCGCCATGCCGTCCTGGATTGCCTCGCTGCGGGCCAGGTTGTCGGGGCTGGAAATGACCAGATAGACCAGCGCCCGTCCCTCGAACGTCTGCCCGTAGTCAACCAGCTCGACGCGCTCGGAGGCCTCGGCCAGGCGCCGGGCGTAGGCCTCGATTTGAGCCGAGGTGGCGGTCCGTTCACCGACCGGAAAACCGAGAAATTCGCCCGGTTCGGGAACGGCCGGGTCGTGGTCGGCGTCATCTGGGTACAGCGATTCGGTATAGGACAAGCCGGGCAGATCGGCCACCGCGACCGGATCGTAAGGGGTCTGGGCGGCAAGCGTCAGCGGCAGCAAGGCGAGCAGAAACAGTTTTTTCATTGCGGGCGAGGTCCTGAATCGGGGTTTGGAGCCGGATCAAATCGGCCCGACAGTGTACCGGCTGCGGACTTCAATCTCCATTCCCGCCCCAGCCATCCCAGTCAAAGCGCGAGCGGCGGGCCAGTTCTTGCGGCTCCAGCAGTTGTTCAAAGCGCCGGTTGCCGATGACCCAGGTCGGGTAGGTCGAGATGTCGTTGGCCACGCACTCGAACGCCACGCCGCCGGCCCGCCCCTGGGGGGAGCACTCGACATAGGGCAGATGCTCGGCGGCCGGTCCGAACAACCGGTTCTGATCCTGGCAGCTTGGGCACCAGGAGGCGCCGTAGTACACCGCACCGGTGCGATCAAGGTGCTCGGCCAGGGCGCGCAGACGCGGGTCCTCCGGCGGCTGAAACCAGCCGGCATAAAACGCATGCAGCAAAACCAGCACCACCGCCACCATGGCCCCCTGCCCGGCCAGAAAACCGGCCCAGGGCATGCCCGGCGCCGACTCGGGCCGCCGCAGGGTCAGCACCAGGAAAATCGCGACCATGATGCCCAGTGAGAACAGGCACCACAGGCAGAATGCCTGCACGGCCAGCCAGCCGGCCGCAGTCAGGTAGAGGCTGAAAACCATGCCGAAAAACGACAGCAGCCAGAGCCGTCGCCAGCGCTTCAGGCGCGGTTTGCCCAGACCGGCGATCAAGGCAATGAGCGCGTAGAAAACAAAGCCCCAGATCGCGACCGGAATGCCGAGCAGGATCGACCAGTGGCTTTGCTGGATCAGCTGGCAATCGCTGCCCTCGCCGCAAAACAGGGCCGCCGACCGGCTCATGTCGGTGATGGCCAGGTACGCCGTCACCAGCATGCCGGCCATGGCCAGGCCCAGTACCGGGCGGTCTGGCCTGAAACCCTTGTTCTTGCTCCCCTTCTCGGCGACCTTTGTCGTCGCCTTTTGCCTGCGCTTTGACATCAATACCTTCCCGTTTTACATTATTTGTCCGGACATTTAGCGGATCGTCCGGCAAGAGTCCATGCGCGGTTTTTCGCGCTGCATAAAGAATTGATACAGTAATGGTATTTTCCCCTATCTGCTCGCAGCCAAGGTCCGTGTCGTGACAACAACGTCCAAAACCCTCCATCATTCTGATTTTGAAAGGGACTCCTGCGGTTTCGGGCTGATCGCGCGGCTCGACAATCAGGCTTCGCGCGATGTGGTTGCCGATGCGCTGACCGCACTCAACCGGCTGACCCATCGTGGCGCCGTTGCCCCCGACGGCAAGACCGGCGATGGTTGCGGCATCCTGATCCGCAGGCCCCAGGAGTTTCTTCAGGCTGCCGCGCGGGAAGCAGGCATCGAGACGGCCGCCTGCTTCGCCGTGGGAACCCTGTTCCTGGACCCCGACGGCGGTGCCGCGGCCCAGCGCGACCGGATGGAGCAAGAACTTCGCGTGGCCGGGCTGCAGGTTGCCGGCTGGCGCCTGGTGCCCACCCGACCGGAAGCCTGCGGCGAGCCGGCGCTGAAGACCCTGCCCCGGATCGAACAAGTCTTCGTCAACGCACCCGACGAGCTGTCTGCCGACGATTTCGAGCGCCGACTTTACATTGCCCGGCGGCGCTGCGAGGCCGCCACGCCGGAAGGAGAGCGCTTCTACGTGGCAAGCCTCTCGGGCCGGACCCTGTCCTACAAGGGCATGGTGATGCCGGAATACCTGGCCGCGTTCTATCCCGACCTGGAACACCCGGCGATGAAGGCTTCCACGGTCGTCTTCCACCAGCGCTTCTCCACCAACACGCTGCCGCGCTGGGAACTGGCCCAGCCGTTCCGGCTGCTGGCCCACAATGGCGAGATCAACACCATCCGCGGCAACCGCAACTGGACCCGGGCAAGGCGCGAACTGCTGGCCTCGCCGCTGCTGCCGGAGTTGGCCGAGATCGATCCGCCGGTGGCCATGCACGGCTCGGATTCGAGTTCGCTGGACAACATGCTCGAGCTGCTGATGATCGGTGGCATGTCGCTGCCGCGCGCCGTCCGCATCCTGGTCCCGCCGGCCTGGCAGACCGCAGACAACCTCGACGGCGACCTCAGGGCCTTCTACGAATTCTTCAGCTTCCACCAGGAGGCCTGGGACGGCCCGGCCGGGCTGGTCATGTGCGATGGCCGATTTGCCGTCTGCGCCCTGGACCGCAACGGATTGCGGCCCGCCCGCTGGACCTTGACCGACGACAACAAGCTGATCGTGGCCTCCGAAACCGGCGTCGTCGACGTCCCCCCCGACAACGTACTCAAACGGGGCCGCCTGGGACCCGGCCAGATCCTGGTCGCCGACCTGGAACAGGGCGAACTGCTCGAAAGCGCCGAGGTCGATGCAAGGCTCAAGCAGGCCGAACCCTGGCAGGACTGGCTGAAATCCGGAATCCAGTACCTGGATTCCGAACTGATCGACGTGCACATGGCCGCCGAGCCGTTCGACGGCGACACCCTGTCGACGTATCAGAAAATGTTCAACCTGTCGCGCGAGGAACGTCGCGAGGTCATCCAGGTGCTGGCCCAGACCCAGGCCGAGGCGGTCGGCTCCATGGGCGATGACACCCCCATGCCGGTGCTCTCGACCCGGGTCCGCTCGCTCTACGACTGTTTCCGCCAGCAGTTCGCCCAGGTCACCAATCCGCCCATCGATTCCTTGCGCGAACGCATCGTGATGTCGCTGGAAACCGGCATCGGCCGCAAGGGCAACGTGTTCACGCCGGGCCCGGAGATGGCCGAACGGGTGGTGCTGAACTCGCCCGTGCTGTCCCAGCGCAAGCTTCGCCAGTTGATCAACGCCCCCCAACTGGGCATTCCATCGACCCAGATCGATCTCAACGTACCCGAGGATCAGCCGCTGGATGAGGCGCTGAAGGCGATGTGCGAGCAGGCCGAGCGCGAAGTCGCCGACGGCAAGCTGATCGTGCTGATTTCCGACCGCTACCTGAAAAAAGGTCACCTGCCGGTCCACGCCCTGCTCGCCACCAGCGCCATCCATCATCACCTGGTCGAGACCGGCCAGCGACCGCTGTGCACCCTGATCGTCGAAACCGGCACGGCCCGCGACCCGCATCATTTCGCCGCCCTGATCGGCTTCGGCGCCACCGCCGTCTACCCCTATCTCGTCTACCAGACCCTGCTGGCGATGGTGAACACCGGCGAAATCGATGAAACCCGGCACCGCTCGCTGGAACTGGGTCGGGCCTACCGCCGCGGCATCCGCAAGGGCTTGTTCAAGATCCTGTCCAAGATGGGAATTTCCACCATCGGCGCCTACCGCGGCGCGCAGCTGTTCGAGATCGTGGGCCTGGCCGACGAGGTCGTTGACCTGTGCTTCCCCGGCGCGGTCAGCCGCATCCAGGGTTCGGACTTCGGCGACCTGCACGCGGATCAGAAATCGCTGGCCCGCTGGGCCTGGGATGTGCGCGTGCCCATCGAGCACGGCGGTCTGTACCGCTACGTCCACGGCGGTGAATACCACGCCTACAACCCGGACGTGGTCACGACCCTGCAGGCGGCGGTTCAGCGCGGCAGCTACGCGCTGTACCAGGACTATGCCCGCCTGGTCAACGACCGCCCACCCGCGTTTCTGCGCGACCTGCTGGGTCTGACCTCGCCCCATTCGGCGATCGACATCGACGAGGTCGAGCCGGCCCAGGACATCCTGCTGCGCTTTGACTCGGCCGGGATGAGTCTTGGAGCACTCTCGCCGGAAGCGCACGAGGCCCTGGCCATTGCCATGAATCGCCTGGGCGGGCGCTCCAACTCCGGCGAAGGCGGCGAGGACCCGGTTCGCTATGGCACCGAGAAAACCTCGAAGATCAAGCAGGTCGCCTCGGGTCGCTTCGGCGTAACCCCCGAATACCTGGTCAATGCCGAAGTCATCCAGATCAAGATCGCCCAGGGCGCCAAGCCCGGCGAGGGCGGCCAGTTGCCCGGCCACAAGGTCAACGAACTGATTGCCCGCCTGCGCTACGCCTCGCCCGGGGTGGGCCTGATCTCGCCGCCGCCGCACCACGACATCTACTCCATCGAAGACCTGGCCCAGCTGATCTATGACCTCAAACAGGTCAATCCCAGCGCGCTGATCTCGGTCAAGCTGGTGGCCGAGCCGGGTATCGGCACGATCGCCGCCGGCGTGGTCAAGGCCTACGCCGACCTGATCACGGTATCGGGCTACGACGGCGGCACCGGCGCCTCTCCGCTGACCTCGGTCAAGTACGCCGGCGCGCCCTGGGAGCTGGGCATCAGCGAAGTCCGCCAGGTGCTGATGGAAAACGACCTGCGCGACCGCGTCCGTCTGCAGGCCGACGGCGGCCTGAAAACCGGCCTCGACGTGGTCAAGGCGGCCATCCTGGGCGCCGAGAGCTTCGGTTTCGGCACCGCACCGATGATCGCGCTGGGTTGCAAGTACCTGCGCATCTGTCACCTGAACAACTGTGCGACCGGCGTGGCGACCCAGAACGAGACGCTGCGCAGCAAACACTTCATCGGCCTGCCGGACATGGTGGTGCACTACTTCCAGTTCGTTGCCCGCGAGGTGCGCGAAATTCTGGCCGGGCTTGGCGTGCGGCGCCTGGAAGACATCATCGGCCGGACCGAATACCTGGAGCGCATCGAAGGACTGACCGTGCGCCAGAACAAGCTCGACCTGGCGCCCCTGCTGGCGACCACGGGCCTGGCACCGGATGCCGACCGCCAGTGCACGGTCGAGCGCAACCCGCCGCACGATCAGGGGGTGCTGGCCGCACGCATCTGCGAAGACGCCGCCGAGGCCGTGCAGCAGGGTACAGGCGGCCAGCTGCGCTATACCGTGCGCAACTCCGATCGCTCCATCGGCACGCGCCTGTCCGGCGACATCGCCCGACGCTGGGGTGATCGCGGCATGGACGACCATGCCATCCATCTCGATCTGGAAGGCACCGCCGGCCAGAGCTTCGGGGCTTTCAACGCCGGCGGGCTGCATTTGAGCCTGACCGGCGAGGCCAACGACTATGTGGGCAAGGGCATGGCGGGTGGCAGCCTGGTGCTGCGTCCGCCCCAAAACATTCGCTACGAGGCCGCGACCACGCCGATCATGGGCAACACCTGCCTCTACGGCGCCACCGGCGGCGAGCTGTTTGCCGCCGGCATGGCCGGAGAGCGCTTTGCCGTGCGCAATTCCGGCGCGGTGGCGGTGATCGAAGGCGCGGGCGATCACTGCTGCGAGTACATGACAGGCGGGGTGGTCGTGGTGCTCGGTCGCACCGGCATCAACTTCGGCGCCGGCATGACCGGCGGCTTTGCCTACGTGCTCGATGCCGAGCGGCTGTTCGTCGACCGCTACAACCACGAGCTGATCGATATTCACCACATTTCACCCGACGTGATGGAACACCACGTCCATCATCTGCGCGGCCTGATCGAGCGCCACCAGGAAGCGACCGGCAGCGTGCGCGCCCAGGAGTTGCTCGACAACTTCCGCCGCCTGCTGCCCAAGTTCTGGCTGGTCAAGCCCAAGGCGGCCGACCTCGACACCCTGATCACCGCTTTGCGCGAAGCGGCTTGATCAATCATTTCATGGGACCGCAGATGAACGCAGATGAACGCAGATTGATTCCGGGAAACCGCGACATCGGAGCCGGCCGGGTACGCAGTGCCGGGACTTTTGACTCTGTTGCCGGCAGCATCTCAGACCCCATCCGCGTTTATCTGCGTTCATCGGCGGTTACAAAAAGGATTTCGCAATGACCCGATTCAGTGACATCCATTTTCTCGAGTCTCCGCGGCGCGACCCGGAAGTCCTCTCGATTCCCATCCGCGTGCGCAACTGGGACGAGATCTACGGCCAGTACGACGCCGAAGGCGCGGCCGACCAGTCGGCGCGCTGCATCAACTGCGGCAATCCCTACTGTGAGTGGGATTGCCCGGTTCACAACTTCATCCCCGACTGGCTGCGCCTGATCAAGCAGGGCCGCTTGTTCGAGGCCGCCGAGTTGTCGCACCAGACCAACTCGCTGCCCGAAGTCTGCGGCCGCATCTGTCCCCAGGATCGGCTGTGCGAGGGTGCCTGCACCCTCAACGACGGTCTCGGCGCGGTCAGCATCGGATCGATCGAGAAATACATTACCGACGAGGCGGTTCGCCAGGGCTGGCGTCCCGACATGAGCAAGGTCCAGCCCACCGGCAAGCGCGTGGCCGTGATCGGGGCGGGCCCGGCCGGTCTGGGCGCGGCCGACATCCTGGTCCGGAACGGGGTCGAGGCGCACGTGTACGACCGCTACCCGCGCATCGGGGGTCTCCTGACCTACGGCATACCGCCGTTCAAGCTCGAAAAGGAGGTCATCGAAACCCGGCGAGAAATCATGGAAGGCATGGGAGTCAGGTTCCATCTCGGGGTCGAAATCGGTCGCGACATCAGCCTGGAACGTCTGCTGGCCGACCACGAAGCGGTGTTCGTGGGCATGGGCACCTATCGCTACGTCAAGGGCAACCTGCCGGGCGAGGAGTTGTCGGGCGTGATCGAATCCTTGCCCTTCCTGATCGGCAACGTCAACCACGTACTGAAAGAGCCGGTTTCGCGATTCCCCTACCAGAATCTCGGCGGCAAGCGCGTGGTCGTTCTCGGCGGCGGCGATACCGCCATGGACTGCGTACGTACCTCCATTCGCCAGGGCGCCCACTCGGTCACCTGCGCCTATCGCCGCGATGAGGAAAACATGCCCGGCAGCCGCCGGGAAGTGAAAAACGCGCGCGAGGAAGGCGTCGAGTTCCTGTTCAACCGGCAGCCGGTGGAAATTCTCGGCGACGACAAGGTCGAGGGCGTGCGCGTGGCCCGAACCCGGCTTGGCGAAGCGGACGCTCGCGGCCGGCGACGACCCGAGGTCATCGAAGGCAGCGAAGAGGTGTTGCCGGCCGATGCCGTGATCATCGCCTTCGGTTTTCGACCCGACCCGCCCGATTGGCTGCTCGGTGCCGGCGTCGAGACCCACGACGATGGTCGCCTGAAAGTCGGCGGCGGCGGCGGGCGGGCCGAATTCCAGACCAGCCACCCGCGCATATTCGCCGGCGGCGACATGGTGCGCGGCTCGGACCTGGTGGTCACCGCGGTCTTCGAAGGACGTGAAGCGGCCAAAAGCCTGCTCGAAGGCATCGGGATTGAAACGAGAAACCCGGCCCAGGCAGCCTGATCCCCTGCCCGGGTCACGATCGCCTTTCTGGGCGGTCGGTCGGGCGATCGGGATGTCTGGCTGATCGACCGCCAGAGCCAGGCCCCGGCGCGCGCCTTGACCGAAAGCGCGCGGTAGGGCACCCCGATGAACCGCACCATTCTCTGAATCCGGCCCCAGCGGGTCAGCATGCATCGGCCGTTGGAAGCCCGGATGGATCGCTGGCTGAAGACCGCTTCTTCGCAAATTGGAAGCGCTGGATCCGGGTTTTCCTGTGCTTCACCGCTGCTCAGGCATTCTTCGGGGCATGACTGACGTTCTGGTGCCGGACGCCGGTGGCCTGTATTGCGCCGCCGGCCACTTCTGGATCGATCCACTGCGACCCGTGTCGCGAGCCGTGATTACCCATGCCCATGCCGACCACGCGCGCGCCGGCGCCAGCGAATACTTCGCCGCCCGCGAGGGCCTGCCGGTACTCACTCATCGGGTCGGCCGAGCGGGCGCCTTCAGCGCCGTCGAGTACGGCCAGCCCTTCGAGCTCGGCGAGACCCGTATCACCCTGTTCCCGGCCGGGCACATCCTCGGCTCGGCTACGGTACGGGTGGAGTCGGAGCACGGCACCTGGGGTGTTTCGGGTGACTTCAAGCGCGCCCCCGATCCGACCTGCGCCTTGTTCCAGCCCTTCGCCTGCGATGTATGGCTGACCGAATGCACCTTCGGACTGCCGGTGTATCGCTGGCCGCCGACCGAGCAGGTGATCGCCGAGATTCTCGACTGGTGGCAGGGCTGTATCGACGCCGGTCGCCCGGCCGTGCTGTTCTGCTACGCCCTGGGCAAGGCCCAGCGCCTGCTGGCTGAACTGGCCGGACGCGCGCCGCGCCCGGTCTGGCTGCACGGGGCGATGCAGCCGCTGACCGACTGCTACCGCGAACAAGGCCTGGACCTGGCCGAGACCTGCCCGGTCAGCGAGGCTGAAAAAGGTGACCGCTTTGCCGGTGACCTGATCCTGGCCCCGCCCTCGGCCGCCGGCTCGCCCTGGATGCGCCGGTTTCCGAAACACTCGTCGGGCTTCGTCTCCGGCTGGATGCGCATCCGCGGCCACCGCCGCCGGCGCGGCTACGACCGCGGATTCGTGATGTCCGACCACGCCGACTGGCCGGCCCTGGTCGATACCGCGATGGACATGCAGGCCAGGCGCGTGATCACCATCCACGGCAATGGCGAGGCTTTGGCCAGATACTTGCGCGAGCAAGGTCTTGAGGCCGAGAGCTGTAACCTGCGCGCCAGCCTGGGTACCAGCGTCTCGGCATGAAAGCTTTCGCCGCGCTGTTCGACCGTCTCGACCGGACCACGGCCACCAACGCCAAGCTGACCGCGCTGGTGGAGTATTTCCGATCAGCCAGGCCGGCCGACGCCGCCTGGGCGGTGAGTTTCCTGACCGGCAAGCGCCTCAAGCGCCTGGTCAACACCCGCGAGCTGCGCGAGTGGACGGCGCTGGCAACCGCTCTGCCGGCCTGGCTGATCGAGGACAGCTATGAGCAGGTCGGCGACCTGGCCGAGACCATGCACCTGCTGCTGCCGCCGGGCGGGGGCGATGCGGCGACGCCGGGCCTGGCCGAGCTGGTCGAGACCCGGATCCAGCCGCTGAAAC
>REEW01000092.1 GCA_007694885.1 Wenzhouxiangella sp. | reverse complement strand
AACGGGCCGTAGAAGCTCGAGGCGTACTTGGCCGCGTAGCTCAGGATCAGGGTGTTGCGGTGACCCTCGGCTTCCAGGGCCTCGCGGATGGCGCCGATGCGCCCGTCCATCATGTCCGAGGGTGCAACCACGTCCGCGCCGGCACGGGCATGGCTGAGCGCCTGGCGAACCAGCACCTCGACGGTTTCGTCGTTGAGCACGTAGCCGGTCTCGTCGACCAGGCCATCGAGACCGTGCGAGGTGTAGGGATCGAGCGCCACGTCGGTGATCACGCCCAGTTCCGGGAAGCGTTCCTTCAACCGGCGCACGGTGCCCTGTACCAGGCCGTCGTCTCGCCATGCCTCGGCGGCGTCATCGCTCTTGCGCTCGGCCGACACAACCGGGAACAGGGCGATGGCCGGGATGCCGAGGGTCAGGCAACGCTCAGCGATGGCAAACAGGCGTTCATGGCCAACTCGCTCCACGCCCGGCATCGAGGCAACCGGCTCGCGCGCGGCAGGGTCTTCAAGCACAAACACCGGGTAGATCAGATCGGCCGGCGAGAGGCTGGTTTCGCGCACCATGCGCCGTGAAAACTCGCGTGCGCGCAGCCGGCGCGGGCGTTGGAACGGAAACGGCATTGTGCTGTTGTTTGCCTACTTGAAGTGAGAGCGGAAGTAGTTGACCGAGTTCTGGAACGCCTTCCAGGCATGCTCGGCTTCGAGCTTGAGGCGGTCGAACTGGGCCTCGCTGGCCGCCCGAAGTTCGCTGATCTTGTTTTTCAGCTCGGCGCGCTTTTCGCGCATGTCCTGAAGCTGTTCCTCGTACTTCTTCTCCAGGTCACCGCTGGCGTCCTGCGCTCTTTTTTCCAGGCGGTCCATGTCCTCGTTGAGTTCGTCGAGCTTGCCTTTCAGCGTCTCGATGAATTGTTCGCGTCTGGATTGTTCAGCCATGACAACTCTCCTGCAATGAGTGTGTTTCCAGTATAGCGCTACCGCCCGGCAGAGGCGGCCGAACGCGGGTCATTCGGGTGGTTTCCATGCCGGCTCGCGCCGTCGCTTGCGCACAATGAAGCGCTCCGGAGCCAGCGCCGCGATCAGTTCGGTGTCCAGGGCCGGACTCCGGCCGCTGGCCAGGTCGGCGACCAGGTCGGCGCACATCGGGGTGTGGGTGATGCCGCGCGAGCCATGGGCGAGGTTGAGGAAGACATTCGCTTCGATCCGGTGCGGAAGATGGCGCGGATCCGCCAGCGGCCCGGCCAGGGGCAGGAAGTCCGGGGTCTGGCAGCGAACGGCGGCGCGCCGGTCGACGACCTCGATGGCCTCTCCACCCAGCGCTTCCCAGTGCCCGGGCAGGTGCGAGCGCAGCTGAGCAAGATTGGTCTGGTCATCGCCCGGGCGGATTTCGGCATCCGGGTTGTTGAAGTCGAAGGTGGCGCCCACGCAGTGCAGCCCGTCCAGCGCCGGAGTCAGGTAGCCGGCGTGGCAGATGGCCTGCTGCCAGCGCAGGCTGGCCGGCGTGGCGCGAACGTAGCTGACCTGGCCGCGGATCCGTTTCAGCGGCAGCCATTCCAGACCCGGCAGCTGTCGACAGGCCTCGGCCACGCACAGGAACAGGCGATCGGTTGATTCGGTTTGGGCCTGATCGTCTTCGACCCGCAGCGGGCTGCCGGTGTGGAAACGGCGAACGCGGCGCCCCACGAGTTCGATGGCGGGATGGTCCAGGAGTCGGCGACACCAGCGTGGCGGCCGCAGGTAACCAGCTCCGTTGATCAGTACCGAGTTTTCGCCGTGACGCTGGAGCAGGTCGCCCGGCCAGGTCCCGGCCGCCAGCGCCTGTTCGAGTTTGTTGGCCATGCGCTCATCGGCCGCGTACTGGAGGACCCCGTTGAGGCGTCCGTCGTCGGCTTGGGCCGGGAAGCCGAAGTATTCAAGGTGGCGCAGCGCATGAATCAAGGCGAGCAAGTAAAAGCGATTCTGCGGGGTCATGTGGGCACTGGCCGTGGCGTACACCACGCCGGCCAGATTGCCCGAGGCTGCGCCGGCCACGCCGGCCGGGTCGTACACCCGGACCTGCCAGCCGCGCTCGGCCAGCGCCCGGGCGGTGGTGCAGCCGGCCAGGCCGGCTCCGGCCACGATCGCCCGTCCGCGCCGACTGAAACGCCGTTCGGGCGCTCCCGGTCGGCGCCCGAGCAGGCGATGGCGTTTGCCGGCGAAGCCGGCCACCCGCTCGACTTCGAAGCCGGCCCGATGCAAGCCGTCGCGTACCGCCGATGCGGCCGTGAAGGTGGCGAAGGTGGCTCCCGGTCGCGACCGCTCTGCGAGCGCTTCAAACAGCGCAGGGGTCCACATTTGCCGATTGCGCGCCGGAGCGAAACCGTCCAGGAACCAGGCATCGACCCGGGCCGGACAGTGGCGCCAGCATGCCTCGGCATCGCCGAGCATCAGGACCAGCCGAACGCGTGGGTGGAGTCGAACCAGATGATGGCCGGCGGCAAGCGGCGGATACGCGCTCAACAGTGCACGGGCCAGGTGCGTCAGCGATGGCTGCCGTCGAGCCAGGGCACGCGCGAGGTCGGCCGGCTTGAGCGGATGCAGTTCCGCGGAGAAGATGTCCAGCGTGCTGGCCGGGTGGGCGTGATCAAGAAAACAGCGCGCCGCGAGCAGCACGTTCAGCCCGGTGCCGAAACCGGTCTCGCCGATGACGAACTGTTCGTCCGCGCCCAGGTCGGCAAAGCGCGGCGGCAGACGATTGGCCTCGATGAACACCGCCTGACTCTCGGCCTCGCCACGGCCCGGCATGAAATAGCAGTCGTCGTAGTGCAAGGATCGCGGCGTGTCGTCCTGCCAGGCGATGCGCGCGGACTGAAGCTTTTGCGGGTGTGCGCTCATGCGCTCCAGTTTACTGCTGCGGCCGAGAAGACAACCCGGGTCGAGCCGTGGGCCGATGCCGGATGACTGTTTCTTGACCTCGCTGATGTTATATCATTACGGTCTCAATCAACTGGATGTTGTTCATGGCCGCTGTATTGGAGCCAAAATCCTGCCGACCGGGGTCGCGCCGCCTGGATCAGGCCGCGATCTGCCTGTCGGCCGCCTGCCTGGTGCATTGCCTGGGTGTGCCGCTGTTGCTGGTGCTTGCGCCCTGGATGACGCTGGGTGTGCTGGGTGAAGAGTGGTTCCATCTCGGTCTGGTCGCGTTTGTGGTACCGCTCAGCCTGCTGGCATTCCATCTCGGTTTCCGCCAGCATGGCCAGCGCGCGATGATGCTGCCGGGCCTGGCCGGGGTCACACTGGTGGCCCTGGCTGCGGGCCTGGAGGTGGGGCATCTGGTCGGCCACACGGTCTCGGCTGCGTTGACCTCCGTGGGGGGGATATTGTTGATCGTCGGCCATTGGCTCAACCTGCGGGGCCGGAGCGGTTTCCGGTCAAAATGACGGCCGGCTTGCGTTAAAATCAGCGAACCTATCCAGAAGGGAAATCAGCATGAGCGACATACCGACTGAGCTGCGCTTTTCCGAAAGCCATGAGTGGGTCAGCCAGGAAGAGGACGGCGTGGTCAAGGTCGGGATCACCGATCATGCCCAGCAGCAGCTTGGCGATGTGGTCTTCGTGGAACTGCCGGAAGAAGGGGCGCTGTTCGGCCAGGGCGATGCCTGCGCCGTGATCGAGTCGGTCAAGGCGGCTTCGGATATCTATGTGCCCGTCTCCGGCGAAATCGTGGCGGTCAATGATGCCGTGGTCGACTCGCCCGAAATCATCAACAACGACCCCTACGGTGATGGCTGGCTGTTTTCGATCCGCCTGAAGGATCCGGACGCCCTGAACGATCTGATGGACGCCGAAAGTTACGAGGATCACATCGACGAATAGTTGACTGGGCAAACTCAGGTCGATTCACCGAATACCAGAAACCAGGCCCGTTCAACCACGGGCCGGGCCATTTCGATCGAGCCCGAGTCCGGATTGCGGCCCAGCCAGCGAATGTGGCGCTCGCCGGTCAGCAGCTGCCAGGTCCGGGCCAGCTGTTCGGCCTGGTCGGGATCGATCCACTGCAAGCGGCCCAGCGCTTCGAGCTGTTGATCGGGAGAGCGCAGCTCGACCAGGTCCGGGTGCGCGCCAGCCTCGCTGAGGATCCCGGCCTCGGCAATGTACTGAACGTCGGTCAAGACACCCTTTACCTCGTCCTCGCTGCGCTCGCGACGCTGGCGGTCGCGCATTTCCGCCAGGGCCTGGCGAACTTGCCCGGTGTCGCGTTCCCGGCACAAGACCTGCCGGCGGATTGCTTCGAAGCAATCCCGGCTCGCCGCGTCACCGGCGACCCAGCGCGCCCGGATCAGGGCCTGATGCTCCCAGGTCCAGGCCTGTTCAAGCTGATACTCGGCGAAACTTTCCAGGCGGCTGACCAGCAGGCCGGCCCGGCCGTTGGGCCGCAGGCGGGTATCGATCTCGAACAGCCGTCCGCCCTGCAGCGGCATCTGCATCAGGCTGATCAGGCGCTGGGCGATGCGCACCGGCGGGGAGTCGCCGGCGTGCAGAAAGACCAGATCCAGATCGGACTGGTAGTGCAGCGCGCGCGCGCCGAGGTTGCCGTAGGCAATGACGGCCAGGTCGGCCTGTCCGGCGCCGATCAGGTTCAGTATTTCGCCGAGAATGGTTTCGGCGATCAGGCTGAGGCGCTCGGCGGCCTGGACCGCCGAGATCCGTTCATCGAGTTCGGCCAGCGCGGTACGCAGAAACCCGGCCTGACGCCAGCGCCCCAGCGCGTTCAGGGCCTCTTCCGGCTCGTTCGGGTCCAGGCCGGGCAGGGCCGGCAGATCCAATCCATGGATCGGGTCGAGCAGATCGTCCAGCAACTGCGGAGAAGCAATGATCCAGCGGCTGATCTTCTCGCTCAAGGCAAAGACCCGAATCAACCGGTCCAGGGTCTGCGGGCGTTCGTGCAGTAGGGACAAATAGGCGGAACGCCGGCTGATCTGTTCGACCAGCTGCAGCAGTTCGGGCAGCAACTCGTCGGCTCGCTCCTGCTCGCCGGTTTTGCGCAACAGCGTGGGCATCAGGCGCTCCAGACGTCGATGGCCCTCGGCACTCAGGCCGCGACGGGTCAGGCGCTCGTCGAGCCGGACGAGCGCATCGGCGCCGCTTTCGGCCTCGGCATAGCCGGCTTCGCTGAGCGCCTGCGCGCACTCCTCTTGCGGTGGCCACAGGTCGTGATCATCCTGGGCCGGCGCTACCGGTTCCCGGAATCGTTCACGAAACTGGCTGCTGATGTGGGCCTGGTGCCGGCTCAGCTCCTGTTCGAAGGCAGTACTGTCTTCGTGTCCGACCAGCCTGGCCAGGCCCTCCCGGTCTTCCGCCGAGGTCGGCAGGTGGTGACCCTGGCGGCCGCTTTGTGCCTGCAGGCGATTTTCGACAATGCGCAGGTAGCTGTAGGCCTCATGCAGTGCCTGGGCCTGCTCGGCCGGAATCAGGCCCAGCGCGGTGCAGGCTTCCAGGGCGGGAAGAAAGCCGGGGGTGCGCAGCAGTTGTTCGCGTCCACCGCGCAGGATCTGCTGGCTCTGGACCAGGAATTCGGCAGCCCGAATGCCGCCGGGACCGCGCTTGATATCGGCCGTGCCGTTGCGAGTGTTGGCCTCGATCCGCGCATGCAGATCGCGCAGGCTGTCGAAAATGCCGTAATCGAGGTAGCGCCGAAAGATGAACGGGCGCAGATCGTCGAGCAGTCGTTGCCCGGCGGCGATGTCGCCGGCCACAGGGGTTGCCTTGAGCCAGGCATAGCGTTCCCAGGTCCGCCCCTCGGTCAGAAAGTACTGCTCCATCGCCCGGGTTGACCAGACCAGGGCCCCGGAGTCTCCGAAGGGACGCAGACGGGCATCCACGATCCAGACCCGGCCGTGCTCGGTCACCGTATCCAGAAGCCGGATCAGCTCGCGCGCGACCTGCTGCAGGTAGCGTGCCGCATCGAGCTGGCGGGGTCCGCTGCTGCGTCCTTCGCCGTCATGGGCGAAGACAATATCGATATCGGAATTGAAGTTCAGTTCATCGCCACCGAGCTTGCCGAGTCCGAAAATCGCCAGCCGGATGGGCTGCCCCTGCTCGTTGAGCAGTTGGCCACAGGTTTGCGCCACCCGGTGCTCGGCCGCGATCAGGGCCAGCTCGAGGCAGTCGCGGGCCAGGCTCGAGATCGCCCGGCCGGTGCTCGCGATGTCGTTGCGGCCGGCCAGATCCTGCCACAGGATGTGGACGGACTGGAACTGACGGTAGCGGCGCAGGGTGGTTTCGGGTGCGCGCAGGATCTCGTCTGCACCCGGCCGGCTCACAGGCTCGGCCGGGTCGGGATGATCGTCGAAGCGGCGCCAGACCTCGGCGACGAAGCGGCAGGATTCGCTCAGCCATTCCGGGCTGAGCGCGGGTACGGGACGTTTCACGGGCCTGCTCCATTGACTGCTTTTACCAGGCTGCGAAACAGGGCGCGCTGTTCCGGCCGCTGGGGAAGGTATTCCGGATGCCATTGCACGCCGATCGCAAAGTTGTCCGGGTTTCCCTCGATCGCCTGGATCACCCCGCTGGATTCGCGCGCGCACACCCTCAGTCCGTCACCGAGCCGGTCGATGGCCTGCGAATGAAGCGCGTTGACGCGGACTCGCGTGGTCACCAGGGTTTGGGCCAGGAGCGAGTCGCTCTCGATCTCGATGCGCTTGCGCGGCAGCACCGAGCGAATGGCCGGGTACTCCTCGTAGAAGCCCTCGATGTCCTGGTGCAGGCTGCCGCCGGCGACCACGTTGAGCAGCTGCATGCCGCGGCAGATGCCCAGCAGCGGCATGCCGCGCTCGAGTGCGGCCGCGATCAGGCCCTTCTCCAGGGTATCGCGAGCCTGGTTGAGGCCGCTGGTCCTGGTTGTCAGGAGTCTGCGAATGACGAACAGCAGCGGAAACATCACGATGCCGCCGAGCCGGCGCCATCCGGGCAGGCTGTTGTCCTTGAACGATTCCAGGGCCGGCAGGGGCTCGGCGCCGTAAAGATCGGGGCTGACATCGGCTCCGCCGCCAATGACCAGGGCGTCGATGCTGTCGATCGAGTGCGGTGAGCGGGGACGGATGCGTACCGGCCGCCCACCGGCGCGACGCACCGCCCAGGCGGTGAAAAGCCAGGCCGACAGGCCGCCCCTGTCGGGCCCTGTGATGCCGATTCGGGGTCGAGGGCGGCTCATGAGCGCAGCCCGCGCAGCCAGCCCCGTAGCCAGCGCTGCAGCCCGCCGGGCTCGCTCATGCGGGCATCCCGGGCCTGCTCCAGGGCCTTCCCGTCGGCCGCCAGGTTTTCGATGCTGACCCAATCGTTCCAGGGGATGGCGAGATTCCAGTTCGGGTCGTCGATCAGGCAGTTGGGCAGGCGGTAGTGAAACGCCGGCCGCGGCTTGATCAGCTCCTTCTCCACCGGTGCGGCCATCACCCGATCCTCGTCGATGTGGGCAAACAGCGGCAGCAGATCCAGCGGACGGTTGCGGGTCGGAGTGAAGCGCAGGAAGTCATCGATCAGGGTGGTGATGTCGGGCCGGTATTCCCGGTCGAGCACGTGCGCAACGTAGTCTTCCGGATAGGACTGGATGTAGGGTGAAATGCGCCTGGCCAGGTCGATATCGGAACGCTCGAGCAGCCACTCGTACTTGAGCAAAAAGGCACGCAGCATGGCCAGAAGGTAGTCGACATCCAGGCTGGCGACCTCGATGTTGAGCTGCAGCCCGAACGCGTAGAACGGGGAGGAATGGGTACCCTTGGCCCCGGCCTGGTGCAGGCGAAGACGAATGTCATCCAGCCGGCCCAGTTCGGCCCAGGGCATCGGCGGGCCGACCAGCTCCAGCGGCACGACCAGGCCGGCAACGCGCGAGAGCATGTCCTCGATATGGTCTCGGGCCTGGCCCTCGCCGAGGTCGATCCCGACCTCGGACAGCGGCTCCTGGTAGCGACGATCCCTCAGGATGCTGGCATCGAGTTCAACCGCGAAGTCGCCGAACTCGGTGTCCCGGACCCGGGTCAGAAAGGCGCTTTCCTGGTCGATGGTTCCGCCGACAACCGCGGTTACGGCCTCGGCCATCCGGCGCGGGCGAATCCCGGCGACTTCCAGTTCGAGGCCGACCATCCGCGGCTTGCCTGCCGATGTTTGCGTCCACGGCAATGGATCGAATCGAGCGGGCGTTTCCGCGGAATGGTTGGTCATGAGGCTCGGGCTGGCGCGGGGCGACTGGGTCTCCAAGGATAGCGAAAACAACGCCTCGCTGAATGCAAAACCCCGGCACCGAGGCCGGGGTTCTGACAGGTCGAACGATGCGGAAGAATCCGCGGCGGAGAGGCTTACATCATTCCGCCCATGCCGCCCATGCCGCCCATGCCACCCATGTCGGGCGCACCGCCGCCTTCGTCGGACTTCGGCGTTTCAGCCACGGCGGCTTCGGTGGTGATCATCAGCCCGGCCACCGAGGAGGCGTTCTGCAGGGCAGAGCGGGTCACCTTGGTCGGATCCAGGATGCCGGCCTCGATCATGTCGACGAACTCGCCGGTAGACGCGTTGTAGCCATAGTTGCCTTCGCCTGCAGCGACCGCGGCCAGGATCACCGAGGGCTCGCCGCCGGAGTTGGACACGATCTTGCGCAGCGGCTCTTCCATGGCCTTGAGGGCGATCTTGATGCCGACGGTCTGGTCGTCGTTGTCGCCCTGCAGGTCACGAATGGCGTTGATCGCCCGGATTAGCGCGGTACCACCGCCGGGGACCACGCCTTCCTCGACCGCTGCACGGGTGGCGTGCAGGGCGTCTTCGACGCGGGCCTTCTTCTCCTTCATCTCGACTTCGGTGGCTGCACCGACCTTGATGACGGCAACACCGCCGGCCAGCTTGGCCACGCGCTCCTGCAGCTTCTCGCGGTCGTAGTCGGAAGATGCGTCCTCGATCTGGGCGCGGATCTGACCGACCCGGCCTTCGATCGCCTGCGGGTTGCCGGCGCCGTCGATGATGGTGGTGTTTTCCTTGGTGATCTGGATCTTCTTGGCCGAGCCGAGTACGTCCAGGTCCGCCTTTTCCAGGCTCAGGCCGATTTCTTCGGAAATGACCTGGCCGCCGGTCAGGATGGCCATGTCTTCGAGCATCGCCTTGCGACGGTCACCAAAGCCGGGCGCCTTGACGGCGGCAACCTTGACGATGCCTCGGAGGTTGTTGACCACCAGGGTAGCCAGCGCTTCGCCCTCGATGTCCTCGGCCACGATCAGCAGGCTGCGGCCGGACTTGGCCACGCCTTCGAGCACGGGCAGCAGCTCGCGCACGTTGGAGATTTTCTTGTCGTGGAGCAGGATGAAGGGGTCTTCGAGCTCGACCTGCATGGTCTGCTGGTCGGTCACGAAGTACGGCGACAGGTAACCGCGGTCGAACTGCATGCCTTCGACGACATCCAGCTCGTTTTCCAGCGACTGGCCTTCCTCGACCGTGATGACGCCTTCCTTGCCGACCTTGGTCATGGCTTCGGCAATGATCTTGCCGATTTCATCGTCGGAGTTGGCCGAGATGGTCCCTACCTGGGCGATGGCCTTGTCGTCGGTGCACGGGGTGGAGAGCTTCTTCAGCTCGGCCACGGCGGCCTTGACGGCCTTGTCGATGCCGCGCTTGAGATCCATCGGGTTCATGCCGGCGGCGACCGATTTCATGCCTTCGCGCAACATGGCGTGGGCCAGTACGGTGGCCGTTGTGGTGCCGTCACCGGCGGCATCCGAGGTCTGGGAAGCGACTTCCTTGACCATCTGGGCGCCCATGTTTTCGAACTTGTCTTCCAGTTCGATTTCCTTGGCCACGGACACGCCGTCCTTGGTCATGGTCGGGGCGCCGAAGCTCTTTTCGAGCAGCACATTGCGGCCCTTGGGGCCGAGGGTGACGCTGACCGCGCGGGCCAGGATATCGACGCCCTTGAAAATGCGGTTGCGGGCGTCTTCTGAGAAACGGACTTCTTTGGCACTCATTGTTGCTAATCCTCTACTTTCGATTCGATTGGGATGAGGTCTGTGCGGTACGGGATCAGGACTCGATGACCGCCATGATGTCGTCTTCACGCATCACCAGCAGTTCTTCGCCGTCGACCTTGACTTCGGTGCCTGAGTACTTGCCGAACAGCACCTTGTCGCCGACCTTGAGATCCAGCGCTTTTTGCTCGCCGTTTTCAAGGATCTTGCCGTTGCCGACGGCCAGCACTTCACCGCGGATCGGTTTTTCAGCGGCGCTGTCGGGAATGACGATGCCACCGGGGGTGGTGCGCTCTTCTTCAACGCGCTTGATGATGACGCGGTCATGCAAAGGACGCAATTTCATGGGTTGTTTCTCCCTTAACAATTGTTTCTGTCTGGTCTAAAACCATTTGAATCAAACGCCGTCGAAATCGAAGATGATTTCCTCGATCGACGACACCGAGCGATCTGAGGCGGGTCCGTTTTTCGCCAGATTTGCTGGAGGGCAACGAACTTCGCCGATACGCAGAGCCAAATGGAGCCCAGCGTCATGCATTTCAAGGGCTGATGTGCGGCAAGTGTGCAGACCGGCGTCGTCCAGGGTCGTTACACTAGGCGGTCTGCCGAAAAATGTGTTGCCGCTTTCGCCCATGTCAAAAACTTCTGCGCCCCGTCTTTTGCTGGCCCACACCACCTGCTCGAGCACCGAATCCGCCCGAAACCTGGCCCGCGGGCTGGTCGAGCGGCACCTGGCCGCCTGCGTCAGTATCGGTGCGGAGACGGCCTCGGTGTATCCGTGGCAGGGGCGGATCGAAGTCGAGCAAGAGTTGCCGCTGCTGATCAAGACCTGTCCGGCCCGGCTGGACGCGCTCAAGGATTTTCTCGCCGTCCACCACGACTACGAGGTGCCGGAACTGCTGGTCACTCCGGTCATTGACGGATCCGAGGCCTACCTGAACTGGGCCGAGGGCTGGATGCACGATGACGACTGAGAATCGCCCCGTGACGCGCGCGATCGTGGTCTGGCTGAGCGTTTTGCTCGGCCTGCTGGCCTGGCTGCCGACATCGGCCCAGATCAACCCGGATGACCTGCTGCCGGTCGACGAGGCGTTCGCCATGGACGCTTTCGTGGAAGGCGACGAGGTTGTCCTCGAATGGCAGATCGCGGACGGCTATTACCTCTATCGACATGCCTTTCGCACGGATCAACTGATCGAGGGGCTGCGCCTCGGCGAGCTCGAGATTCCGACCGGCGAGCTGACCACCGATGAGTTCTTCGGTGAAACCGAAACCTACCGCGGACAGGTCAGGGTCCGGGTGCCGATGCGTGCCGTGCCCGACGACGGCCGGGTCGAGTTCCGCGTGCGTTCGCAGGGCTGTGCGGACGTTGGCCTGTGCTACCCGCCGCACCAGGAACTGGTCAGACTGCAGGCCGAGCCGCCCGATGTCCGGCCGACCGCAAGCGCCCCGGATGGCCTGAGCGCTCTGCTGGGGCCCGCCCGGCCCGGCTCCGGCGGGTTACCCGGCATGGCTCCGGACGCCCTCGCGGCCAGCGATGCGTTTTCCCTGGAGGCGATCGCGGCCGGCCCGGCAAGCGTGCTGGTGCGGGCGACGGCGCAGCCCGGGTACTATCTGTACCGCGACCAGTTCGCCTTCGAGATTGACGCTGCCGACTTCACCGTGGTTCGGGCGGATCTGCCCCAGGGTGAGGCGATCACGGACGAGTCCTTCGGCGATACCCGGGTCTTTTTCGGTGAAGTCGAGTTCACCCTGCACCTGGCGCGGCCGGCCGGTGCCGAGCGCGAGGTCTCGGTGCAGATTGGCTACCAGGGCTGCAAGGAAGGCAGCATTTGTTATCCGCCGCTGGAAAAAGCCATCCCGGTCCGCCTGCCGGCGGCTGCCACGGCGGTGCGCCAGGAGCCCGAGCAAAGCTCCGCTGGCACGGCCGCTGTACCTGCGGCCGAGCAGGATCGACTGGCCGCGGCCTTGTCCGGTACGCCGGTACTGGCCTTGCTGCTGTTTTTGCTCGCCGGCCTGCTGCTGGCTTTCACGCCCTGCGTTTTCCCCATGGTCCCGATTCTGTCCGGTCTGATCGCCGGAGAAGGCGAGCGCATGACCACGGCCAGGGCGTTCCGCCTGTCGCTGGTCTATGTTCTGGCGATGGCCCTGGTGTATACCGCTTTCGGCGTGGTGGCGGGCGTGTTCGGCCAGAACCTCCAGGCTCTGTTCCAGCACCCGGTGGTTCTTGGCGGCTTCGCTTTTCTCTTCGTGGTCCTGTCGCTGGCCATGTTCGGTTTCTACGAACTGCAGCTGCCATCGTCCTGGATGACCCGTCTCAACGCCTGGTCGAACCGTGCCGAGGGCGGCACGCTGTTCGGGGCGGCGATCATGGGCGCGCTGTCGGCGCTGGTGGTCGGTCCGTGCGTGGCGCCCGCCCTGATGGGTGCGCTGATCTACATCGGTCAGACCGGCGACGCGGTGCTCGGCGGTGCGGCACTGTTTTCCATGGCCATGGGCATGGGCATCCCGCTGATCGTCTGGGGGACCTCGGCCGGCAAGCTGCTGCCGCGCGCCGGCGGCTGGATGAATGCGGTCAAGGCGGTGTTCGGTGTCGGCTTGCTCGCCCTGGCCATCTGGATGCTCGAGCGCATCGTGCCGCCGACGGTCACCATGCTGCTGTGGGGCGTGCTGGCCATTGCCAGTGCGGTCTATCTCGGGGCGCTGACCCGGCTGCCGGCGGAGATTTCCGGCTGGCGCAAGCTCTGGCAAGCGCTCGGTGTTGTCTTGCTGCTGGTCGGTGGCGCTCAACTCATCGGCGCCCTGTCCGGCGGCGATGACTGGTTGCGGCCGCTACACCACCTGCGCGCCGGTGCTCCTGCCGGGCCGGTCGAGTCGGTCAGTTTTCGCCAGGTCGACACCCTGGAAGCGCTGGAACAGGCCGTGCGCACTTCTGCCACGCCGGTCTTTTTGAGTTTTACCGCGGAGTGGTGCGTGGATTGCCGACGCATGGAACGGCGCACCTTCCCCGCCGCCGCGGTGCAGGAGCGCTTTGCCCGCATGACGATTCTCAAGGTTGATGTGACCGACTACAGTGCCGATGATCGGGAAATCCTCGAGCGGTTCGGGCTGATCGGTCCGCCGGCCTACCTGTTTTTCTCGCAAGGCCAGGAAATCGGAGGCTTGCGCACCTACGGATTCGTTCCGGCCGAGCGCCTGGCGACCATGCTCGACGAGGTCCTGGAATCATGAACCGAACCCTGACCCTGTACATGGCTGCCGCGGTCATCGGACTGGCGCTGGGTGGATTGTTCGCCTGGACCACGCGGGACGAGCCGCCGGCTCCGGGGCTGGAAGGCGCGGCCGTGGGAGACCCGCGCCCGGAATTCCGGCACGGCGGCCTGGACGGCCAGTGGGTGAGCGCAAGTCAGTTCGACGGCCGCCTGCTCCTGGTCAATTTCTGGGCGACCTGGTGCGCGCCTTGTCGACGCGAGATGCCGGTCCTGCAGGCGATCAGCAAGCGTCATCCGGATCAGCTGGCCGTGGTCGGTCTGGCCATCGATGATCTCGAGGCGGTTCGGGACTTCGTTGACGAACTGGCGATCGAGTACCCGATCGCGGTTGGCAATGCAGACATCATGGCCACCCAGCGTGCCTGGGGAAATTCGGCCGGGGCCTTGCCCTATACCGTGCTGGTGGACCAGAATGGCATCATCCGCTGGCAGCACCTCGGTGAAGTCACGAGCGATGAACTCGATGCGGTCCTGGCGGACTACCTGAGGTAGCAGAAAAGCCGTCTTCGGGACGCCCGTACGTCGCGATGTTCCTTGAAAAAACACCATACGGTACCGAACGTGTGGACATTTGCTTTTTGATCGTGCAGACTCCCCACTCTTTGCCCGACTTGGAGTGCGCGTGGTCAAGGTTCTCGTTCTGCACGGCCCCAATCTGAATCTGCTCGGACGTCGCGAGCCCGAGATCTACGGATCGCGAACGCTGGCCGAGATCAATGCCCAGCTGGCGATGTTTGCGGCCGAGTGTGGCGTCAACCTGAGCTGCTTTCAGTCCAACGCCGAGCATGAACTCATCGAGCGCATCCACGCTGCGGCCGATGAGAAGGTGGACTGGATTCTGATCAACCCGGCGGCGCTGACCCACACCTCGGTGGCGCTGCGCGATGCCCTCGCCGCCGTTGCCGTGCCTTTTGTCGAGGTCCACCTGAGCAACCCGGACCAGCGCGAGTCGTTTCGGAAACGCTCCTACCTGGCCGATCTGGCCAGCGGCCGGATCGCGGGTTTCGGGGGCGACTCCTACCTGCTGGCCCTGCAGGCCGTGATCAATCGAAGCGACCCGCCCGACCGTTAAGCAACCGCAAGTGAGCAAGCGATGGATTTGCGAAAAATCAAGAAACTGATCGAACTGCTGGAAGAGTCCCATCTCAGCGAAATCGAGATTCACGAGGGAGAGGAATCGGTGCGGCTGATTCGTCACCCCGAACCGGCATCGCCTCCGTCGGCGCCGGCCTATTTCATGCCGCCCTCCGTGCCGACCGAAGCGGTTCGCTCGCCCATGTCGGGCGGTTTGGCGGACGCATCCGCCGATGCCGACGAGCCTGTCCTGCCCGACGGCGAAATCGTCCGCTCACCCATGGTCGGGACTTTTTACGGTTCGCCCAATCCGGAGTCCGCGCCCTTTGTCCAAGAAGGCACGGAGGTTTCGGCTGGTGACACGCTTTGCCTGGTCGAGGCGATGAAGATGTTCAACCAGATCGAGGCGGAGTTTGCCGGGCGGGTTGTCGCCGTCCTGGTCGAAGACGGCCAGCCGGTGGAATTCGATGAGCCCCTGTTTGTGATCCGCAAGACCTGAAAGAACGAGCGTCCCCATGCCTCCTTTCAAGAAGATCCTGATTGCCAACCGCGGCGAGATTGCCCTGCGAATCCTGCGCGCCTGCCAGGCCATGGACATCCGCACGGTCGCGGCGCACTCGACCGTGGATCGAAATCTCAAGCACGTCGGCATGGCCGACGAATCGGTCTGCATCGGACCGCCTCCGGCCGGCGAGAGCTACATGAACGTGCCGGCGCTGATTGCCGCGATGGAGGTCACTGACGCCGAAGCGGTCCACCCGGGCTACGGCTTTCTGGCCGAGAACGCCGACTTCGCTGAGCGGGTCGAGGAGTCCGGCTTCGTGTTCATCGGCCCGCGTGCCGAAACCATTCGCCTGATGGGCGACAAGGTATCGGCCATCCATGCCATGCGCCAGGCCGGTGTTCCCTGCGTTCCGGGCTCGAACGGTTCGCTCGACGAGGATGACAGGCGCTCGTCTCGCCTGGCCGAGGAAATCGGCTACCCGGTGCTGATCAAGGCGGCGGCCGGAGGGGGTGGGCGCGGCATGCGGGTGGTCGAGCGGCCGGAAGACCTGGTCAGGGCCATTGAGCTGACCCGCCAGGAGGCCAGGGCCGGTTTCGGAGACGAGACGGTCTACATGGAAAAGTATCTGACCAATCCGCGCCACATCGAAGTCCAGGTTCTGGCCGATGGCCACGGCAACGTGGTCCATCTGGGAGAGCGCGACTGCTCCATGCAGCGCCGTCATCAAAAGGTGATCGAAGAGGCGCCTGCACCCGGTATTACCGCCGAACAACGCGAGCATATCGGTCGTATCTGCACCGAGGCCTGTCAGCGGATCGGCTATCTGGGCGCCGGCACCTTCGAGTTTCTGTTCGAGGACGGGAATTTCTATTTCATCGAAATGAATACTCGTATCCAGGTCGAGCACCCGGTCACCGAATGCATCACCGGCATCGATCTGGTTCGGGCCCAGATTGTGATTGCCGCCGGCCAGCCCTTGCCGTTCGCCCAGTCCGATGTCCGTTTCAGCGGGCATGCCATCGAATGCCGGATCAACGCCGAGGATCCGGAGAACTTCCTGCCGCGTCCCGGGCAGGTCGAGGCGTTTCATGCTCCCGGTGGGCCGGGTATCCGGATCGATTCCCACATCTACGACGGCTATCGAGTGCCCCCGAACTACGACTCCCTGATCGGAAAACTCATCGCCTACGCCGAATCTCGCGAGGCAGCGATTGCGCGCATGCGGGTCGCGCTGGACGAAATGGTCCTGCGTGGCGTGGTCAGCAACATTCCGCTACACCAGAAATTGCTGGTCGACAGCGGGTTCGTGTGCGGCGGCAGCAACATTCATTATCTGGAAAAGCTGCTCAAGCGGCTGGGCCGCTGACTCTTTTTTACAGACGTCGAGTCAACGGCAGCGCGCCGAACGCGGCGTGTGCAACCAGGTGTCCGAGCCGGTCCAGATCGGGCACCAGTACTTCCTGCTCGTCGATCACGGTTCGTCCCGCCACGGCGATTGGATGGGAGTCGGCCGGCACTTCAACCAATTCGCTTGCACTGATCGTCGTCAGGCGCGGGAACGCCTGGGTCAGGATCGCGAAGTAGGGCATGCGATCGTTCCGGATCAGCGCCTTGGTCACGCAAATCCGGGCCGATTGGGTGCTTTCCGATTCGGCCATCTCGGTCAGTACCGAAAAGCTGATCAGGGGTACCTGCCAGCCGCGCCAGAGGAACGTACCGAGCATCCAGGCCGGCGCGTCGGGCACGGGCTGGGGTTCGGCATAGTTGGTGACTTCGGCCACGGTCGCGTTGGGAATCAGGATGTCTGTCGCGGTCAACGGGATGACCACGCTGCGGATTTCCGAGTCGGTACTCATGGTCGCGTCACCTTCAGGCCGCGTGCTTCGAGCTGGCCGAAAACGCGTGCGATCAGATCGTTTTCGTTGTACGGCTTGGACATGTAGTCGTCTACGCCGATTTCGGCTGCGCGCTGGCGGTGTTTCTCACCGCTGCGGGAAGTAATCATGATCATCGGGATGTGTTTCAGGCGCCGGTCGTTGCGGACATGGATGGCCAGCTCATAGCCGTCCATACGCGGCATTTCTATATCCAGCAGGATCACGTCGGGAATCCGGTCGACCAGCGTTTCCACCGCCTCGAGGCCGTCGCGCGCGGTCAGGACTTCGAGTCCGTGGTGTTCGAGTACCCTTGAGGTCACTCGTCGAACGGTGATCGAATCGTCCACGACCATGATCAGCGGCGTTCGCTTGGCGTCGGCGCGTGGGTCGCTACCGCGGTCGAGTTCCTGACCTCCGGGCACCAGGTTACGGGCGAAAGCCCGACGAATCAGCGGACCGGCATCGAGGATCGGAACCACCTGACCATCGCCGGAAATCGTTGCGCCGAGGATGCCGATCACGGAACTGATCTGCGGGCCGACGGGCTTGATCACGATCTCCCGGTGGCCCTGGAGTTCGGAGACCTTCAGCGCAGCGCGCTGGTCGCCGGCTTCGATCATGAGCAGATTGAGAGTCGCGCCTTGCGGTTCTTCGGGCTCGAACTCCAGCTGCGGCTCCAGTTCCAGCAGCGGATAGCTCTGACCGGCGTAATTCTGGGCCGGCTCGGGTTCGGTGAGTTGCCTGTGCCAGTCGCTGACCGGCAGGCGTACGACGCCGCGGATGACCTGAAGCGGAATGGCAAACTGGCGGTCGGCGACCCGCACCATGATGGCCTGCAGGACGGTCAGCGATAGAGGAATCCGGATGATGAACCGAGTCCCCTGGTCGGGCTCGCTGTCAACCAGGACACTGCCGCCAATCTGGCGCACGGTGTTGGAAACAACGTCCATTCCGATGCCGCGCCCGGAAAGCTCGCTGACCTCGTCGACCGTGGTCAGGCCGGAAGCGAAGATCAGTTCGGCAAGTTCTGCATCGCTGGGGTCGCTGCCGGGTTTGATCAGTCCGCGATCCAGCGCGCGTTCGTAAATCTTGTCCAGGTCCAGACCCTGACCGTCGTCGCTGATCTGGATGACCAGTTCGGTCGCCTCGCGGCCGACCCGAATCCCGATGCGGCCGGTCGAGTCCTTGCCGCGGCTTCGCCGTTGTTCCGGCGACTCGATGCCGTGACTGATGGCGTTCCTCAGAAGGTGTTCGATCGGCGCGGTCATGCGATCGAGCACGTTGCGGTCGAGCTCGCCCTCGCCTTCGAGTTGCACGTCGAGTTCGACTTCGCGGTTCAATTCACGGGCAGCGTTGCGTACCACTCTGCGGAAGCGCGGTAGAAGGGTCTTGAACGACACCATGCGCGCCTGCATCAGGCCTTCCTGGAGCTCGGTATTGACCCTGGATTGCTGCAGCAGCAGTGCTTCGGACTGACGGGTCGCCTCGTCCAGGAGACTGCTCAGGCTGGTCAGGTCGCTGACCGATTCGGCCAGCCCCCGTGACAGCTGCTGAATGGTGGAATAACGGTCGAGCTCGAGAGGATCGAAGTCGCCGTCAGCAGGTCCGTGTTCGCGCTCGAATCGGGCCAGGATCTGGGCTTCGGTTTCGACTTCGAGTTTACGCAGCTGGTTGCGCAGTCTGATGACCGTTTCATCGACTTCGCCGATGTTGCCGCGCAGTTGCGCCAGACGCTGCTCCAGGCGGGAGCGGAAAATACTGATTTCGCCGGCCTGGTTGACCAGGTCGTCGATCAGGTTGGCGCGAACGCGCAGGCTGTCGACACGTTCGCCCGACCCGTCGCTTTCAACCGTTTGAGCGGCGAGCGGATCGTCTCCGGTCAGCGTTGCGGCACTTTCAATGTCGGCGACCTGTTCGGCAAACAGATCGTCCAGTGTCTTGATCGGCAGCGGCTCGTGATCAAACACCGCTTCGATCATGCCGTTGAGATGGTCGCAGCCCGCCTCTAGTGCGTTGATGCGCTCAGGGGTCGCGCTTTGCGTTCCGGCCGCGATGCTTTCGAGCAGCTCTTCCATGGCATGGGCAATCTGGCCAATCGGCTCGAGCCCGGCCATTCGCGAGCTGCCCTTGAGGGTGTGCAGGTTGCGCTGGAGGGCAAAGACCAGGGTCTTGTCGGCCGGTGATTCGTGCCACTTCTGCAGCAGCTCGTCGCTTTGCTCGAGCAGTTCCATGCCCTCTTCCAGGAACGCTTCGAGCAGTTCCGGGCTCAGGCTTGAATAATCGACCGCCAGGGCTCCGGCGCCGGCCTGAGCCACCATTGGCTCCGGCTCGGGCTCCGGCTCCGGCTCCGGCTCGGGCTCGGGCTTGGGCTCTGGCTCTGGCTCTGGCT
>REEW01000084.1 GCA_007694885.1 Wenzhouxiangella sp. | reverse complement strand
GCGTCGAGCTCGGCAAAGGCCTGCGGGCTGGTGACCTCGTGGATCAGGTGCAGGTCGACGTAGAGCAGCGCGGGTGCTGAGTCGGTTTCAGGGCGAACGACGTGGGCATCCCACAACTTGTCAAACAGCGTGCGCGACATGGGGCGTTTCCTCGAAAGCTTGGTTTTGTGAGTCGGATTGGTTCTGGGCCTGGGCGGCCGACGCGGCCCGGAAGTGATCCAGCCAGCCGTGGGTATCCGGCGTCGAGTGATCGAACAGGCCGAAGAAGCGTTCCTGCAGGGCCTGGGTGATCGGCCCCCTGCCGCCGCAGCGCACGGTGATGCCGTCGACCGAGCGCACCGGGGTGATCTCGGCGGCGGTGCCGGTGAAGAACATCTCGTCGGCCAGGTACAGAGTATAGGAACTATAACCGCCCTTTTCCGCGAATTCCAGCGGTATCCGGTGCCGTGTCAGCCTGACGTTTGACAACGGTTGCAATACGTAGCGGGCCGGAGTTCGCCCGATTTTGCCCTGTCTTCGCCAATCGGACGGGAGAGCGATCCCGATTTGTCCGGCATGGCGCCTAAGCTGCACGAGCGACGCCGGACCGCGCTCGGGCGAAGCGTGATCTGAAGTCGGTTTTCTACAGTTCAGTGAAACAAGCCGGTACGCGGGGCTGGCGGCGCGCGGCTTTCTGCCCACAGGCCTGGAAGATCCTTGCTGGCCAGATGATTCAGGATCCGCGCGACCACCGGCGGATTTTCGATGCAAGCGATGACCTGGACCGTGCCCCCGCACTTCGGACAGGTCTCTACATCAATCTGGAAAACCCGCTTGAGGCGCTTCGCCCAGCGCATCGCCGCGCGTTGCTCGGCCGGCGTACGGTCTTCGGTTCGGGTTGGCCTTGTGGGCTTCGCACCCCGGCCTCGTCGGGCTGGCGTGATCCGGGCCCGGTAGAGGCTGTTCGGCGCAAACACCCCGTGGAAGCGAGTGAGATTCAGGCGCGGCGGCGGGACGAGCGCCGCCAGCCGAGCGATGAAATCCAGCGGCTCGAAAATCACATGCGTCGTCCCGTCACGGTACGGGGTTTTCAGCGTGTAGCCGATGTCGCCGCGCTGAGTCAGGAACAAGCGCTTTTCTGAAACGGGTGGACGACAGATGTAGCGGCACAGGCGCTCAAGCTTGTCGCGCTGGCAGGCTTTGACCGCGACGCCAGCGTGCAGGGAGAACCCCGCCACTTTACCGGGCCCGCCAGTTGCCCAGTCCTCCTCATCAGCAGTTGGCAGGGTCTGGAGCGTGAACACCTTGCGGCCTCGGTGCGGGCCCACGGCGATGCGGTAGGTGATGGAATGGCCAACCAGATCGAGCTGTTCGGTGTCGCGCTCCAGCAGTCCTTCACGCTAAAGCAACCGCCCGACCCGGCGGGCGATGGTGTGGGCCAGGTGCGTCAGTTGGATCGACGTCGGTTCGCGCACCCACTGGAATCGCGGTCGGTTGCCGTGGGGCGGGCTCACCTCGTAAACCCCATCGAGGAACAGCATGTGGAAGTGGATGTTGAGATTCAGCGCTGAGCCGAATCACGCGCGACGGCATTCCGGCTTCGCTTCTTTCCGCTGGCGCGGAAAACCGCAAAGCCTCCATTGCCTGCGCTGGATGAGGGTGACCGCGCCCGTGCGAGCCGACTGTTGCGTAAAGTCAGCCTGCCGGATCAGGTGGCCGGCGATGACCCGATAGACGATACCCAGCACGCGGCCCATGAGTGCCGGGTGGATGGCCAGAAGAAATCGAAGTGGAAAGGGCAGACTCAGAACCCATTGTCTGATCGGCCGCTCTGGCAACACCTCATCGACCAGCCAGGCCGCCCCATCGGCCATCCGGCGAGCACCGCAACTTGGGCAGAATCCGCGGCGCTTGCAGCTGAATGCCAGCAAGTGCTCGGCATGGCAGGTGTCGCAGCGCAAGCGCAGGAAGCCGCGCTCCAGCCGACCGCATTGCAGATACCCTTCGAACGCCTGACCAACGTGACCGGGCAACTGCTTACCGGCCACAGCCAAGTGCTCTACAAAGGCCGGATAATGCCGCTCGACGATCTGGTAGAGCGGCGTTTGTTCGGGTCGGTGTCGCTGATAACCAACACTGCCCATGTCCAGACTGTCTGCCCTCGACTGCTTGCGTCGTGCCCAACGGCAAGATCGCAAGCAGCGAGCACACTGTCAGTCGGTCAATAGCTCTTTATCGAGTAGGAAATCGATCCTGATCTTCCAACAATCAGCCCCCGAACACCAGTTTCCCGTCGGCCGCATCCACCCGAATCGTATCCCCCGGCCCAAACTCGCCGGCCAGTATTTTCTGCGCCAGCCCGTTCTCCAACTTCTGCTGGATCGCCCGCTTCAGCGGCCGGGCGCCGAAGACCGGGTCGAAGCCGACATTGCCGAGCAGATCCAGGGCCTGGTCGGTAATTTCCAGGCTCATCTCGCGGTCGGCCAGGCGGGCTCTCAGGCCTTCGATCTGGATCGAGGCGATGGCCCTGATCTGCTGGCGGTCGAGCGGATGGAAGACCACGATCTCGTCGACGCGGTTGATGAACTCGGGGCGGAAATGCGTGCCGACCACGTCCATCACCGCCTGCTTCATGACGTCATAGCCCTGCCCCTGCAACTCCTGGATGCGGTCCGAGCCCAGGTTGGAGGTCATCACGATCACGGTGTTGCGGAAGTCCACGGTGCGGCCGTGGCCGTCGGTCAGGCGGCCGTCATCGAGCACCTGGAGCAGGATGTTGAAGACTTCCGGGTGGGCCTTTTCGACCTCGTCGAGCAGGATCACCGAGTAGGGCCGGCGGCGCACGGTTTCGGTGAGATACCCGCCCTCCTCGTAGCCGACGTAGCCGGGCGGTGCGCCGATCAGGCGGGCCACGGCGTGCTTTTCCATGAACTCCGACATGTCGATGCGGATCATGGCTTCTTCGGTATCGAACAGGAACGCCGCCAGCGACTTGCACAGCTCGGTCTTGCCCACGCCGGTGGGCCCCAGGAACAGGAAGGAGCCGTTGGGACGGTTGGGGTCGGACAGGCCGGCGCGCGAACGGCGGATGGCGTCGGAGACGGCCTTGACCGCCTCGTCCTGGCCGATGACCCGGTCATGCAGGGCATGTTCCATGCGCAGCAGCTTGTCGCGCTCGCCTTCGAGCATCTTCGAGACCGGGATGCCGGTCCAGCGGCTGACCACTTCGGCGATCTCTTCCTCGGTGACCTTGCTGCGCAGCAGCTGGAATTTATCGGTGGTCTCGGAGGATTCAGCCTGGGCCAGCTGGCGCTCCAGTTCGGGGATGCGCCCGTGCTGCAGTTCGGCCATGCGCGACAGATCCTGGGCCCGGCGCGCGTTCTCCAGCTCGGCGCGGGCGCGCTCCAGCGCTTCCTTGATCTGGGTGGCGTCTTGCACCGAGGCCTTCTCGGTCTTCCAGACCTCGTCGAGGTCGGCAAATTCGCGTTCCAGCTCGTCGATTTCGGTCTCCAGGTTGGCCAGGCGCTTCTTCGACGCCTCGTCGGCCTCCTTGCCAAGCGCCTCGCGCTCGATCTTGAGCTGGATCAGCCGTCGTTCCAGCCGATCCATGGCCTCGGGCTTGGAGTCGATCTCCATGCGGATACGGCTGGCGGCCTCGTCCATCAGGTCGATGGCCTTGTCGGGCAGGTTGCGGTCGGTGATGTAGCGGTGCGAGAGGGTGGCCGCGGCGACCAGGGCCGGGTCGGTGATGTCGACGCCGTGGTGGACTTCGTAGCGCTCCTGCAGGCCTCGCAAGATGGCGATGGTGTCTTCGACGCTGGGCTCACCGACCAGCACCTTCTGAAACCGCCGTTCCAGCGCGGCATCCTTTTCGATGTTCTCGCGGTACTCGTTGAGCGTGG
>REEW01000105.1 GCA_007694885.1 Wenzhouxiangella sp. | reverse complement strand
AAGTGCAGGCGCCGAAGGGCTCGATGATCATCGAGGCGACCGACCGCATCGGGATCGATATCCCGCGCTTTTGCTACCACCACAAGCTGTCGATCGCGGCCAACTGCCGGATGTGCCTGGTCGATGTGGAAAAAGCGCCCAAGCCGCTGCCGGCCTGCGCCACGCCGGTGGGCGAGGGCATGAAGGTGTTCACCGAGTCCAAGCGCGCGGTCGACGCCCAGCGCGGGGTCATGGAGTTCCTCCTGATCAACCACCCGCTGGACTGCCCGATCTGCGACCAGGGCGGCGAGTGCGAACTGCAGGACCTGGCGATGGGCTATGGTCGCTCGATCTCGCGCTTTACCGAGCGCAAGCGGGTGGTCAAGGACAAGAATCTCGGACCGCTGGTCGCCACCGACATGACCCGCTGCATCCACTGCACGCGCTGCGTGCGGTTCCTCGAGGAAATCGCCGGCACCTCGGAGCTGGGCGGCATCGGTCGCGGCGAGCACACCGAAATCTCGACCTTTGTCGAGCGCAACATCAATTCCGAGCTGTCCGGCAACATCATCGACCTGTGCCCGGTCGGTGCCCTGACCAACAAGCCGTTCCGGTTTTCCGCCCGGCCCTGGGAAATGCGCGCCCGGCCGTTCGTTGCCACCCACGACTGCGTCGGTTCCAACCTGTTCTACCACGTGCGCGGCCACCGGATCATGCGCAGCGTGCCGCGCGACAACGAGGCGGTCAACGAGTGCTGGCTGGCCGACCGCGACCGCTACTCGCACTTCGGGCTGGACGCGCCGGACCGGCTCAAGACACCGCGCATCAAGGTCGACGGCCAGTGGCAGGACTGCGACTGGAGCACGGCCATGGACGCCGCCGCCGCCGCCATCTCCGGCACGGTGGCCGAGCACGGCCCGGCCGAACTCGGCGTTCTGGTCTCGCCCCGGGCAACCACCGAAGAGCATTTCCTGCTCGCGCGTCTGACCCGGGCGCTGGGTTGTTCGAACATCGATCATCGCCTGCGCCTGAGCGATTTCAGCCACGGCGAGGCCGGCCGCGCGCACATGGACCTTGCCAGCGGCGACTGGCCCGCGACCGACGCGGTGTTCCTGGTCGGCGGCAACATCCGCCACGACCAGCCCATTCTGGGCCACCGCCTGCGCACCGCCTGGCGCCTGAACCAGGCCCGGATCATGGACCTGAATCCGGTCGCCTACGACTTTCATTTCGATCTGAGCGAGCGCCTGATCGTGCCGCCCCAGACCATGGTCGAGACCCTGGCCCGGGTGGCCAGGGCGGCCGCCGACGTGTCGGGCGCTGCCCTTCCCGACGATGCCCTGGGAGAATTCATCGCTGCGCGCGCACCCGATGCCGGCGCGCGCCGCATCGCCGAGACCCTGCAGGCGAGCGAGCGCGGCCTGATCGTGCTCGGCGACATCGCCCTGCAACATCCCTCGGCCGGCTGGCTGCGAAGCCTGGCCGAGTGGCTGGCCGGAGCATTGGATGTTTCCCTTTGTGTCCTGCCCGGGCCCGGCAACAGCCAGGGTGCCTGGAGCGCAGGCGCGGTGCCGGCAGACGATGGATTGAACGCGCGGGCGATGCTGGCCGATCCGCGCCGAACCTACGTGCTGGTCGATCTGGACCCGGACCGCGATCTGGCCCGACCCGGCCAGGCCGTCAAAGCGCTGCGTTCGGCCGACCGGGTGATCGCCTTGTGCGCGTTCGCCGGCGATGCCCTGCTCGAGACCGCCGATGTCCTGCTGCCGCTGGCCGCGCTGCCCGAAACCGATGGCTCCTGCGTCAACCTCGACAACCGCTCGCAGGCATTTCGGGCGGCAATCCGGCCGCCGGGCGAGGCCCGCGAGGGCTGGAAGATTCTCCGTCGGCTGGGCGCGTCGCTGGGCCTGGAAGGCTTTGCCTTTACCGATCTGGCCGAGGTGGTCGATGCCCTGCAGGCAGCGGCGCCGACCCGGCCTGGCCCGACCCGCCTGGGCGAGCCGGTGACCGGCGACCAGTTCGATCTCGGCCGGGTCGGAGACGTCCCGATCTATGCCGGCGATACCCTGGTCCGCCGCTCGCCGTCTCTGCAGGCCACGACCCATGCCGAGCCACCCGCCGCGCGCCTTCATCCGGCCACTGCCGAAAAGATGGGCCTGGTCGACGGGAACGAGGTGGAAGTCCGGCAGGACGATGCCTCGGTGACGATCATCGTGGCAGTTGACCAGCGCGTGGCCCCGGGCGCGCTGTGGCTGCCGAGTTCGCTGGCCGAGACCGCGTCGCTGGGCGGGGCGTATGACTCGGTCCGGGTCGAGGTGCGCTGACCATGCTCGAGCAACTGTCGACCCTGGCCTGGACGGTGGCCAAGATCATGGCCATCGTGCTGCCGGTCACCATCGGCGTGGCGTACTTCACCTATTTCGAGCGCAAGGTGATCGGCTACATGCAGGGTCGGCGCGGGCCGAACCGGATCGGGCCGCTGGGGCTGCTGCAGCCCTTCGCCGACCTGTTCAAGATGTTGTTCAAGGAACTGATCATCCCGAGCAGCGCCAACCGTTTCCTGTTCCTGCTCGCCCCGGTGCTTGCGCTGGCCCCGGCACTGACCGCCTGGGCGGTCGTGCCGTTCGACGACTGGCTGGTTCTGGCCGACATCGACGCCGGCCTGCTGTTCATCCTGGCCCTGACCTCGATGGGCGTGTACGGCATCCTGATCGGCGGCTGGGCGTCGAACTCCAAATACGCGCTGCTGGGTGGTCTTCGTTCGGCCGCCCAGACGGTCAGCTACGAGATTCCCATGGGTTTCGCCCTGGTCGGCGTGGTCGTGCTGGCCGGCACCCTGAACCTGACCGGGATCGTTCAGGCCCAGTCCGGCGGCGTATTGACCTGGTTCTGGCTGCCGCTGCTGCCGCTGTTCGTGATCTATTTCGTATCCGGGGTGGCCGAAACCAACCGCGCCCCGTTCGACGTCGCCGAGGGCGAATCAGAAATCGTGGCCGGCTTCCATGTGGAATATTCCGGGGCGGCATTTGCGGTGTTCTTTCTGGCCGAATACGCCAACATGATCCTGATCTCGGCCCTGGCCTCGCTGCTGTTTCTCGGCGGCTGGCTGTCGCCGTTCCAGGGCGTGCCCGTGCTGGGTGATACTTTCCTCGGCCAGGGCGGGGTGCACTGGTTCCTGGCCAAGGTCGCCTTTTTCTGTTTTCTCTATCTGTGGTTCCGGGCCACGTTTCCGCGCTTTCGCTACGACCAGATCATGCGCCTGGGCTGGAAGGTGTTCATCCCGATCACCATCGTCTGGGTGATGGTCGCCGGCGCCTTGCGCGTGGCCGGACTATACGGAGCTTGATCAAGATGCAAACCGTGACCCGCTACCTGAAATCGCTGATGCTACTGGAATTGTTCCAGGGCCTGGCCGTGACCATGCGCTACTGGAAGACGCCGAAGGATACGCTCAACTATCCGGAAGAAAAGACGCCGAAGTCGCCGCGCTTTCGCGGGCTGCACGCGCTCCGACGCTATCCCAACGGCGAAGAGCGCTGCATTGCCTGCAAGCTGTGCGAGGCCGTTTGCCCCGCCCTGGCGATCACCATCGATTCGCACCAGCGCGAAGACGGTACGCGCCGGACCACGCGCTACGACATCGACATGTTCAAGTGCATTTATTGCGGTTTTTGCGAAGAGTCCTGCCCGGTCGACTCGATCGTGGAAACCGACATCAGCGAATACCACTTCGAGAATCGCGGCGAGCACATCGTCAACAAGCAGCAGCTGCTCGCCATCGGCGATCGCTTCGAAGAGCAGATCGCGGCCGCCCGCCAGCAGGACGCGGCGTATCGATAAGTACGGGAGCGGGCCGGGGCCGATGACGCACCCAACCGGTGCGACGGCCTTTCGTCCCTAGGAGTCAGAGAGTCAGGCATGCCGATCAT
>REEW01000194.1 GCA_007694885.1 Wenzhouxiangella sp. | reverse complement strand
AGGTGTCGGCCAGCTTGAGGTTGCCGTGCACCAGGCAGGCGGTCGAGGGCTCGAGAAAGTCGCGGCAGACCGAGGTGTTGATCAGGATGCCGACCTGTTTGGGGTCGATGTCGGCCCGGGCCAGCGCCTCGAGCGCGGCCAGGGTGGCGCCGTCGGAGGGCTTCATGCCGATGTCCCACAGGCGCCGCTCGTGGATGCCGGCCAGGTCGATCAGCGGGTTGCCGGGCACACCCAGGCGCTTGAGCGTGGGGGCCAGGCGTTCGCCCACCTCTTCGCTGGCGATGGTGTGCGGCGCCTTGATCGCGGCGACGGACTTGATGGCGACGTTTTCAAACAGCATGGGCGAATCCGGGCCTGGGAGCAGGCGGTTAAAAAATATGTTTGGGCATTATACGGATTAATGGTTGGTGGCGCCTTGGGGCTCGGTCATGACCGTCGGGGATGTAACCCCGAACGTGGTATTGGTGCCGGCGGCTGGTCATGACCGTCGGGGATGTAACCCCGACCTACGCCGCCATCCGGTTGATCAGGGGATGCAGCGACGTCAGGCAACGAGGCGGTTGATCAGGGAGCGCAGGGCCAGCGGCCGGAGGGGTTTGTGGAGCAGGTCGCAGCCGGCCTGGGCGGCGGCGTTTTTCAGATCCGCGGTGTGGTCGGCGCTGATCAGGATCACCGGCGCCTGGCAGCCGGCCGTGCGCAGGCGCTGGAGCAGGTCCAGGCCGGTCTCGCCGCGGTCGAGGTGGTAGTCGATCAACAGCAGCGCAAACGAGGACGTATCGGCCAGGCCCATGGCCTGGTCCAGGCCGGGCGCGGTGGCGACCTCGAACCCCCAGCCGCCGAGCAGGCCGGCCAGCGAGCCGAGCATGGCCGGGTCGTTGTCGACCACCAGCACCGACGCCGCCGGCGCGGGTGCTTCGACCTCGGCGGCGACCGCGATGCCGGGGCCGGCCGGCACGGTCTTGACCCGGACGCCGAACATCGCCCCGCGGCCGGGCGTGCTGCGCAACAGCAGCTGATGGCCGAGCAGCCGGGCCATGCGATCGGCGATCGCCAGGCCCAGGCCCAGGCCGGGCGCGTGCTGATCGCTTTCGAGGCGGCGGAACTCTTCGAAGATCTCGACCCGGTGGTGCTCGGCGATGCCCTCGCCGGTATCCCAGACCCCGGCCAGGACCTGGCCGTTGCGGCGCCGGGCGCCGATCAGGATGCGCCCTTGGCGGGTGTAGCGCACGGCGTTGGACAGGAAGTTCTGCAGGATGCGGCGCAACAGCTGCGGGTCGCTCTCGACCCACACGCTGGTCGGCACGTAGTCCAGGCGCAGACCGCGCTGGCGGGCCAGGACCGAGAACTCGCCGTTCAACTGGGCGAACAACTCGTCCAGGGGGAAGCGACTGATGCGCGGCTGCAGGCCGCCGGCGTCCAGGCGCGAGATGTCGAGCAGGCCTTCGAGCAGGCGCTCGGTGGCAGCCAACGCACCGCTGATCTGGTGCAGCGACTCGCGCCCGGGGTGGTCGACCAGCTGGCCACCCAGCGAGTGGGTCATCAGCTGGGCGGCGTTGAGCGGCTGGACCAGGTCGTGGCTGACCGCGGCCAGGAAGCGGGTCTTGGCCTCGGAGGCGCGCTCGGCCTCGATCTTGGCCTGCTCGAGCTCAATGGTGCGCGCGCGCACGCGCTGCTCCAGGGTCTCGTTGATCTGGCGCAGTTCCTCGGCGGTGCGGCGGAAGGCGGTGACGTCGGTGAACGTGGCCACGAAGCCGCCGCCGGGCATGGGGTTGCCGCGGATTTCGATGATCCGCCCGTCCGGCCACGAGCGTTCGATGCGGTGGCGCGAACCCAAACGCTTGAACTCCAGCCGGCGCCGGATCCGTTCCTCGACCGCGCCGCCACCGTCGAGCAGGCCCTGTTCGGCGTTGTGGCGCAGCAGGTCGGCGACCGGCTGGCCGACCCGGATCAGCTCGTCGGGGTAGTTGAACAGGTCCAGGTAGGGGCCGTTCCAGGCCACCAGGCGCATGTCGCGATCGACCACGCAAACGCCCTGGCTCATGTTCTCCAGGGCGCCGGACAGCACCTCCTGGCTGAACCGGGCCTGGGCGGCGGCCTCGCCGACCAGCTCGGCCACGGTATCCAGCGGCGCCGGGGTGCGCTCGCCGGCCGCGTCCAGCAGCAGCCGGGCCGAGGCCGATCCGACCACCGCGGCCAGTTCCAGCTCCAGGCGCGACTCCAGCGACGAGTGCGGGGACGATGCCGGGGACGCATCCGGGGACGAATCCAGGGCCCCGGCATCGCCACGCCCGTCGAACAACATCCGCACCCGCTGCTCGGGCAAAAAGCGCGCGCCAAGCTGGCGCAATACGGCCGGATCCAGCGCTCCGCTGCGATCGGCCGACGGCCCGTGCCCGGGCAGGTAGCGGGCCAGGAGCAGGGTCACGGCGACGTTGACCAGCAGGCTGACCAGGACCGCGCGGCTCAACGGGTCCAGCCCGTCCAGGCCGAGCAGGCGTTGCGGTGAAAGCAGCGACCAGCCCAGCGGACCCTCGCTGACCCACGCCGGCCCGACTGCCGTGGTCAGCAGCGGCACGAACAGGACGTAGGCCCAGACCAGCACGCCGGCTGCCAGCCCGGACAGCACCGCCCGGGCCGGCAGACCCGGCCAATACACCGCCAGCACCACGGCCGGCCCGAGCTGGGCCAGGCCGGAAAAACTCAGCGCACCGATATCGGCCAGCGCCTCGGCCGTGCCGACCAGGCGGCCGTAGACGTAGGCCAGCAGCATGACCACGGCGATCCCGAAGCGGCGCTGCAGGCGCACCGGAATGCCGCGCTCGCTGACCCGGGCCCAGCCGCGATTGACCAGCGCCGGGGTCAGCCAGTGGTTGCCGATCATGATCGACAGGGTCAGCGAGGCCAGCACGACCATGCCGGTGGCCGCGCTCAGGCCGCCAAGAAAGGCGAACAGGGCCAGCGCGTTCTGCCCGTCGGCCAGCGGCAGCAGCAACACGTACAGATCCGGCGGCGTGCCCTGCCCGGCCAGCAGCGCGTTGCCGGCCAGGGCCAGCGGCACGATCGGCAGGCTGATCAGGATCAGAAACAGCGGAAACAGCCAGCGCGCCGCGCGCAGGTGCGACTCGTCCCGGCACTCGACCACCCCGATGTGGAACTGGTGCGGCAGGGTGAACATGGCCAGCGCGCCGAGCAGGCTCAGGGTGATGAAATTATCGGCGTTGGTAAACGCCGGCAGGGTCGTCTCGGCCAGCAGTCCGGCCGGGCTGCCGTACAGGCTAAAGACCACGAACGCGCCCAGGGCGAGCATGGCCGAGAGCTTGAGCAGCGACTCAAACCCCATGGCCACGACCAGGCCGCGGTTGTGCTCGGTGGCCGAGGCCCGGCGGGTGCCGAACAGCATGGCGAACACGGCCATGAACACGGCCACGTAAAAGGCCAGGTCCAGCCAGGTGGTCAGCTCGGTTTCATCGACCGCGCCCAGGGTCAGCGCGCCGAAGCTCATGGCCACGGCTTTCAGCTGCAGGGCGATGTAGGGAACCATGCCGATCAGGGCCACGGCGGTCACCGCGGCGGCCAGGGTCGAGGACTTGCCGAAGCGGCTGGCGATGAAGTCGGCGATGCTGGTGGAGTTCTCGGCCTTGCTCTGGCGGACCAGCTTGAGCAGGAAGGGAAAGCCGAACACGAACAGGGCGATGGTGCCGATGAAGGTCGGCGGGATCGGCCAGCCCGAGCGCGCGGCCTGGGTGGTGGTGCCGTAGAAGGTCCAGGCCGTGCAGTAGACCGCCAGCGACAGCGAGTAGATCACCGGCCAGGCTCTGCGGGTCAGGGCCCGGCTGCGCTCGCCGTAGACGGCGGCGGCGAACAGCAGTCCCAGCCAGGCCAGGCCGGCCAGAACAATGGTTGCAGTGGTCAAGGTCAGCACTC
>REEW01000091.1 GCA_007694885.1 Wenzhouxiangella sp. | reverse complement strand
ACAGCCGAGCAACTGTCGGTCCGGATCGGCTCGGTGGACGTCGTCGAGTCCCTGGACCTGCGCATCGAGGCCGGGCAATTCTGGGGCTTGCTCGGGCCCAACGGCGTCGGCAAGACAACCCTGCTGAAAACCCTGGCCGGCGTGTTCGAGCCCAGGGCCGGCCGGGTGTGCCTTTCGGGCAGGCCCCTCAACCGCCTGGGCCGCCGCCGCATCGCCCGGGAACTGGGCATGCTGACCCAGCATACCGGTTACGCTTTTGACGCCAGCTGCGAGGAAACCGCGCTGGTCGGGCGCCACCCCCACCTCAACGCCTGGAGTCGCGAAACCGCCGCCGATCGCGCGCTGGCCCGCTCCGCCCTGGCCGAGCTGGGGTTGGGCGGCCTGGCCGGGCGCAGCTGCATGAACCTGTCCGGCGGCGAATCGCGACGCCTGGCGCTGGCCACCCTGCTGGTCCAGGACCCGCGCATCCTGCTGCTCGATGAACCCACCAACCACCTCGACCCGGCCAACCAGGTCACCATTCTCGACGTGCTCGGGCGGCGCGTCCGGGAACGCCACAAGGGCGCCATCATGGCCTTGCACGAGGTCAACCTGGCGACCTGCTACTGCAGCCACGTGCTGATGCTCTACGGCAACGGCGAATGGGCCGCCGGGGCGACCCGCGATCTGCTCAGCGCGGACAATCTGAGCCGCTTGTACCGCTGCCGGGTACGCCTGGTCGATGACGGTCAGCAGAAAGTCTTTGCCGTGGCCGGCGCAGCCGACGAGACCTGAGCAACCAGAACCGTCAAGGACCCACGGCAGCGTCATTCCATCCGGGCCAGCCGGCTGCTAGAATGTTATGTTGTAACGCTATCGAGGTTCCCCATGGACGCCCGTTCCCTGCTTCCCGTCACCGTGCTGTCCGGTTTTCTCGGCGCCGGCAAGACCACCCTGCTCAACCGGGTCCTGAACAACCGCCAAGGCCTGAAGGTGGCGGTCATCGTCAACGACATGTCGGAAGTCAACATTGACGCCGACCTGATCCGGGCCGGCGATGCCGACCTTCAGCGCACCGACGCGCGCCTGGTCGAAATGACCAACGGCTGCATCTGCTGCACGCTACGCGATGACCTGCTGACCGAGGTCCGGCGCCTGTCCGAGAGCGGCGCATACGACTACCTGCTGATCGAGTCGACCGGCATCTCCGAACCCCTGCCGGTGGCCGCGACCTTCGAGTTTCGCGACGAGGACGGCCGCTCGCTCAGCGACGTGGCCCGCCTCGACAACATGGTGACCGTGATCGACGCCGCGCGCCTGGTTGAAGACTTTTCTTCCCAGGACCTGCTCGCCGATCGCGGTGAATCGCTGGGCGAGGACGACGAGCGCACCCTGGTCGACCTGCTGGTCGACCAGATCGAATTCGCCGACACGCTGATCATCAACAAGTGCGACCTGGTCGACGCCGACCAGCTGGCCACGGTACGCCGGGTGGTGCGCGCCCTCAACGCGAACGCCGAGCTGATCGAGACCCGCCATGCGGACGTAGGCGTCGATCAGATTCTGTCCACCGGCCGCTTCGACTTCGCCCGGGCCCAGACTCATCCGTTGTGGTACCGGGAACTCTACGAGTTCAGTCAGCACGTGCCGGAAACCGAGGAATACGGCATCCGCCATTTCACCTGGCGCGACCCCCGGCCGCTGGACCCGTTCAAGTTTCACGCCTTCCTCAACAGCGAGTGGCCAGGAATATTGCGCGCCAAGGGCCATTTCTGGCTGGCCACGCGGCCAGACTGGGTCGGTGAGTTGAGCCAGGCCGGACCCCAGATCCGTCACCAGGCGCTGGGCATGTGGTGGAGCGCGATCGCCCGCGAACAATGGCCGGACGATCCCGGCTGGCGTGACCTGATCAAGCAGCGCTGGCATCCGGAGTTCGGCGACCGCCGCCAGGAGCTGGTGTTCATCGGCAGCGACTACGACGAGGCCGATCTGCGCCGGCGGCTCGAGGCCTGCCTGATCCCGGTCAAGCGTTTTCAGCCGCAGCAATGGGCGCACATGGCCGATCCGTTTCCAGACTGGGAGCTCGCCCATGACGACTGAGACGACCGACCCGATTCCACGCAACTACAAGGAATGGCGCCACTGCATCGAGCACTGGTGCGGCCTGGAGTTGAGCCCGGCCTTCATCGAAAAGCGCCTGCAGGCGCTGCGCAATCCGTCCGACGATCACACCCGGCGCCTGATCGAGTGCTACGGCGAGTCTCACTATCGCTCGTTGCTGGGCTGGTTCGAGCGCGCAGACACCGAGTCGAAAAACAGATAAAGGCAGCCTGGCGTTCGGGAACCAGCCCGGGGCGGTCCCGCTCGATATCCGCCGAGCAGACTACCCGCGAACGCTGACTTCCTGCCCGGGCCGCAGGCGCTCGTTGCCGCGGATGACCACGCGGTCGCCCTCCTGAATGGGACCGGCCACTTCGATCCATTCGCCGGAACCGATCCCGGTGGTTACCCGGATGCGCCGGGCCTTGTTTTCTTCGTCGATGATGAACACGGCAATGCCGTCGCCACGCAGGACCAGGGCGTCGCGCGGCACGGCCAGGACCTCGCGCACGTTGGCGGTGGGAATGGTTACCCGCACGGTCTGGCCCACCGGGAGCGGCTCGCTCATGTCCAGGCGCAGCTCGAACACGTGGCGGGCTTCATCGCCCACGCTGACCACTGTTCGGACCGGCGCGAGCAGCTCGTCGCCGGCCACGCTCACGCCCAGCTCGTCGCCGGCCTTGACGAAACGGTAGTAATTCAGCGGCGCGCGCGCGACCACTTCCAGGCTGTCCGGATTGACCAGTCGGACCACGCGCGCGCCGATCGCGACGCGCTCGCCGGCCTGGCTGACCCGCTCGACAATCATGCCGGGGAACGGCGCCTGGATACGGGTGCGCTCGATCTGCTCCTCGATCTGGCTCAGGCGACTGCGCACCACGGCCAAATCGCCGGTCGCCACATCGCGCTCCGAGCGGGTCTGCTCGATCTGGCTGAGTGCCGCCAGGTTGGTTTCGGCCAGACGCTCGAAGCGAATCAGCTCGGCCTCGAGAAAACGCAAGCGCGCTTCGGCGCGGCCGATCTCGGCCGCCAACTCCTGGGCCCGCAGGCGCAGCGTCGAATCTTCGATGCGGGCCACCGTCTCGCCAGCTTCGACCCGGCTGCCGACGTCGGCCACCTCGATCAGCCGGCCTTCCACTTCGGCCGAAAGATAGGCATTGGATCGCGACACCACGGTGCCGGCGACCTGCATGGTCGGCGACATCATGGTGACCCGGGCCTCGCTCAGCTCCACCGGCGAAGCTCCGCCGAACTGGGCCTGAGCCGATGGCAATAACAGCAGGGCCAGCAACGCCCCGCTCACCAGTACTTTCATCTGCAAACTCCTCATGCCGGCACCACGTCGCCTTCCGGCGCCCGGACCTTGTCCTCGTTGACCCTGAGCAGGCTCGGCAGCAGGATCAGGGTAAACAGCGCACTCAAGGCCATTCCTCCTACTATGACGGCAGCCAGGCCGCGATAAAGTTCCGTTCCGGCCCCGGGCAGCAACAGCAGCGGCATCATTCCGAACAGGCTGGTGAAGGTGCTCATCAGGATCGGACGCAGCCTCAGCCGCACCGCCGTTTCCACCGCCTCGCGACGACCGAGGCCGTCGCGCTCGCCGTCACGGGCCCGGTAGACCAGCAAAATCGCATTGTTGACCACCAGCCCGAGCAGGATCACGAAGCCGATCATGGTCAGCATGTCCATGGCCTGGCCGGTGACCCAGCCGGTAATGCGCAGGGCGATGATTCCGCCCACGGTCGCCATCGGTATGGTCATCAAGACCAGGATGGAGTCGCGGAACGATCGGAACAGCGCCGAAATCAGCAGGTAAAGAATGATCACGGCCAGGATGAAACTGCCGCCGAGGTTGCGCAAGGTCTCGCCCAGAGCTTCGGCCGTGCCGCGGTAGCTGATCACGCCATCAGCCGGCAGGGCGGCCCTGAGCTGCGGCTCGACGTCACTGCGCAGCGTCTCGATGGCCGTTTCCATCGGCATGCCCGAAGGCGGAGTGACCTGCAGGGACAGCGTGCGACGGCGATCGACCCGCCGGATCTGGTTGGGGCCTGCGGTCAGCTCCAGCCGGGTCAGCTCGCCAAGCGTGGCAACCCGCCCCGAGGGGGTGTGCAACGGCATGCCCATCAATTCCTCCGGCGTCACCCAGGCTTCGCCGCGCAGGATCACGTCGAGTCGCCGGTCGCCGTCGAAGTAGTCGCCCAGGTAGGCACCGCTGCCCAAGGCCCGGGTCAGGTTGGCCACGTCACCGCGGGTCCAGCCCAGTTCCGCGATGCGCCGGTCGTCGGGCATCAGGCGCAGTTCCGGCTCGGCCAGTTCCAGACCCGGCACCGGCCGGACCGTGGCCCCGGGCAGCGCGCTCTGGATCAGCCTGAAACCAAGCTGGCCGGCTTCGAGCAGATCCTCGACATCGGCCGCCTGCAGGTCGACGTCGATCCGGCGGCTGCCGCGCCCGCCGAAGATCGGCGACCGGTTGGCGCGACCGAAGGTATCCGGGAACCCGGTCAGGATTTCCGAGTTGACCACCTCGACCAGGCGGTCGACGTCTTCATCGTGTTCGGCGCGAATGCCGAAAAAGGCGCCGCTACCGAAAAAGCCGAGGAAGCTGCTGCGAATCTGCGGCTCGCGCTCGCCTTCCAGAAACGGCATCAGGCGCTCGTTGATCACGTCGACCAGTTCTCGCTCGGCCGTTTCCGGACCCATGCCGGATGGCGTCTGGATAAAGCCGAACACGAAGTTGCGCTGACCCTCCGGCAAATAGTCGGCCGGCGGCAGCAGCAGAACGCCGATCAGGATCGGGACGACGGTCAGGCCACCGATCCAGCTCCAGCGGCGACGCGGCGTGTCGGTCATCTTCATGATCACGCCGGTCGCCGCCTGCCACCAGTTGGCCTTGCGGTCGACCAGAGTGGCATCACCGAGCAGGCGATAACTGGCCGCCGGCAATACGATGATCGCTACCAGCAGCGAGCAGATAATGGCCGCCGAAATGACCACGGCGAGATCGGCAAACAGCTGGCCGGCCTCGTCCTGGAGAAAAATCACCGGAACGAAAATGGCCACGGTGGTGGCAGTCGAGGCCAGCAATGCACCATAGACCTGCCCGGTCCCCCGATCCGCGGCTTCCAGCGGGGCCCGACCCATCTCTCGTTGCCGAACGATGTTTTCGAGCACGACAATCGCCGCGTCAAGCACCATTCCGACGGCGAACGCCAGGCCGGCCAGCGAAATCACGTTGAGCGTTCGACCGGCACCGTCCAGCACCAGGAAGGCGAAGCACAGGCACAAGGGAATCGCCAGGGCCACCATCAGCGTGGCGCGCATCTTGCGGAAGAACCACCACAGTACGATGATGGCCAGGCCCATCCCCAGCAGCAGGTTGGTGGCGACCATGGCGATCGACTGGCGAATGTAAATGGTGTCATCGGACACCTGCGTGATCGACAGACCGGCCGGCTCCAGGTGGGTCTCGCGCAGTTCCTCCATCACCGCCTGGAGTTCGGCCATGACCTCGAGCACGTTGACACCCGGCTCGGAAATCACGTTCATCGAGATCGACGGGCCGCCGTTCTGGGTCATCACCCCGCTCGAGTCGCGCATGGTGCGTTCCACCGTGGCGACGTCTCCCAGGAAAACCGGGCGACCGTCGCGCCAGTCCAGAACCAGGTTTTCCAGATCCGAGATCTGGTACTGGCCGGCAAAACGCAGGGTGAACTGTCGTCGACCAACCTCCTGAAATCCGCCGGACACGTCTGCGTTCTGCCCCAGGCGCTGGCCGACCCGGGTCAGGTCGACGCCGATGGCCGCAGCCTGGAACGGGTCGAAGGTGATTCGGACTTCGAACTGGCGACCGCCGCGGGGGTTGGCCGAAGAGACCCCGGGAATGCGCTCGACCCGTTCCTTGACCACCTCGTTGACGAAATCCTGATACTCGATGATCGGGCGCATATTGCCTTCCATCGGCCGGATGGCAAACCAGGCAATGGTGTCGCCGAACTGGTCGGAGCCCACGCGTACGGTCGGCTCACTGGCGTCTGCCGGGTAGCGCGGGACCTGGTTCAAGCGATTGATGACCTCGATCAGGGCCCGGTTCAAATCGGCGTTGACGTCGAATTCCAGGTTGATTGAAGCGCGGCCCTGGCTGGCCGTTGAGGTCATGCGCTGCAGTCCGGGCACGTCACGAAGCTGATTTTCCTGCGGCTCGACGATTTCGGACTCGATCTCGGACGGTGCTGCTGCGCGCCATCCGGTGCTGATGGTGATCGTCGGGCGATCGATGTTGGGCGTCATCTGGATCGGCAGGCGGCTGAGACTGAGCAGCCCGAAAATCACCAGCAGGATGCAACCGACCGCCACGGCGACGGGATTGCTCAACGCGAGTCTGGTTAGGGGCACAGCTTGATATCCTCCAAGGGAAGCCGCGCAAGACTATCAGAACCCGGTGCCGGTGCTGTCAACGACTTTTGTGAAGACGCCGATTTTGCCGGCATTTGCCGAATGGCCTGAATCATTGAATGATAAATACATCACAAAGAATCAGGCTGAAAGTGATGACTCTCAAGCCCTGGCTTCGGTTACATTGACATCATGTCGTCCTACGACTTTGCCATTGCCAACCAGCTCGCCCAGGGCCTGGCGAGCCTCTTGCTTGCGTTTCTGCTGTGGTTGTTTCTGCGCTTGCGTCGGCGGCGTTACCTGCTGCACTTGGCACTGTCCTTTTCGGCACTGACGATTTCCCTGACCGGGGGTGCTGCAAGCCTGGCGCTCGGCCAGTATGGGGACCCCCTGGGGTTGCCCCGCCAGATGGTCACTGTGATCGCGCTCGGTGCCCTTCCCCCGCATCTGATCTGGCTCTGGCTGGGGATTCACGGCAGCATTCGCCTGAAATCGTTCCGGATCCGGCGCGAACCTCAGCTGATCATCGCCGGCGCCTTCGTCGGCATGATGGTCGCGGTGCTGGCCGGCTGGCTTGCGGCCCGGGGGATGACCGGTCCGGCCCACGGCGTGCGCCACACCCTTCCCTACCTGGCGGGCGGCGCGACCTACATCGCTCTGTCGCTGGCGATGTTCAGGGCGCGCGGCCAGGCGAGCGAGTTCCAGATCAGCCCGCTGGTGGCAACGTTGTCGTTCGGGGCGTACGGCCTGCACCTGGTCTACAGCGCTTCGTTGACGACCTGGATGGTCGTACAGGAGACCTTCATCCCGCACAGCCAGTATGTCGGTCTGGCCGGGCTGCTGCTGCTGATGACCATCGCCCTGAGCAGCGTGATCTGGCTGCTCGAAACCGAGCAGCGCCGGGCGAGCTCGGCGCGCGATCAGGCACGCGCCGCCGAACGGCGGCTGCTGTATTTTCGCACCCATGATCCGGCGACCGGGCTGCCCAATCGCCGCCAGATGCAGGATTTGCTCGGTCGCGAGATGCTCGCCTTGCGCCGCAAGCCCGAAAGCCAGATCGGCATCCTGTCGGTGGGCCTGCACCAGTTCAAGGTCGTCAGCGAAGCCATGGGCCAGCACCAGACCGAGGACCTGATGCGAGAACTGACCCGGCGAATCCGGGACCGGCAGCCGCGACGCTTTTTACTCGGTCGCACCGGCGAGCGCGATTTCCTGATCCTGATGCCGGATATCCGGCGACGCGACCGGGCGATTGCTCATGCCACCGCGATCCTGGACCAGGTCCGGCAGCCGTTCAGACGCAATGACCATGACCTGGTTCTAAAGCCCAGCGGGGGATTGTGCTTTGCCCCGGATGATGCAACCACCGCGCCCGATCTGATCCAGTACGCCGAGCGCGCCCAGATGCAGGCGGCAGCCGCCGGCGAGGATCTGTTGTTGCACCGATCCAGAACGGACCAACCCGAACCGCGCGACATGCTGCAAGTGGAAAGCGAACTGCGACGCGCCCACAAGGACGGCCAGTTCGTGCTGTTCTACCAGCCCCTGATCAGCATCCGCCAGCGTTGCATCATCGGTTTCGAGGCCCTGCTGCGCTGGGAGCACCCGGAGCGTGGCCTGCTCAATCCAGCCTACTTTTTACAGGATGCCTCGGCCCTGGGTGTTCTTGACGAGCTGGAAGATCAACTCTTCGACAACGCGGTCGCGCAGCTGGCCGACTGGCACTCGGATTTTTCGCTGACCCCGGTCACCGTCTCGATCAATGTTTCTCCACAGCGCTTCACCCAGCCAGATCTTCCCGATCGACTCAGCGAAATCTGCGCACGGCACGGCGTCTCGCCGGAGTTCGTCAATCTGGAAATCACCGAAAACAGCGCCATCAGCGATTTCGAGGCCGGTCTGGAAACCATCGGCCGGCTGCGAGAGCGCGGAATCAAGGTCAGCCTGGATGATTTCGGCACCGGCTACAGTGCGCTGGCCCATCTGCAACGCCTCAAGGTCGATTACGTCAAGCTCGATCGCAGCTTCATCACCGGCATCGAGAGCGACGATCGCCAGCTGGCGCTGACTCACGCCATCGTCGAGCTGATCCACAGCCTGGACATGCAGGTCGTCGCCGAAGGCGTGGAAACCAGAGAACAACTGGGCTACATGATCAAATGTCGGGTCGATTTCGTGCAGGGCTTTCTGCTCGGCAAACCGCTGCCCGCGGCAGACTACCGGGACATGCTGGAAAAACGCCACATCACCGCGTTTTAATCAGCCAGTGCCCTTCGAACCCGATCAATCCGTTCCCGCCGCAGGCCCTCGCCGATGGCCGCACCTTCAAGGCCCTGTTCGACCAGGGCCCGGGCTTCCACCTGGCGTGCCGCAGCAAACGCATGCCGAATCCGTTCTGCCTGGGGATAGGCCCGGTCTTCCAGGCCCAGACGTCCGCGATAATCGGCCTGGCAGGCAAGCAGAAAGGGTTCCAGCCGCTCCGGTCGGCGAAACAGGTCGAGACGTTCGAGCAGGCGCACGAGGGTTGCCGGCTTCAGTTCCGCGGCGCGGTGGACCAGCAGGTGAAACTCGCCGACCAGCAAAGCCAGCTCGCGGCAGTCGTTGGGCACCCTGAGACGTTCGCACAGCGACCGGATCAGGCCAACGCCACGATGCTCGTGCCCATGATGCGCCGGCCACTGCTCGCGCGGCGTGGCCGCCTTGCCCAGGTCATGAACCAGGGCAGCGAACCGCGCGGGCAGCGCGCCGCCCAGCTCGGCGGCTTTTTCCAGCACCATCAGGGTGTGCCGGCCGCTATCGATTTCCGGGTGATGCTCGGGCGCCTGCGGCACACCGAACAAGGCGTCGACTTCGGGCAGCACGACCTTGAGCGCGCCGACCTCGCGCAAAACCGTGATGAAGCGCGACGGCCGGGCGCACATCAGGGCCCGGCTCATTTCCTGCCAGACCCGCTCTGGGACAAGATGGGCAACCTCACCGTCGGCTACCATCTCGCGGCATACGGCGACGGTCGGGTCGGCGACGGAGAAGTCCTCGAAGCAGGCAGCGAACCGGGCCAGTCGAAGAATGCGCACCGGATCCTCACGAAACGCGTCCGAGACGTGGCGCAAAACGCCAAGCTCCAGATCAATACGCCCGTTGTAGGGGTCGATCAGGCGGTCGTCGCCGGTCAAGGCCATGGCATTGATGGTCAAGTCACGACGGGCCAGGTCCGCCTCCAGCGTCACCTCCGGGCCGGTATGAAAAACAAAGCCGTGGTACCCACGACCCTGCTTGCGTTCGGTCCGTGCCAGGGCGTATTCCTCACCGCTGCGCGGATGCAGGAAGACCGGGAAGTCGCGCCCGACCGGGCGAAAACCGCGCGCTATCATTTCCTCGGGCGAGCTGCCGACCACAACCCAATCGCGATCGCCCGGCTCCAGACCCAGCAGTCGATCACGCACCGACCCGCCGACCTGGTAGATGTCCAGGCCGTCCAGAACCGGGTCGTTGGATGATTCAGCCGACACGGCAGGCTATTCGCTGCACTGGAAACGGGCAGCCTGGTTCGAGTGCCCGGGCAGGATATTGCCGGCCAGCACCTGCGGCGAGCGCTGCAGCTGCCACTCGTAAATCGTGGCAAACGCCAGCACTCTTGGCACGTAGTCGCGGGTCTCGAAAAATGGCAGGGTTTCCAGCCAGATGTCCGGATCGGTTCGCGGACGATCATCGAGCCAGCGATTGACGGCGTTGATTCCGGCGTTGTAGGCGGCGGCCACGTAGATCCACTGGCCGTCGAACCGCTCCTGCAACTCGGCCAGGTGGGCAATGCCCAGCGGGATGTTGATGGCCGGATCCATCAGCTCGCCCTGGCCGTTGTAGGGCAGGCCGTTGCGGCGGGCCACCGCACCGGCCGTGGTCGGCATCAGCTGCAGCAGACCACGAGCGCCCGCCGGCGACAGCGCGTCGGGCTGCATCGCCGACTCGGCCCGCATCAGGCCGTAGACCAGGGCCGGATCCACCTGCCAGCGTTCGCTGTAGGCCATCACCCGGGTTTTTTCGACGATCGGGAAGCGCCACGGATAGGCGCGCATCGCCCCGACCGCCCCGAGCGCGGCAATGGTTCGATCGTGCCAGCCGAAGCCGGCCGCCAGCAGGGCGGCCTGGTGGCGTTCCTCGGCACTCAGGCGCCGCCAGACACCGGTCCAGGTGCGCCGGGCATGGCTGACCAGGCCGACCTGGAACAGCTCGAGCGCACGCTCGAACTCCGCATCGCGCATCAGGCGGCGCTGGCGGGCCGGATCGACGCTCAGCTCCTCTTCGCACAGGTTGAAGTCCTGGCCCAGCCTGGATGCGGCAAGAAAACCGTGATAGGTCGCCTCTCCGGCCAGCGAACCGAAGGCCACCAGGGCCTCGGGACGATTCATGGCCGCCAGCGCCCGTCCGCGCCAGTAGCGCCAGCGGCCCTGGCCCTGCTCGGCCAGGCTCATGCGCTGGATGCTGTCCAGCACCTCCGGCCAGTCGCCATGCGCCATCGCCGCGCGGGCTCGCCACTCCAGCATCTGCTGGTCCACGGCCCGCTCCGGGAGCGCGTCGATCGCGGCCGGCGCATCCGCATTCAGGGCAACGGCCCGGAACAGGGCGATCTCGCGTTCGATGCTGGCGCGTTCGGACTGGCTGAAATCAAAGCGCCGCTGGACCAGTCGCCAGTAGCCATCGGCCTGATCCCAGTCGCTGCGGGCCAGGCGCTGCAGGGTGATCGACGCCAGGTGGCGGGCCAGTTCGTCATCGGGCCACTGACGAACCTGGCGGATCAACAGCTGGGGGCGCGCATGAACGGTCAGCCAGCGCTCCGCCCACTCGCGCTCGGCCCGGTTCAGGTAGCGCCGCAGGTAGCGCGCCAGGCCGGTGTTGCCTGACTCCATGGCCAGCTGAAAGCGCGTCCAGCCCTGACCCTCCGCGGGATAGCCGCGCTCCCGCCACCACGCAAACGCCGAGTCGCAGGCGTCGTGCTGCGACCGGCCAACCAGCCACATCGCGCTGACCCGATCTTCCAGACCATCGTCCACCCCGGCCTCGATATCGGCCCGCAGCAGCCAGCAACGCACCTCTGCGTCGGTCGCTTCGCGGCCGTGCCGCATCAGTTCGGCGAAGTCGCCACGGCGACCCAGGCTGCGCAGCCACGCCGTTCTCAGGCCCGGAGCGAATGACCAGTCGCGATAGCGGGCCAGGAACACCGCCATCTCGGAATGATCGACCCGGTCGATGCGCTGGCGCTTGAGCTCGGCTTCCAGGAAAGGAGTCAGCGGGTAGTCCGGAAGGGAATCGATGGCCGCGCGCAGCGCGGCCTGGTCGCCGCGGCCGGCCGCTTCCCAGGCCTGGCGGAACTGATCGCGTTCGTCGGCACGGTCGGCCCAGGCAGAGCCGCCGAGGAGCGCGACCAGCGCAATGATCACGCCGCGACGCATCAGGCTTGCCATGCCGAGAAGGAATCGTTCAACATGGGCGACATTGTCACGCTTTCCGGGTCCAGCCAACAAGTGCTACTGCTCCTGATTTTGTTTGCGCTGACCGGGCTGGTCGCGGGCGTCCTGGCCGGCCTGCTGGGCATCGGCGGCGGCCTGGTCATCGTGCCGGCACTTGCATTCATCCTGCGCTGGCAAGGTGCCGATGTCGAAATCGCGGTGCCGATGGCGGTGGCGACGTCACTGGGCACCATGTTGCTGACCTCGGCCAGCGCGATCTGGTTCCACGACCGCCGCCACGGGATCGACTGGCCCGTGGTCGCCCGGCTCGGCCCGGCGGTGGCCGGCGGCGCCCTGCTCGGCGCCCTGCTGGCCGCCCAGCTGCCGGGCCTGTTACTGGGCCGCATATTCGCCGTGCTGGCCGCGGTCATCGGCCTGCGCATGCTGCTGGCCGTGAATCCTCCGCAAAGCGATCGAGCGCCCTTTCCGCGCGCCTGGGCACTGATCGGGCCGCTGATCGGTGCCGTATCGGCCATCATGGGCATCGGCGGCGGCAGCTTCAATGTGCCGTACCTGGCGCGCAACGGCTTCCCCATGGTCCGCGCCGTGGCCATTGCCTCGGCCTGCGGCTGGCCGATCGCGCTGGGCGGCCTGCTTGGTTTCGTGATTGCCGGCTGGGGCCAGGTGCTGTTCGATCACAGCATCGGCTACGTGCATCTGCCGGGGCTGATCGTGATTGGTCTGGGCGGTGCTCTTGGCGCGCCCGCCGGGGTCGCCCTGGCCCATCGCCTACCGGCGACTCACCTGAAACGCATTTTTGGCTTTCTGCTGCTTGTGATCGCGGTCCGCATGGCCTGGTAAGTCCACGGCTCCGCCCAGGTTCAGTTTCATCGACAGCGGCCGGTGATCGGAGTAGTTCACTCCCAGAGCCTGAAGATCGGCGATGTCCATGTTCGGCGAGATCAGGATGTGATCAATCGATCGCTGCGGTTGCCAGGATGGATAGGTGAGGATATCGCCGGTCGGCAGGATCAGGCCGGCCTGGTCACAGAACTCGCGCAGCTCGCGCGCTCCGGGCCCGGTATTGAAGTCGCCCATCACGACCACGTTGGGATAGTCGCGAACCTGGCCGGCCAGGTAGCGCAGCTGCTGAGCGCGCGCACGCCGCCCCAGGGCCAGGTGCAAGACGATCAGCCACAGGGCCTGCTCGCCCTCGCCGAAGCGCACGACCAACGCGCCTCGCCCGGGTATGGCGCCCGGCAGGCGGTGCTCTTCGACCAGGGCCGGTTCGATTCGGCTCAGCAGCCCGATCCCGGCGTGGGCAATCACCCCGACCTTGCGGTTGCCGCGATAGTTCCAGAACGGAAAACCGGCATGGGTGGCCAGGTACTTGGCCTGGTTGAGAAAGCCCGAGCGCAGACTGCCGCAGTCGACTTCCTGCAGCGCAACGATATCGTAGTCGGTCACCAGGTCGGCGATGGCGTCGAGATTGGCAACGCGCTGGTTGTTCGGCAACAACTGCCGCCAGCTCTTGGTGACGTACTCGCGGAAATTCTCGGTCGTGGTGCCAGCCTGAATGTTGTAGCTCAGCAGCTTGAGCTGCCGGCGCTCGGAAGTCATCGGGCCCTATTCAGCGCCCGAGTTTCCGTTGCCTGCCCGATCCAGCGCAGCCAGTTCACGCTCGACCAGGTAGTCGACCGCCGCGAGCATTTGTTCGTAGCTGTTGAAATCGGTCGGACTCAACCGCCACTTGCCCTGCACGATCATGCTCGGCGTACCGCGCACACCGAAGCGCATGACCTCGTTGCGATTGCGGCGCATGCGCCCGTCAACAGCAAAGGACTGCGAAGTGCTGACGAACTCCTCGACGTCGACATCGAACTCGGTGTAGACCTCGGCGATGTCTTCGATGCTGCGAAACTGGCGGCGCTCTTCGTGCAGCGCGCGGAACATGGCTTCGTGGGCTTCCGCGCCCAGACCGAGAACGTCGGCAGTGTAATAGACGCGGGCGAACACGTCCCAGCCCGGCTGCAAACCGACCGGCAGGTGGCTCAGCGTCACGTCGTCGGGGAGCTGCTCGGCCCAGCGGTTGATGATCGGCAGAAAGCTGTTGCAGGCAGGACAGGGATAGGCGAATGCCTCGACCACTTCGACCCGGTCAGTCGGCGGCGAGTTCGGTGAGCCGATGGCATGGAAGTGGCGGCCCTGCTCGAACTCGGAAGCGAGCGTCGAACCCGAAAAAGTCGCCAGCATCAGCGCACCGATCAGCATGGGAAAAAACTTGTTCATGGCGGTCATCCTGAAATAGGCGTGTGAATGAATCGATCTAGGTACAGACCGGCTTTCCGCCTCCGGGTTCCCTGATTCAGCGGCCGGAGACGGCTTCGAAGCGGGCCATGTGCAAGCCCTCGATGTAGGAACTGACGGCCTCGATGTCGGCATCGCTCAGGTTACGGGCAACGGCGACCATGATGTGGCTGTAGGGATCGTTGTCTCCATTGTGCTCGCCGGCCCGGTAGCGGCGCAGGCGATCGGCCGTGTAATCGGCGTGCTGGGCCCGAAGCTTCGGATAATGGGCGCCGGGAATGCCTGCACCCGCCGGTCCGTGACAACCCGAGCAGGAAGCAATGCCGGCCTCGTGATCTCCGCCCTGGTACAGGCTGCGCCCGCGCTCGACCAGTTCCTCGTCGGCCACGCCCGGCTCGACATCGAAGCGGGCATAGTGGGCGGCCAGGTCCCACAGATCCTGGTCGGACAGGTTCATGACCATCGGATACATTTCGGGCACGTCGCGCACCTGCTCGCGGATGAGGATGGACTGGCGCGCCGCATAGTCCGGGTGCTGACCAGCGATCTTGGGCCAGTTCGGCACGCTGCTGTTGCCGTCCTGACCATGACAGGCGGCACAAACCTCGGCCAGCTCGGCACCCCGTTCCGGATCACCGACGGCCCAGACGGACAAGGGAGCCAGCAACAGCAAGGTCACCACGAATCGAAGCATTACCGGGTACTCCTGATCAAAATTCCGAACCTGCTATTATCGCCTTTTTTGGCGAAGGTGATCCAGTCCATGCGCATTCCTGAATCATTCTTTCGTCGGGCAGAATATCTCGACAGCGTCCACAACCTGTCGCAGCTGCCACCCGATGGCGGAATCGAAGTGGCCATCGCCGGCCGCTCCAACGCCGGCAAATCCAGCCTGATCAATCGCCTGTGCGACCAGACCTCGCTGGCCCGAACCAGCAAAACGCCGGGACGGACACGGCAACTGGTGTTTTTCCGCCTGGACCCGATGCGCCACCTGGTCGACCTGCCCGGCTATGGCTATGCCAAGGTGGCCGGCGATCTCAAGCGCCACTGGAAAGGTCTGATCCAGACCTATCTCGATCGCCGGCGCGCGCTGGTCGGGCTGGTCGTGGTCATGGATATTCGCCACCCGCTCAAAGACAGCGACGTCGAACTGGTCGAATGGGCCGGCAGTCGCGGCCTGGCCCTGCACCTGGTGCTTACCAAGGCCGACAAGCTGGGCCGCGGCAAGCAAAACGAGGCCCTGATGCAGGTTCAGCGCAGGGTGGACGATCGGGTCGGCGTGCAGGTCTTTTCGGCCGTCAAGGGCCAGGGTCGGGACCAGCTGCTCGAGGTTCTCGGCGACTGGTTCCAGGCCGATCAGACGGTCGAGGCGCTCTCCACCCCGGGCCAGTAATCGAGCTGGGTCAGTTCGCGGTCCAGCAACATCGGATCACCCAGGTTGTCTTCAATCAGGGTTTTCAAGTGGGCAAAGCTGTCGGCATCAACGCCGATAAAGCGGCAGCCCAGCTGGTTGCCCTGCTGCCAGACCGCATCGACCCGGCCGATGATGTCAACGCGGTCGCCCCGGACCAGGCCGGTCACGACCAGTCCGAGTTCTCCCTCGCAACCCGAAACCGGCTCCAGCGGGTCGCTCAGGGACACCAGCGCTCCGCTGATCGACAGATCAACGAGATCGCAGGGAAGGCTTTTGGCCGTACCGATGGTCAAGAAAGCCCGGGCCTCGAAAGGAAACCGGTGGAACCGGCGGCGGTTCTGATCTGTGGTCATGGCCTGTCCTCCACTGGCGGATGCCGCAGGACCGCGAACGCTGTCCATTTGCACACGCTCGTTTAGTGGTCGAAAATAGCACGGAACCGGCTTCAAATCAGCCCCCATCCGACCCGCGCGCAGGATTGGAGACTTCAATCACAATGGATTCACCGCAACGGGATGCAACGCACGCTTTGAACCTGTTCGAGACCAACGGCGCCCCGGCGCTGGTGCTCGCCCCCATGGCCGGCATCACCGACAAGCCGTTTCGGCTCCTGTGCAAGCGATCCGGCGCCGACCTGGCCGTGTCCGAGATGACCAGCTCTGACCCCTCGCTGTGGCATACGCGCAAATCCCGTCGACGCATGGATCACGTCGGCGAACCGGAACCGGTCAGCGTCCAGATCGCCGGAACGGAACCGGAGCAGATGGCCGCGGCCGCACGCCACAACGTGACCCTTGGCGCCGACATCATCGACATCAACATGGGCTGCCCGGCCAAGAAGGTCTGCAAGGCATGGGCCGGTTCGGCCCTGATGCGCGACGAGGGCCTGGTCGAGCGGATTCTGCGCGCCGTGGTCGCGGCCGTCGAGGTGCCGGTCACGCTCAAGATCCGCACCGGCTGGGACGCCGATCACCGCAACGGCGAGCTGATTGCGCGGATCGCCGAGGACTGCGGCATCCAAGCGCTGGCCGTGCACGGCCGCACCCGCGACCAGAAGTACACCGGTGAGGCCGAATACGAGACCATTGCCCGGATCAAGCAGTCGCTGCGCATTCCGGTGCTGGCCAACGGCGACGTCGACTCACCGGTCAAGGCCCGTGCGGTTCTGGACTACACCCGCGCCGACGGCCTGCTGATCGGCCGCGCCGCCCAGGGCCGGCCGTGGATTTTCCGCGAGATCCGGCACTTCCTGGAAACCGGCGAGCACCTGCCGGAGCCGGCGCTGATCGAAGTACGCGACACCCTGGTCGGCCACCTTCAGGCCCTGCACGCGTTCTATGGCGAGCCTGGGGGGGTGCGGATCGCGCGCAAGCACCTGGGCTGGTACGCCAGGGGCCATCCGGGCCAGACCAGCCTGCGTGCGGCCTTCAACCGGGCCGAGTCGGCCGCCGAGCAGATCGACCTGGTGGTGGATCATTTCGAACGACTCGACCGGCCAGGCGAGCTGGGACAGGCGGCCTGAATCTGGCTGCATCCCGGCTCGTCGTGCCGGCCCGGGCTTCTGCCAATCGGGTAAGCTCTGCGGTCTGGATCAACACGAATGGACTGTCATGCGACGCGTTTTCCTCTGTCTTCTGCTGGCCGGTCTGGCCCTGCCCGTCTCCGCCGAGCGCCTGGCCCTGGTCGGCGGACGCCTGATCGACGGCAACGGCAGCCCGCCGTTGGCCAACAGCGTGATCCTGGTCCGCAACGAGCGCATCGAGGCGGTGGGCCAGGTCGGCACGCTTGAGGTGCCGGACGGCTACCGGGTGATTTCCACCGAAGGCATGAGTGTGCTGCCCGGACTGTGGGACATGCACGTTCACCTGATGCTCAACGGGCACGCCGACTACGCCCACTGGCGGCGCGAATACACCCACCGCCTGCGCGATGACATCATGCCGGCCTCGGCAGAACAGCTGCTGATGGCCGGGGTCACTTCGGCCCGCGACCTGGGCGCGCCGCTGGACGACATCCTGGCGGTGCGCGCAGCCATCGAGGACGGCGACATCCCCGGCCCGACCCTGTACGTGTCCGGCCCGTTCATCCAGCATCGCCCCTATCCCGGCACGGATCACTATCGCTGGGGCGTGCACGGGGAAGACGACGCCCGCGCGCGGGTACGCCAACTGGCCGAGGCGGGCGTGGACGTGATCAAGCTCATCGATCATGACCAGATGAGCGAAGCCGAGTACCTGGCCGTGGTCGAGGAAGCACACGCCCACGGGCTGCCCGTGGTCGCCCACGCCCATCGGCCGGAAGAAATCATTCGCGGACTGAAGGCCGGCGTGGACAACTTCGAACACACCGGGCTGTCGACCGCGCCGATCTATCCGGACGAAGTGATCGCCGCACTGCGCGAGCGCACCGCCCGCATGGATCTGGGTCCGCTGTACTGGACGCCGACGATCGAGCCCCTGTTCAACTACGTCCACACCATCCGCAATCCCGAGCACCTGGACGATCCCTGCTGGCACCGGGGGCTGGATGAAGAAATCATCGAAGACATTCGCGCATCGATCCGCCACCCCGAGCGGCTGCCTTATTTTCAGCTGACCCCGGCGCGCAAGCCGACCCTGGAAAAGAAGTTCAGCCAACTGCGCGAGGCCGGCGTGACCCTGCTGATCGGCACCGATTCCGGCGTACCGCTGAGCTTCCACTGCCAGTCGACCTGGGCCGAGCTGGAGGTGTGGGTCAACCACATGGGCATGGACCCCATGGACACCATCCGCGCGGCAACCTACTGGCCGGCACGGATGATGGGGGTACTGGACGATGTCGGCACCATCGAGGCCGGCAAGTACGCCGACATCATCGCCGTGCGCGGCGACGTGCTGCGCTTCATCAACATCCTGCGCGATGTCGACGTCGTCGTCCGCCGGGGGCAGCAGTACCGCTGACCTGCCGGGCCGGCTGGACTTCGTCACAGCCGGCCAGTACTCTTGGCCGCTTGTCCCCGAAACCCTACAGGTTGCCCATGCATCGCTTGTTCCTTCCGCTGTTGTCCGTCCTGTCGGCGCTTGCCGCTGCCGCCCAGGCCGAGACGGTCTACATTGAAGCCGGCTACCTGATCGACGTCGACAGCGGGCAACGACTCGAGGCCCAGGCCATCGTCATCGAGCAAGGCCGCATCAGCGCAGTCGGACCGGTCGCGGAACTGGCCCGGCCGGAGGACGCACGCCACGTCGACCTGAGCGGGCAGACCGTCCTGCCCGGGCTGAGCGATGCCCACGTCCATCTGACCAGCAACCACGACCAGCACGGCTACCGCCGGCTGGCCGCCTCGCTGCCGCGCCAGACCCTGACCGGGGCGCGCAATGCCCGGGTCACCTTGATGAGCGGTTTCACCACCGTGCGCAACGTCGGTGCGCCGGGCTTCAGCGACGTTGCCCTGCGCGACGCCATCGCCGAGGGCGACATCGTCGGCCCGCGCCTGATCGTTTCCGGCCCGCCGGTCGGCATCACCGGCGGCCACTGCTCGGACAACAACCTGCTGCCGCCGCATTTCAATGCCACCGGCGAAGGCGTGGCCGACGGCCCGTGGGCGGTGCGCCAGGCGGTGCGCCGCAACGTCAAGTTCGATGTCGACATGATCAAGACCTGTTCGACCGGCGGCGTGCTCTCGCGCGGGACCCAGGTCGGCGCACCGCAGTACACCATCGACGAACTCACCGCCCTGGTCGACGAAGCCCACATGCACGGGCGCAGGGTCGCCTCGCATGCCCACGGCGCCATCGGCATCCGCAACGCCATCGAAGCCGGCGTGGACTCCATCGAGCACGCCAGCTTCATCGACGAAGAAGGCATTCGCATGGCCCTGGAGCACGGCACGGTGCTGGCCATGGACATCTACGTGACCGAATACATCCTCGGCGAAGGCGAG
>REEW01000196.1 GCA_007694885.1 Wenzhouxiangella sp. | reverse complement strand
TGCTGATTGCGGCCTCGCTGGTCGGGCCGCGCCTGCCTTTCGTCGAGATCGCGCTTCCGGGCTGGCTGCCGGTTGTGCCCGCCGTAGCGATGGCCTGGTTCGGTCTGATTGCCTTTCTGGACGCGCGCCGGCGCGGCTGGGCGTTGCGCGAACACGACCTGATTTACCGCTCCGGCCTGATCTGGCAGCGAACGGCGATCCTGCCGTTTTGCCGGATTCAACACGTGGAAACGGCCTCCGGTCCGCTGGAGCGTCTGTTCGGGCTGATGCGGGTCAGGTGCTTTACCGCCGGCGGCATGGCCGCCGATCTGAGCGTGGAGGGGCTGGACCAGGTGTCGGCACGACGTGTGCGCCAGCACCTGCTCGAGCAGATCCGCGACGGTGACGACGAGGCCCGGGAGTGAACCAGACCGATGACTGGCAGCGGTTGAGTCCGCTGGCCCTGGTCTTTCTGATCGTCAGCGGACTGCAGCGCCAGGTGCGCGAAAACCTGTTCGTGTTCGCCGGGGCCGGCGCCGGCGCGGCCTTTACCGACTGGCTGGGCCTGCGCGAACTGCTCCTGATCGTGCTGGTCTTTGTGCTGATCTCGACCCTGGGAGCCATGATCTATCATCGTCGCTTCCGCTTCCGGCTCGAAACCGATGCAGTGCGCGTGCGGCGCGGTCTGATCGAGCAGAAAGAGCTGCGGGTGCGTTTTGATCGAGTCCAGAACATCCAGCTCGGTCAGCCGTTTTACTTTCGACCCTTCGGACTGGTGCGCTTCAGCCTGCAAACGCCGGGGGCGGCCGACAAGGAAGTTGAGCTGCCCGGGATCCCCCGTTCGCTGGCCGAGACCATGCGCGACCGGATCAGTGCCGCGCGCGCAGCCGGTCCGGCTGCCACCGAGGATGAAGACTCCGTCCAGGCTGCGCAGGCTCCGGCCGGGGCCAGGGTGTTTACCGCCTCGGCCGGTCGGCTGTTCCTGCACGGTCTTTCGAGCAACCAGGTGTGGGTCATTGCCGGGCTGGTTTTCTATGTCGGCGGCAACCTGCTCGAACGTTTCGGCGACCGCGTGGACCAGTTTGTGGAAACCGCGGTAGACAATGCCGAAGCGGTGGTCCTGCCCGGTCCTTCCTGGCTCATGGGCTTATCGGTGCTGATCGCCTTTTTGCTGCTGCTGTTCGGGCTGTCGGGACTGCTGGCGCTGGTGCGCTTCTGGCGGTTTGAATTGTTCGAGCGCGGCGACCGGCTGGTGGCGACCGCCGGTTTGCTGGACCGGAGGGAGCAGACGGTGCGCCGCAACAAGGTCACCGGGGTGCTGCTGCGCCAGTCTGCGGTGGGCCGTGTGCTGGGTTGCTGGAGCCTTCTGGTTCGCCAGACTCGCAGCTCCGACCAGGAGGCGATCGGCGGCCGCAGCGCTTTTCTGCTGCCGGGCTTGCGGGCTGGGGATCTGGTCCTGAGCGATCGATTGTTGCCCGGGCTGGTCTGGACGCGTGAGTTCCACGGCATCAGTCCGCGTTTCCGGCTGTTTGCCTGGTCGCGCCTGCTGGTGGGCCTGGTCGCGGTGCTGGTGCTGCTGGCCCTGGTTCTGGGGCCGGGCCACTGGAGCCTGCTGGCCGTCGCGGTCCTGGCTGCCCTGGCCGTACCCGCCCTGCATCTGCGCTTTCGCCACTGGGGCTGGGCACGGCAGGAGCGGATGCTGTGGGTGCGGCGCGGACTGCTCGGCCGGCGCTTTGACGGCTTTGATCTGGAAAAAGTGCAGCAGGCGCGGGTAACCAGCAGCCCCTACCAGCGTCGCCACGACCTGGTCAGCCTGGAACTCGTGCTGCCGCAAGGTTCGATCAGCTTGCCGTTTCTGCCCGAGGCGGACGCTGCCGGCCTGGCCAATCTCGCCTTGCTGGCGGCGGAAACGGCACATGCGCACCGCGTCTAGTGGCCCACTGGGCGCCAGGTGGCGAGCGGTCTGCGTGCTAAAATCAGGGGCTGTCTTTCAAGCGGGGAATACCTGTCATGTCGCAATCGTCCGCGGGCTCGAGGTTTCGGGCGCTGGTGGCCGAGCAGCCGCCGGTGCAAATCGTCGGAACGGTCAATGCCTACACTGCCTTGCTGGCCGGGAACGCCGGGCACAAGGCGATTTATCTCTCGGGAGCGGGCGTGGCCAATGCCTCCCTCGGGCTGCCGGATCTGGGGATCAGCCAGCTCGCCGACGTGGCCGAGGACGCGCGCCGGATCACCGCGGTGTGCGATCTGCCGCTGCTGGTTGACGTCGACACCGGCTGGGGCAGCGCCTTCAACATTGCGCGCACCGTGCGCGAGATGGAACGAGCCGGGGTGGCGGCGATCCACATGGAAGACCAGGTGCAGGCCAAGCGCTGCGGTCATCGACCCAACAAGGCGCTGGTCAGCGTGCAGGAAATGGCCGACCGGGTCCGCGCCGGCATCGACGCGCGCAGCGACGAGAGTTTCGTGTTCATGGCGCGCACCGATGCGCACGCCTCCGAGGGCATGACGGCCGCGGTGGATCGCGCCAACGCCTACGTCGAGGCCGGCGCCGACATGATTTTTGCCGAGGCCCTGCAGACCCTGGAAGAGTTCAGCGCCTTCACCCGCCAGGTGCCGGTACCGGTGCTGGCCAATATCACCGAGTTCGGCAAGACGCCACTGTTCAGCGTCGGCGAGCTGGCCTCGGCGAACATCGCCATGGTTCTTTACCCGCTGAGCGCGTTTCGGGCCATGAACAAGGCGGCGCTGCGCGTTTACCAGGCGGTGGCCCGCGACGGTCACCAGCGCAGCGTGATCGACGACATGCAAACCCGCGACGAGCTCTACGAAATCCTCGGGTACCACGATTATGAAAACAAGCTCGACCAACTGTTCAGCAAGGAGTCCTGAATGAGCGAAAAGAAAATCGGAGCCGGACTGAGAGGGCAGTCAGCCGGACAGACCTCGATCTGCACCGTGGGTGCGGCCGGCAACAGCCTGCGCTACCGTGGCTACGCGGTCGACGACCTGGCCGACAATGCCAGCTTCAACGAAGTCGCTCACCTGGTCCTCAAGGGGCATCTGCCCACGGCCGACGAACTGGCCGCCTACAGTGCGCGCCTGCGCTCCCTGCGCGGTCTGCCGTCGGCGCTCAAGGAGGTGCTCGAACGGATACCGGCCTCGGCCCATCCAATGGACGTTTTGCGCACCGGCTGCTCGTTTCTCGGCAATCTCGAGCCGGAGGCGGATTTCAGTCAGCAACAGGACGTGGCCGACCGCCTGCTGGCGTCGTTTCCGTCCATGATCAGCTACTGGTACCGCTACAGCCATGACGGCGTGCGCATCGAAGTCGAAACCGACGACGACGGCATCGGCGGTCATTTTCTGCACCTGTTGCGCGGCGAAAAACCCAACGATCTGCACGCGCGGGTGATGGACGTTTCGCTGATCCTGTATGCCGAGCACGAGTTCAATGCGTCCACGTTTACCGCCCGGGTCTGCGCTTCGACTCTGTCGGACCTGCATTCCTGCGTGACCGGGGCGATCGGTTCACTCCGTGGCCCGCTGCACGGCGGCGCCAACGAGATGGCCATGGCCATGATCGAAAAATACCACTCGCCTGAGCAGGCGCGCGACGATGTGTTGCGCATGCTTGCGGCCAAGGAAAAGATCATGGGTTTCGGTCACGCGGTTTACCGCGAGAAGGATCCGCGCAACGCGATCATTCGCGAATGGTCGCGCAAGCTCGCCAGTGATGTCGGTGACACGGTCTTGTTCCCGGTTTCCGAGGCGGTCGAGAACACCATGTGGGAGGAAAAGAAGCTGTTCGCCAACGCCGATTTCTACCACGCTTCGGCCTATCACTTCATGGGCATTCCGACCGGGCTGTTCACGCCGATCTTCGTGATGTCGCGGGTCACCGGCTGGTGCGCCCACGTCATGGAGCAGCGCGCCAACAACCGCATCATCCGTCCCGGCGCCGACTACATCGGCCCGGAAGACCGCCCCGTGCCGCCCATCGAACAGCGCTGAAGCCGTCCGCGGCG
>REEW01000192.1 GCA_007694885.1 Wenzhouxiangella sp. | reverse complement strand
GCACCTCACCCTCCACGATGACCCCCGACGACACGATGCGCGGCCCCGGCAACGCCCCTCGCTCGATCTCGTCCTGCCATCGCCGGATGAGTCCGAAGTCGGTGAGCCCGAGATCGCGAATCCCCGTGACACCTTGGGCAACGAACATGGGCAGGATGTCCCGCCCTTCGTAGGACCGGATGTGGGCATGCATGTCCCACAGGCCCGGTATCAGGTAGACCCCTTCGAGAGCTACGACCGTTGCCGCTTGTACACGCTGGCTGCGGTGAGGTACCACCGCGCTGATCTGACCATCGCTGATGAGCACATCCTGGCCGGGGAGCAAGGCGCCATGCCGCACATCCACGACATTGACGTTCTCAAGGAGAAGGTCCGCGGGGGCGCCCAGGGCGGGGGCACCCAGAGAGCATGCGCCGACGAGGAGGCACAATACGGCCCATCGACGAAGGGACCTGGTCACACGATGCCGCAACACCGGTTGATGTTTGCACATTGTTTTTCCCCAGCTGTAGTATTGACCTGAGTATAGGGGAATATAGGCGGCCTGAACGTCAGACGCAGGCGGCGTAGCCGCGCAGCGCCTGCGCCACAAGCTGCCGTTGGCCGACAGCATCATCTATGCCACGGCACGGCGTGTCCAGGCCATCGTGTGGACCCAGGACAGCGATTTCGAAGGACTGGAAGGCGTCCGCTACTGGCCGCGGAGTCAGCGTTGAAGCGGTTCACCAAACCTGATCACGAGACCAAAGTAGCAATATATCTACAAATATCCGTGGAGGTCTCGGAATGAGCATCAAGAACGTCTCCAGTCGCGAATTCAATCAGGCCGTCAGTCGCGTCAAGAAGGCCGCAGGTGACGGGCCGGTTTTCATTACCGAACGCGGCCGGCCATCACACGTGTTGATGACGATCGAGCATTACCGTCGCCTGTCCGGCGCGCCCGCTTCGCTTGCCGACGCGCTGGCGATGGAACCCGAGGCGGCTGAAGTGGCATTGGATATCCCACGGCTCGGCGACCCGGCGCGCCCGGCCGAGTTGTGACGGCGCGATGGCGCTACTCCTCGACACCTATGTGGTCTCTGAGCTGCGCAAGGTTGCGGCCGGAAAAGCCGATGATCGATTCGCTGCCTGGGCGCGCAAGACCGATATCGCCGAATGCTGGTTGTCGGTCATCAACATTCAGGAGCTGGAAATCGGCGTCTGCCTGGCTGAACGACGGGATGAGAAAAGCGGCGCTGTCTTGCGCGACTGGCTGGAGCAGCAGGTTTTGGCCACGTTCCGGGACCGAATCCTGCCGGTGGACCTGGCCGTGGTGCGCCAGAGCGCGCGCTACCCCGTGCCCGATCCCGCGCCGGTGCGCGATGCGCTGATCGCGGCCACGGCGGTCGTCCACGGGCTCGTCGTCGCCACGCGCAATGTTGCCGATTTCCAACGCGGCAGGGTGGAGTTGATCAATCCATGGGAGCCGCGCTGAGATTAGCCTGTTTGCACCGTATCAACGCGCTCGACCCGGCCATGAGTGAATCGAATGCGGAATTCCACCCATTCATTTCCATCGTTGCCGGAGTCTTCGTCTCGGGTGTAGATCCTGATATCACCATGGACATCAGGAATTTCCTCCCACCAATCACGCACGCTTTCCAGGTATCCACCCAGCGGTGAACCCGGCCGGTCACGCCACTCGCGCACGTGCCGGTGCAGCATCAGCCGCCCGTCAGCGGTGATCCGGTATTCGTCCAGAAAGCCACTGATGCCGAATTCGCCGTGCACCATGTGCGCCAGATCCTTGGTTTGAAATTCACCATCCTGGTGATGCGGCAAGGGGTAGTCACTGGTCAAGGTATCGAACATGCCCATTGCGATTCCTCAGGAAAAACGGTCTGGCAGTCATTTGTAACACCCTTTTACTGCATTTTGGACCTTGGGGATTATCGAAAGGCTTGGCCATGACGGTCGCAATGGCCAGGCATCGTGGCCACCACCAAGGGCTCACTGGCAACATGAAACACCACCGATTTCGAAGAATGCGGCATTCGGCTGTTCAATCCGTAGCGGCCCTGCGATCACTGACCAATCGGTCGGCACCGCCGCCACGACCACGTCCGCGTAGCGCATCAACTGGGTCGGCTTTGACCGGGATGACCTGAATGCCTTCGCTGGTGACCACCCATTCCAGGCGATCAGTTGGGGAAAGCCCCAGCTGGCGACGAATGGCCGCAGGAATGACTGTCTGACCCCGTTCGGTGATTGTGCTTCGCATACTGGCTGCCCCGCCACGATTGAATTACCAGATTCGGGAAATGGTAATTCATGCTTTCTTGGCAAACAATCGAATCGGGTGTGGTGCCACGCTGTCGAATTGGCTTGCTGAACAGGATGAAAGTCCTACGGCCCTGCCCCGGGCGGGTTCGTCATAGGAATGATGTCGAACACACCGAATATTTTGAAGTCGCGCCAGTCGGTGGTCGCGATTCTCTTGATACCCGCGCTGTGATAATTGGCGGCGAGCAAGGTATCAAGAACGCGCTTGCGGCCCAATCGATGCCGCTGCATCCAGTCGACAAACAGAGGAAACGAGTGCTGCGTTGGCTCGATGACGCGACATTCGCCCGCCTGCCACCATTGGCCGCAGATCTCCAGCGCTTCTTCCATCGCAAGAGGCTGGGAGAACCGTCGTGAGTCAGTCACGACATGGGCAAACTCTCCCAGCACCTGCGAGCAGATCGCAGCGCTGGATTCCATGCCCCGGATACCGGTTTCAAACAGCTCCAGGCAGGCCGCGTGCGCAGGGTGCTCCCGAATCGTCAGACCCACCAGGAAACTGGTATCCAGACCAATCAAGCGTCGCGTTCCAGCATTTCATCCAGCAGGTCATCGGCGGCCGTCAGCGGGCGAAGCACCCGGCCGGCCGAGCGCGGGCGGAAGCCGGTCAGGTCGCCGACCGGGCGCAAGCGCTCGCGTCGGTACAACTCCATGGCCTCGCGAATCAGTTCCGAGGTTGGCCGGCCAGCCGATTTCGATGCGGCCTGAAATTCCGCATAGACTGGCTCGGATACATTGATGGTAATGGTTTTCATACAGCGATTTTAATGTATGAAAAAGTGTCCTGCAAACGCCGCGGCCACCAACTTCAGTTGCTGCGAAGATGCTCAGGATGACCAAAACCCGCGCTTCGAAGCACTGCCGATGCAGCATCACTACACCGAGCACACATTTGGCGAAGAACTGCCTGAGCTCATTCAGCGCGCCCAGGCGGGCCGATATTTCCGGAATGGCGTCCGTTGCATCTCCCGGGAACTTGATCTGCGTGTGATCCCGGTCAGGCAGACCCACAAATGGCAGGGTTGCGCCACCAGTACGCGAATGCCAGGGCTGCAGCCCTGGATCCTCGGCGTTCTCCGAGAAATCGACGGTGATGCCGCCACAGTTCAGATTCGCCGCAGGCGCGCGGACCGTGCCATCGCTGCGGTCTTCGTTGAGCAGCCGACGGGTCGGGCTGCTATAGCCGCGACTTCCTGTGATCACGAAGGGCCACAGCCGATCCGGGCCGTAAGGCCCCTCGCCAACACCATCATCGAGAAGAATGGCATCCCCTCCACTGCCGTTGAGGTCTGACGGTGATGGTTCCATAATGACGTCTTGCCCAAATCGGCTCTGCCATGTGCGCATTGGAAATCAGACCAGGAACTGTATCGTCCACGACGCTGGGCTGCCTGATCTTTGCAATTGCTCTCGCGCTGCTCGCCAGCTGCGCGCATACCATCACCGACCCGTCGCCCCAGTCTCAGCCGCCGCTGACCGAGGCCGATATTCCGGCCCTTGTCGCCGGCATGACGCTGGCAGAAAAGGCCGGCCAGATGGTACAGGTCGACGTGTCTACGGCAACCCCCGCCGACGTTGGCCAGTTTGGCCTGGGTTCGGTCATCATGACCGTACCCGATGGCAAGCTGGGCACCACGCAAGCCTGGCGCGAGCTGTTCGACGGCTACCAGCGCGAGGCGCTGGCGACCCG
>REEW01000050.1 GCA_007694885.1 Wenzhouxiangella sp. | reverse complement strand
CCGAAGGCTTCGAGCGCATCCACCGCACCAACCTGATCGGCATGGGCGTGCTGCCGCTTCAGTTCGAGCCTGGCACCACGCGCAAGACCCTGGCCATCGACGGCAGCGAAACCTTCGACGTCAAAGGCGACCCCGCACCCGGCGCTGTGCTCACCCTGGTCATCCGGCGAGCCGGCGGGGAGGTCGTGGAAGTGCCCGTCCAGTGCCGCCTGGACACGGCCGAAGAACTGAGCGTGTACTCGGCCGGCGGCGTGCTGCAGCGCTTTGCCCAGGATTTCCTGGAAGAATCCGAAGCGGCTTGATCTGTCCATGAACTTTGCAGCACAACTTCGCATCCCCGCCACCTACATGCGCGGCGGCACCAGCAAGGGCGTGTTCTTTCGCCTGGAAGACCTGCCCGAGGCGGCGCGCGTGCCCGGCCCGGCGCGTGATGCTCTGCTGCTGCGGGTGATCGGCTCGCCCGACCCCTACGGCAAGCACACCGACGGCATGGGCGGGGCGACTTCCAGCACCTCGAAAACGGTGATTCTGGCGAAGTCCGAACAGCCCGATCACGACGTCGACTACCTGTTTGGCCAGGTTTCCATCGACCAGCCGTTCATCGACTGGTCGGGCAACTGCGGCAACCTGACCGCCGCGGTCGGGTCGTTCGCCATCGCCAACGGGCTGGTCGACCCCGGCCGTGTTCCCGAAAACGGCGTCTGCGAGGTGCGCATCTGGCAGGCCAACATCGCGCAGACCATCGTCGCCCATGTGCCGATCACCGCGGGTGCGGTGCAGGAAACCGGGGATTTCGAGCTCGACGGGGTCACCTTCCCGGCCGCGGAGGTGGGGATCGATTTTCTCGATCCGGCCGGGGAGGGCGCGGTGTTGCCCACCGGTAACCCGGTCGACGAATTCCAGGCCCCGGGCTTTGGCCGCCTCCGGGCCAGTTTCATCAACGCCGGCATTCCGACCGTGTTCGTCAATGCCGCCGATCTGGGATTCGGCGGCGTGGAACTGCAGTCGGCCATCAACGAGAATCCGGAGCTGCTCGCCCGCCTGGAGGTCCTGCGTGCCCACGGCGCGGTCGCCATGGGCCTGTTCGCTCATGTCGATGAAGGCGCCAGCCGCCAGCACACGCCCAAGCTGGCCTGGGTGGCGCCGCCGGCCGACTACACCGCTTCCAGCGGCAAGCGGATCGACGCCGGCGAGATTGACCTGAACGTGCGCGCCATGTCCATGGGCAAGCTGCACCACGCCATGATGGGCACGGCCGCGGTCGCCATCGCCACCGCCTCGGCGATTCCGGGCACCCTGGTCAATCTGGCCGCCGGCGGCGGTGAGCGCGACCGGGTCTGCTTCGGCCATCCTTCCGGTACGTTGACGGTCGGGGCCAGCGCGCGACTGGAGGATGGCCGCTGGCGGGTCGAGCGGGTCCGCATGAGCCGCAGTGCAAGGGTATTGATGGAAGGCTGGGTGCGTGTCCCGCCCGGCATGTCGTAGCGGCATGCCGAGTTCGAGAAGCGAGACGCAAGGGAGGCTTACCGAGGCAGGTCAGAATCCGGGGAACACCGTTGCGCGACGGCGGAATCGCCCGTCAAACGACAATTCGGAGCGATTTCGGGTCCTCACGGAAGTCAGGAAACAGGGGACTGTATACTCAATTAGACCCCCGGCCTGGAGTGTTCCCATGAGTGGGCGTAGCGAGTCCGATTCCGTCCAGATCGCGCGAGATTATTACAACAGCACCGACGCCGACCTCTTCTATAAGGAAGTCTGGGGTGGCGAAGACATCCATGTCGGCTTGTACAGGTCTGAGGATGAGTCCATCGCGATCGCCAGTCGGCGCACCGTGCAGCACATGGCGGCGCTGGCCGGCGCGTTGACACCGAGCAGTCGCATGATTGACCTTGGTGCGGGGTACGGCGGGTCGGCGCGCTACCTCGCCGATCGCTTCGGCTTGCACTGTGTCGCGCTGAACCTCAGCAACGTCGAAAACGATCGCAGCCGCCAAATGAACCGCGATGCCGGTCTGGACGATCGAATCGAGATCGTCGAAGGTGACTTCGCTTCCCTGGACTTCCCCGACGAAACCTTCGACCTGGCCTGGTCACAGGAAGCCATCCTTCATTCCGGCAGCCGCGACAAGGTGTGCGCTGAGGCCGCCCGCGTGTTGAAGCCCGGTGGCCGATTCGTCTTCACCGACCCCATGCAGGCTGACGACGCGTCTTCGAGTTCGCTGCAAGCCGTCTACGATCGGCTTCACCTCAGCTCGCTGGCTTCGCCGGCGTTTTACCGAAACGTGCTTTCGGCTTCGGGAATGCGAGAGGTCAGCTTTGAGGAATATCCAGAACAAATGGCCCGGCATTACGCCCGTGTCCGCGAAGTCCTGGTCGAGCAGGCCGAGACTTTGCTCGAGAAGGGGATGAGTGAGGACTACATCGAGCGCATGAAATCCGGCCTGACTCACTGGGTCGACGGCGGCCGCAACGGCGTTCTCACCTGGGGTATTTTCGTGTTCGAGAAGATGCCGGCAGTACAGGATTGAATGGAGGTCTGGTCAGTGCGCGCCAGGAAGTCGTCGCTGCTTTTTTTGCTCTGGTCCGATCAACCCGGGATCGGAATCATGATCAAATAAAGCAAGTGCGAGATCCCGGTCGGGTTGCGGCCGGGTCATACACTCTTTGCCGCTTCACAGGAGCCCCGCCATGACGCCCACCCGAATCCTGATCATGGGGGCCGCCGGACGCGACTTCCACAACTTCAACACTGTCTTTCGCGGTGATGATCGTTACCGGGTCGTGGCCTTCACGGCAGCCCAGATCCCCGATATCGAGGGCCGGCACTATCCGCCCCGGCTGGCCGGAGCGCTGTATCCGGAAGGCATTCCGATTCATGCCGAGGAAGAACTGCCGGACTTGATTCGGCGGCACGGCGTAGAGCAGGTGATTTTCGCCTATTCCGACGTGCCGCATGCGCATGTCATGCACCGGGCGTCCGTGGTCAATGCCCTGGGTGCTGATTTTCGGCTCATGGGCACGCTGGCCACCCAGATCCGCTCAAGCCTGCCGCTGATCAGCGTTTGTGCCGTGCGCACCGGCTGCGGCAAGAGCCAGACCACCCGGCGGGTCGCGCTCATCCTGCGCGAGATGGGCCTCAAGGTGGCAGTGATTCGCCATCCAATGCCTTACGGTGATCTCTCGGTCCAGGAAGTGCAGCGCTTTGCGGATTATGCCGATCTCGATCGGCACGACTGCACCATCGAAGAGCGCGAAGAGTATGAACCGCATATCGATCAGGGAGTGATCGTCTACGCCGGCGTCGACTATGAAAAAATCCTGCGTGCGGCCGAGGAGGAAGTCGAGGTCATCCTGTGGGATGGCGGCAACAACGATCTTCCGTTTTACCGCCCCGATCTGCACATTGTCGTCGCCGATCCGCACCGGGTCGGGCACGAACGGGCTTACTATCCCGGCGAGGCCAATGCGCGTTGCGCTGACGTATTCGTGATCAACAAGGTCGACACCGCAGATCCCGAAGACGTCATCGAGTTGCGCGCCAGCCTGCGCGAGCTCAATCCGGCCGCGATCATGATCGAGGCCGCATCACCCCTGTTCGTCGACCAGCCCGAGGCGATCCGCGGCAAGCGCGTACTGGTGATTGAAGATGGACCGACCCTGACCCACGGCGGTATGCGCTACGGGGCGGGGACGGTGGCCGCGCAGCGCTTCGGGGCGGCTTCAATCATCGATCCGCGCCCGTACGCGGTCGGCTCCATCGCCGCCACCTTCGAGCAGTATCCCGATACCGGTCCGGTGCTGCCGGCCATGGGCTACGGTGCCGCCCAGGTGCGCGATCTGGAAGCCACAGTGGCTGCCGTGGCCGCCGACCTGGTCATCATCGGCACGCCGATCGACCTGGGCCGGATCATCCGCATCAATCAGCCCAGCCAGCGGGTGCGTTACGAGCTGCAGGAGCTCGGAGCGCCGAGTCTGGATGAGGTGCTGCGGTCGACGTTTGCCGGTCTCGACCGGGCTGGCCCGGTGAATCGGTCTTGAATCCCGGCCCAGGGATCGCCATCCGAGTGCCGACCCCTCGATTGCGACCGCGCGACGTTGCCTGTGCCGAATGCGTGCGTTGAAGCCAGTGATGCATCGATTCGCCTGCGCATTCGTCCTTGGCGTTGGTCTGCTGTGTGCCGGCGGCGCGGCGTGGGCCGAGGTCGAGCTGCGCGAACATCTGCGCCAGCGTCTCGAAGCCGTTCACTCCGATAGCCCCCTGGTAGCGGCCGGGAGCGATCTGGGATCTGCAGAGCTGCTCCACGCCCTCTACCAGCAGCGCGCCTGGCGTCCGATCTGGTTCGACGCCGAGGGCCGGCCTTCGGCGATGCAGGCGCAGCTGCTGGCGGCGGTGGATCGAGCGGCTGATCATGGACTCAATCCCGCCCATTACCATCGCGGCGTTCTTGAAGAACTGCTGGCCGAGCAGGTCGGGTCGGCCGATCGGCGGATGCTGGCCGATATCGAACTGCTGGCCAGCGACGGTCTGCTGAGCCTGGCCTACCACCTGCTGCACGGCCGGGTGGATCCGGAGAGCATTGATCCGGATTGGCTGCTCAGGCGCGAGTTGCCCGACTTGTTCGAGTTGCTTGCCGACGGTCGCGGTGAGGGTCCGGTCGATCTGGTCGCCGTGCTCGACAGCCTGGGCCCGCGCTACCCGGCCTATCAGTTATTGCGCGAGCAACTGGCGCTGAAGCGTGGCCTGGCGGTCAATAGCTGGCAGCCGATCGCCAGCGGCCCTCTGGTGCGCCCGGAAACCCACGATGCCCGCGTCAGCGCCATCCGCCAGCGCCTGATCGAACTGGGCGACCTGGTCGAAAGTGAAGACCAGGTCGCGTCCGATCCGGATTTCTACGACGCGGCCCTGGTGCGTGCGGTGCGGGCGTTTCAGGATCGGCACGGTTTGATGATCGACGGCCTCGTCGGGCCGCGCACGCTCGGTGAACTCAACGTCCCGCCCGAGCGACGGGTGGCCCAGCTCCGTGCCAACCTCGAGCGCTGGCGCTGGTTGCCCAGAGACCTGGGTGATGAGTACCTGCTGGTCAATATCGCCGGTTACAGCATGCACCTGCGTTCCTTTGGTGAGATCCTGATGACCCAGCGGGTGGTGGTGGGCACGCCGTTTCGGCGCACGCCGGTGTTCAGCGGCAGCATGAGCTACCTGGTGCTGAACCCGTCATGGGAAGTGCCGCCGCGCCTGGCCGGGCAGGACATACTGCCGCGCATTCGGGCTGATGAGACCTATCTCGAAACCATGGGTTTTTCCGTCTACCAGGGCTGGGGCGCCGACGAGCAGCGCATCGATCCGGCCAGCGTCGACTGGGCGCGGCTGTCGGCGCGCAATTTCCCGTACCGCTTACGGCAGGCGCCCGGTCCGGAAAATGCTCTCGGACGGGTCAAGTTCATGTTCCCCAACCGGCACAATGTCTACCTGCACGATACCCCGACCCGTACTCTGTTTGCCCATGAGGAGCGCGCATTCAGCAGCGGCTGCATCCGCATCGAGAATCCGGAGGCCTTGACCCAATGGTTGCTTAACGAGCGTTCGACTATCATGACGCCCGAGCGCATCCGGGCCGTTCTGGACAGTGGCGTGGAAACCACGGTGCGGCTGGATCGACCGTTGCCGGTCCACCTGTTGTACTGGACCGCCTGGGTCGACGACCGGGGCAGGGTTCAATACCGGCGCGACATCTACCGGCGCGACCCGCCGCTGATCGAGGCCCTGGATGCAGCCCCTGATGAATTGGAAGGATACTGACGGCTTGAAAAATACGTTCCTGCTGATGGCCGTGACGGCCACGCTGTTTGTGCTGCCGTCGTTTGCCCAGGGGCAGCATGCCCCTTTCGATGACGGGCGCCTGGACTACAGCGTCAAGTTCAACGGCAAGGAGGTGGACTGGCACACCTTTGCCTTTTTCATGCTGCCGGGCCAGACCGAAGAGATTCGCGTCCTCGGCACCAATGGCCAGGCGGTCCGGATCGAGGCCTCTGGCGGTGAATTGGTCGAGCTGGGCAAGGGGCACTGGCGCTTCCGGGCGCCGGATGCTCCCGGCCTGCACCCGATCCACATCCAGCCCCATCAGCATGCGCCCATGACCCTGAACGTGCTGATCAAGGTGCCGACCGAGGCGAAGAAGAACGGCCGGCTGAACGGTTACCGGATCGGACAATATCCTGAACGACCGCTGCGCGATAACCCGATCTACCTGCCGCCGCCGGGAAAGATCGAGGTCACCCCGGATATGCTGGATGTTGCGATTTCGCCGCATTTCACGCTGGGCCAGTTCCTGTGCAAGCAGCAGCCGGACCACTGGCCCAAGTACCTGGTTCTGCGCGAGCCCCTGATCGCCAAGCTCGAGGTCATCCTGGCCGAGGTCAACGCGCGCGGCATCCGCACCGATACCTTTTCCATCCTGAGCGGTCACCGCACACCCTGGTACAACAACGCCATCGGCAACAGCCTGTTTTCGCGCCATGTCTGGGGCGGAGCCGCCGACATTTTCATCGACACCAACGGCGATGGCCGCATGGACGATCTGAACGGCGACGGCAAGGTGGGTGTCGAGGATGCCCAGGTATTGATCGACATCATCGAGGAGCTTTACCGCAAGGGCGAACTCGAGGATCGGCCGGGCGGCCTCGGCCTGTATGGCCCGCGTCCGCACCGCGGTCCCTTCGTGCACGTCGATGCGCGCGGTTTCGAGGCGCGCTGGGCGTTCCCTTGAATCAACTCGCCATCCGGCCTCGGTGCTCTTTGAACGGCGGCGCGGTGTTTTGCGTCGCCTAAGCGGAGCCGGCGGACTGAATGGCCGGGCGCTTGGTCACGGTGGCATGCCAGCGCTGAAGTGCCGGCAGGTTGGCCGGCAGGTCCTTCTTCAGGCCCCAGGCGGCGAACTCGATGGTGACCAGGGCGGTGATATCGGCCATGCTGAAATCGGGTCCGGCGAGGAATTCACTGTTTCGCAGCAGGCCGTCTAGATCGGCCAGGAACCAGCCGAAACGGCGAACGCCGCGATCGGCCAGCTCTGGAATCTGGGGCACGCTTCGCGGCCCGGTCAGGGCGTGATCGAGCATGGCGCCGGAGCGGTTGCGAAAGCCCTCCATCACCGCCGTCAGGCCGCTGCTTTCCACCCAGTGGTTGCGTTCGATCACCAGCGCCCGCTTCAGACCTGATGCGCCGATCAGCACAGGCTCCGGCTTGATGCTTTCCAGGTAGTCGCAGATCGCGACCGATTCGCACAGGCTGGTGCCGTCGTCGAGCAGCAGCACGGGCACGGTCAGGGCCGGGTTGATGGCGGCGAATTCGGGCTTCAGGTGCTCGCCCTTGCGCAGATCAACATGGACCTGCTCGATTTCCAGCGCCTTCTCGGCCAGGAACAGGTCAATTCTGCGCGGACTGGGTGCTGCCGGGTAGGTGTAGAGTTTCATGGTATTTTTGCTGACGATGGATGGCGGAAACTTGTTCAGGTTGCCGCCATCGTAGGGGAGGTTGACGATCACGGCAATGAGCAATTGCGGGTCGCTGCCGATGTTGAACGTATGTCAGGTGCCCTGGGCCGATGACCGGCAGTCGCCCGATTCCGGGCATGGCCTTGTGCCACAGCTCGCCGCAAAAGTATTGCCGATGCCCCGATGAACCGCCCCGGCGCGGCAAAAAGGATGCTTCGATACAGTGTTCTGCGTTAGTCTCCTTGAATGAAGCCGTCGTACACCGGAGTGCCGTTTCAAGGCGCCGGGGCGGGGACGAAAGATATATTGCCCAAACAAGCCAGGAGGAAACGCATGTCTGATAGAGAAGTAGTCGTTCTGAGCGCTGCCCGTACCGCCATTGGTGGATACAGTGGCAGCCTGTCCGGGTTCGAGCCCGCCGAGCTCGGGGGGCTGGTCATCAAGGAGGCCGTCTCCCGCGCCGGGGTCGACCCCGCAAAGGTGGGCTACACCACCCTGGGTAACTGTATCCCCACGGAGTCCCGGTCGTCCTACGTGTCGAGGGTCGCGGCGGTTCAGGGTGGTCTGCCCCATGAAACCACCGCTGTCACCGTCAACCGGCTGTGCGGTTCCGGCATGCAGGCGATCGTCTCCACCGCCCAGTCCATCCTGCTCGGCGATGCCGACTTCGGAGTCGGTGCCGGCAGCGAAGTGATGTCCAAGGGTGGGTACCTGGTGCCCAGCGCCCGTTTTGGTGCTCGCATGGGCGACACCAGGATGATCGACATGATGGTCGCGGTGCTGACCGATCCTTTCGGCGTGGGCCACATGGGCATGACCGCCGAGAACCTGGCAGAGAAGTGGGGCATCAGCCGCGAACAGCAGGACGAGTTCGCGGTGGAGTCCCAGCGGCGCGCCCAGGCCGCCATCGAGGGGGGCTACTTCAAGGACCAGATCGTGCCGGTTACCATCAAGAGCCGTAAGGGCGACAAGGTGTTCGATACCGACGAGCATCCCCGCTTCGGCGTCTCGGTGGAGGACCTGGCCAGGATGCGGCCTGCCTTCAAGAAGGAGGGTGGCACCGTCACCGCCGGGAACGCCTCCGGCATCAACGATGCCGCCGCTGCCCTGGTGCTGGCCGACCGCGCTGCCGCCGAAAAGGCCGGTCACAAGCCCATGGCTCGCCTGGTTTCCTACGGTATCTGCGGGGTGCCCAACGACGTGATGGGCGAAGGCCCGATTCCGTCCTCCAGGGTGGCCCTGCAGCGCGCCGGCCTGAAGCTGGAGCAGATGGACGTCGTCGAGTCCAACGAGGCCTTCGCCTCGCAGGCCCTTACCGTCATGAAGGGCCTGGGTCTGGACCCGAACAAGACCAACCCCAACGGCGGGGCCATCGCCCTGGGCCACCCGGTAGGAGCCACCGGTACCATCCTGGCGGTCAAGGCGCTCTACGAGCTGCAGCGCATCCAGGGGCAGTATGCCCTGGTGACGATGTGCATCGGTGGCGGTCAGGGCATCACCGCCATTTTCGAGCGAATGTAACGCCCCCGATGCCCCGGGCCCACGGGAGCAGGCCGTTCAGATGTTACCGTCTGGTTTGCTGAGGCCCGGGGCGTATCTGCAGGGTGTGCCCTTCCCGGAAACAGGACCACGCCCGCCGATGAACAAGGCCGGACGAAAAGCGCTGAAAGCCTGTGGTTGTTGCGTTTCGGAGTGGTGGCCAGGGGCGGAATCGAACCACCGACACGCGGATTTTCAATCCGCTGCTCTACCAACTGAGCTACCTGGCCATGGTTTTGGCTGCGCTGTCCCGGGTCGAAGGCTGCTGTAGCGAAGCGCCCTGACCGAAACAAGCGCGTAGTTTATCACCTTCTTTTGCGCTTGGGTATCGATCGGAGACGGGAATTGGCATCCAGTCGACTGCGGCGGTGATTCAGGTTCGCCTGCGGAACATGGGCTACCATCTTCCGTAGGTGATTGTTTGTTCGGAGGACGTCATGCGAGCACTACTGATTCTGGTTCTTGCCGGGCTGGCGGCTGCCTGCGCCACCACGGTGCCGACCGAAGTCCGGACCGGTGAAATCTATCAGCGTCACGCCAGCGAGGAGTCGGTCAGCAGCGTGATCTACGGCTCGATTCGAAGCTGGCGACCGGCCGGCGACGAGGCGGTGCTGATCGAGTTTTCGCGCAATCGGCATTACCTGTTCGAGCTCGATGCGCCGTGCCGGACGGAGATTCCATTCGCCCAGTCGATCCGCCTGATCACCTCCACCGCGCAGCGCGTGGACCGGTTTGATCGAATCCGGGTCGGCGAGTCGACCTGCCGCATTCTCGACATTCGCGAGGTGGACTTCGATGCCGTGCGGGCCGACCTCGAGGCCCTGCGTCAGCAGCCCGAGGCCGGGCGCGACAGCGTCGACACCGACGTCATTCACCGGGACGATTATTCCGGCGGCACGTAGCCGTCGGCGCGGTCGAAGTCGCCGCCGAAAAGAAAGGCTTCGGCCTGTTCCACCAGGTACTTGCGGTGGTCTGGATCGATCGGGCTCAGGCGCTTTTCGTTGATCAACAGGGTCTGGTGGGCCAGCCACTTCTGCCAGGCCTCGCGGCAGATGTTTTGCTGGATGCGCTGGCCCAGCTCGCCGGGCAGGGGAGGGCGCGGCAGTGCTTCGCCTTCGCGCTTGAGGAGCTGGCAGTAAACGGTCTCGGTCATGCGTCGGTCTGCGATTGGGAACGGCCTGCAAGTCTACCAGCCAGGGATTCGATTACCTGTCGGATCGGTCGCGGCAGCCCGGCCTCGAGGGCCTGCCCGATCTCGAACCAGCGCGACTGCGTATCGGCGACGAGGGCGCCGGCGGTTTCCGGCGCCGTACCGACAAAGCGCATGTGCAGGCGAAAGTGGCTGAACTCGTGCTGGATCGCCGGCACGATGTCGGATTCTTTCAAGGCCTGCGCATCCCCGGCTTCGGGCAAGCACCACAAACCTCCCCAGATCCCGGCCGGCGGGCGCCGGACCAGCAGGACGCGCCCGGCCGGGTCACGGATGATCAGCCAGGTGGACGAGCGCAGCGGCCGCTCGCGCTTGGGCTTTCGGCCCGGCAGCGATTCCACTCGACCCTCGATGCGCGCGCGGCAATCGCCCTGGACCGGGCACAGCACGCAGGCCGGTTTTCGCGGCGTGCAGATCATGGCGCCCAGGTCCATGATGGCCTGGGTGTAGTCGGCGGCCCGGTCCGGCGGCGTGCGTGCTTCGGCCTCGGTCCACAATTGGTTCAGGACGGCCGCGCGGCCGGGCCAGCCGCCAATCCCGGCGTGGCGGGCCAGAACCCGCTTGACGTTGCCGTCGAGAATGGGGGCGCGCCGATCATGGGCCTGGGCGATGACGGCGTTGGCCGTGGACTCGCCGATGCCCGGCAACTGCCGCAGTGCATCGGCACGCTCCGGCAGATCGCCCCCGTGTTCGGCCACGCACAGTCGAGCGGCCTGGTGCAGATTGCGCGCGCGGGCGTAGTAGCCCAGGCCCGACCACAGGGCCAGAACGTCGTCCAGCGAGGCGCGCGCCAGGTCGGGCAGGCTCGGGAAGCGGTCCATGAAACGCTCGAAGTAGCCGACCACGGTGCCGGCCCGGGTCTGCTGGAGCATGATCTCCGAGACCCAGACGCGATAAGGGGTGCGGTCGACTTGCCAGGGCAGATCGTGGCGGCCGTGGTCGGCCCACCAACGCAGCAGGCGTTCGGCGAAATCGCCCGGCGGGTCGTCCCGGCTCATGAACGGACCACTAATCGGCCGGTTCTGCCCGCTCCTCGACCGGCAGGACGGCGTGGACGAAGGTGCCGGCATCGAACGGCCGCAGGTCGGCGGCGGTTTCGCCGACGCCGATGAAGCGGATCGGAATGTTGAGTTCGTGGGCGATGGCGAACAGCACGCCGCCGCGCGCGGTGCCGTCGAGCTTGGTCACGGTGATGCCGGTCAGTTCCACCGCCTGGTTGAACTGGCGCGCCTGGACCAGCGCGTTCTGACCCGTTCCGGCGTCGACGACCAGCATGGTCTCGTGCGGCGCCTCGGGGTCGATTTTTTTCATCACCCGCCGGACCTTGGCCAGTTCGTCCATCAGGTGGCCCTGGGTGTGCAGCCGGCCGGCGGTGTCGGCGATCAGGACATCGATTCCGCGCGCCTTGGCCGAATGCAGGGCGTCGTAGATCACCGCCGCGGTATCGGCGCCGGACTGCTGGGAGATCACCGGTACGCCGTTGCGCTCGCCCCAGGCCTTGAGCTGTTCGACCGCGGCGGCGCGGAAGGTATCGCCGGCGGCCAGCATCACCGACAGGCCCTCGTCCATGTAGCGCCGGGCGAGTTTGCCGATGGTGGTGGTCTTGCCGACGCCGTTGACCCCGACGGTCAGGATGACAAAAGGCCTTTTGGCCGGGTCGATGGCCAGGAACTGCTCGACCGGCTCGATCAGGTCGTAGAGCTCGGCCTGGACGGCCGGCAACACCTGGGACGGCTCGGACACCACGCCATTGGCAATGCCCTCGCGCAGACGGTCGATGATTCGGGTGGTTGCACCCACCCCCATGTCGGCGGTCAGCAGGGTGGTTTCGATTTCCTCGATCAGCGCTTCGTCGATCTGGCCTGCGCTCTTGATCAGTCCGAACAGACCCGACAGACTGGAACGGGTGCGCGCAAGCCGGGCCTCGAGCGGGTCGACGCCGGATTTCTCGGCCGGTCGGACGGTGGTGGTCTCCACACCGGTACCGGATTTTTTGCGACGGAAGATCGAGAACATGGCGCGAGTATGCTATCACCATGACTGGAAAAATACGCATCATTGCCGGGCGCTGGCGCGGCCGCCGACTGGAGGTGCCGGACCGGCCCGGACTGCGCCCCACCGGCGACCGTGCGCGCGAGACCCTGTTCAACTGGATCGGCCCGCGGGTGATCGGCGCCCGGGTTCTGGATCTGTTCGCCGGCACCGGGGCGCTGGGCCTGGAAGCGGCCTCGCGCGGGGCGGCCCGGGTCGTGCTGGTCGAGCGCGACGCCGTTGCCGCCGGTGTCCTGCGCAAAGGCGCGCTGCAGTGGCCGGGCAGCGAGAGCGTCGAGGTGATCGAGGCGGATGCGCTGCGCTGGCTGGAGCGGCAGCAGCAGCGCTTCGACCTGGTGCTGATCGATCCGCCGTTCGACGGCGCGCTGCTCGAGCCGGCCCTGTCGATGGTGGTCGCGCCCGCCGGCTGCCTGGCCGATCGTGGTCTGGTGTATGTCGAATGCGCGCCGCAGCAGTTGCCCGGGCACTGGCCGCCGCCGCTTGAGGTGTTTCGCCAGAAGCAGCTCGGGCAGGTGACCTTGACGCTGCTCCAGCGCTCGCTGGACGCGTCGGGCACGCCTGGTGACTGACGGTATAATCGGCCATTCGTTTCCAGCCCCGGCCAACTCATGAATGCCTCTGCAATCGACTATCGCATTGCCGTCTATCCGGGCACGTTCGATCCGCTGACCAATGGCCATACCGACCTGGTCGCACGGGCCTCGCGGGTGTTTTCCACGGTCGTGGTGGCCATTGCCGAAAGCCCGCACAAAAAGCCCGCGTTCGAGCTGGCTCAACGCATCGAGCTTTCCAGCCTTGTCCTGGCCGAGGCCGGAATCAAGAACGTCGAGGTGGTCGGCTTCGATTGCCTGCTGGCCGACTTCGTGGCCCAGTGGAACGCCGGCGTGATCCTGCGCGGTTTGCGCGCCGTTTCGGATTTCGAATACGAGTTTCAGCTTGCGTCCATGAACCGTCACCTGGCCCTGGACGTGGAGACCATGTTCCTGACGCCGGACGAAAAACACAGTTTCATTTCCTCGACGCTGGTCAAGGAGATCGCTCGCCTCAACGGCGACGTCAGAAAATTTGTCCACCCGCGCGTGGCCGAAGCCCTGAGGACACGCTACAACTTCTGATCGGCTCCGTCGGGCAAGAATCGCAACAGAAATCGCAACAGGTGAACTCCAGCATGATTCGTTTTCCTTCGGCGCCCGGCGCCCGTGTTCTCGCATTCCTTGTGCTGTTGGTATCGCTGCCGGCGCTGGCCGCCCCGGGCCGGGTCGCTGTCTCCAGCGCCCATGAACTGGCAACCGCGGCCGGCCTGGAGATTTTCGAGCAGGGCGGCAATGCCTTCGACGCCGCGGTGGCCGTATCGGCGGCGCTGGCCGTGGTCGAGCCGGCCTCGTCGGGCATCGGCGGCGGTGGCTTCTGGCTGCTGCACCGGCCCGAGGACGATTTCTCGACCATGGTCGACGGCCGCGAGACGGCACCGGCGGCGGCCACCCGCGACATGTACCTCGACGATGACGGTGAAGTGGTGCGCGACCTGGCCATCAACGGCCCGCTGGCCGCCGGCATTCCCGGGGCACCGGCCGCCTGGGTACACCTGGCCGACCGTTACGGCACGCTGCCGCTGGCCCAACTGCTGGGCCCGGCCATTCGCCTGGCCGAAGAAGGTTTTCCGGTCGACAGCAAGTACCAGACCCTGCTCAACTTTCGCGCCCATATCATGCTGCGCTGGCCGGACACGGCCGAGATCTTCATGCCCGGCGGCGATATTCCCGAGCTGGGCGCGATCATTCGCCAGCCGGAGCTGGCCAACACCCTGCGGGCTTTGGCCGAACAGGGCTTCGACGGTTTCTACCGCGGCCCGGTGGCCGAGAAACTGGTCGCCGGCGCCAACGCCGAAGGCGGGATCTGGTCGCTGGACGACCTGGCCGCCTACGAGGTCGTCGAACGCGAGGTGATTCGTACAAGCTATCGCGGCCACGAACTGATCACCGCCTCGCCGCCGTCATCGGGCGGCATTGCCATCGCCCAGATTCTCAACCTGGTCGAGCCCTACGACCTGGCCGCGATGAGCCGGGTCGAGCGGGTTCACCTGTTGTCGGAGGCCATGCGCCGGGCCTATCGCGACCGCGCGCTTTACCTGGGCGATCCGGATTTCGTCGAGATCCCGACCGACATGCTTCTCAGCCCGCACTACGCGGCCGGTCTGCGCGCCGGTATCCGCATGGACCGGGCCACGCCGTCGGCCGCGCTGGCGGCCGACCCGTCGCTGTTGCCCGAGAGCGACAACACCACCCATTTTTCGCTGATGGACGGCGACGGCAACCTGGTCTCGGCGACCCTGACCATCAATCTGCCGTACGGGGCGGCCTATGTGCCGCCTGGCACCGGGGTGTTGCTCAACAACGAGATGGATGATTTTTCCGCAGCACCCGGAGTACCCAACGAGTACGGGCTGATCGGCTTCGAGGCCAACGCGATCGAGCCGGGCAAGCGCATGCTCTCGTCAATGACCCCGACCATCGTGCAGTCGCCGGAGCGGGTGGCCGTCCTCGGCACGCCGGGTGGTGCGCGCATCATCACCATGGTGCTGCTGGGGGTTCTCGACTTCATCGACGGCAACGATCCGGCATCCTGGGTTTCGCTGCCGCGCTTCCACCACCAGTATCAGCCCGACGAGATTTCCCTGGAGCGCGGTTTCCTGACTGAGGAGGAGATCGCCGAGCTCGAGGCCCTGGGTCACGAGGTCACGGTCCGGGCCCGCACCTGGGGCAACATGCACGGCGTGATGTGGGATCGGGTCAATGACCGGGTCGAGGCCGCGCACGATCCGCGCTGGGACTCCGGCGGGGCCGAGGTCCGCGATTCGCGTTGAGCCGACTGCACCGGCCAGGCGGCCGGCGCTTGTCAGAAGGACGAAAGCTCCCTTCGGACTCAGGCCCGCTCGAAGATGCCGGCCGCGCCCATGCCGGTGCCAATGCACATCGTGACCATCCCGTAGCGCTGCTGGCGGCGCTGCAGGCCGTGAATCAGCTTGGCGGCGAGGATGGCGCCGGTTGCACCCAGCGGATGGCCCAGGGCAATGGCCCCGCCCAGCGGATTGACCTTGTCCGGGTCCAGTTCCACCGTGCGCATCACGGCCAGGGCCTGGGCGGCGAAAGCCTCGTTGAGTTCGATCCAGTCCAGTTCTTCTTTCGAAATCCCGGTCTGCTTGCAGACTTTCGGGATCGCCTCGATCGGACCAATGCCCATGATTTCGGCCGGCACGCCGGCTACCGAGAAGCCGCGGAAGACGGCCAGCGGCTTGAGGTTGAGTTCCTTCAGGACCCGCTCCGAGACCAGCACCAGGGCGCCGGCCCCGTCCGACATCTGTGAGCTGGTCGCGGCCGTGACCGAACCCTTGGCGTCGAACACGGTTCGGAGCTTGCCCAGGGCCTCGGGCGAGGTATCGCGGCGCGGCCCCTCGTCGGTGTCGACAACGGTCTCGATTTCACGGACCTGGCCGGTTTTGGGATCCGGCACCCGGCTGGTCACCGTATAGGGCCGGATTTCGGTGAATTCACCGCCGTCGATGGCGGCGATGGCCTTCTGGTGCGAGCCGTAGGCGAACCGGTCCTGGTCTTGGCGACTGACGCTCCATTTCCGGGCGACTTTTTCGGCCGTGATGCCCATGCCGTAGGCGATGGCGACGTTTTCGTCGTCGAACACCTTGGGATTCATGGCCACCTTGTGGCCCATCATCGGCACCATGGTCATGGTCTCGGTACCCGCGGCAATCATGACGTCGGCCTCATTCAGGCGGATGCGATCGGCGGCCATGGCGATGGTCTGCAGGCCCGACGAGCAGAAGCGGTTGACGGTGACACCGGGTACGGTGTCGGGCAGGCCGGCCAGCAGCGCGCCGATGCGGGCGACGTTCATGCCCTGTTCGGCTTCGGGCATGGCGCAGCCGACGATGACGTCCTCGACCCGGGCCGGATCGAGGTCGGGAACCTCGGCCAGCGCAGTTCTCAGGGCATGGGCCAGCAGATCATCTGGCCGGACGTTGCGAAAGCCGCCCTTGAACGCCCGGGCAACCGGGGTGCGGACGGCGGAAACGATGTAGGCATCACTCATGGATCAATCCTCAGCAAAATCGAGATGTTCGGTTTACGTAGGTCGGCCCTACGCGGCCGACGGTCGAAAGCGGACGTATTCGCCAAACTGGACCATCGTCCGTCGGGGACGTAGCCCCGACCTACGGAGATGGTGTGTCAGTTCCGTAAAGGCTTGCCGGTCTTCAACATATGGCCGATACGCTCCTGCGTTTTCGGCATCGCGCACAGCTCGAGGAAATGCTCGCGCTCCAGGTGGTGCAGCCATTCCTCGTTGACCGGGGTGCCGCGGTCGATTTCGCCGCCGGAGATGGCGGTGGCGATGCGACTGCCGATCTCGAAGTCGTGCTCGGAGATGAAATGACCCTCGAGCATGTTGACCAGCAGCATCTTCAGGGTGGCAATGCCGACGTCGCCGGCGGCCGGAATGGTTCGGTTGGGCAGCGGCGGGCGATAGCCCGCGGCACTCAGTGAACGAACCAGGCCGTGCGCGGCATGCAGCAGTTCCTGCTCGTGCAGGACGATCAGGTCTTCGGGTCGCAGGTAGCCCATTTCCTTCGCTTCCATGGCCGATCCTGCGACCTGGCCCATGGCGACCTGCTTGTAGCGCTTCTCCAGCAGCGGCCAGGTGTCGCCGGCGGCTACATCGGCGTTGATCTGCAGGGCCAGCGTGGCCAGGCCGCCACCGGCCGGCAGCAGGCCGACCCCGGCCTCGACCAGGCCCATGTAGCTTTCCAGGTGGGCGACCCGGCGGCTTGCATGCATGGCCAGTTCCAGACCGCCGCCCAGGGCCAGGCCGCGCACCGCGGCAACCGAGGGAATGCCCGAGTAGCGCATCCGCAGGTTGACTTCCTGAAATCCCTGAACGAGTTCGCGCACGCTGTCGTAGTCGCCGCGCTGGATGGCTTCGGCGGCTGCCTTCAGGTTGGCGCCGGCCGAGAACGGGCCCCTGGGTTGCCACAGCACCAGGCCATCGAAATCGGCTTCGGCCCGGTCCAGGGCCGCGTTGAGGCCGTCGACTGCGCTGTTGTCGATCACGCCCATCTTGGTCTTCAGGCTGGCGATGAGGACATCGTCGTCAAGCGTCCACAGGCGGATGCCGTCGGTTTCATGGACGGTCTGGCCATCGTGCGAGGCCTCGCCGATCAGGCGGACCGGCTGGTACTGGCGCTGGTAAACGGGCAGATCGGGACGCGGGCTGAGCTTGCCCTCGGCCGCTGAAAAAGACCCGCCCGAGGCATGGGCGCGGTCGATTTCGGTGACCCACTGGGGCAAGTGGGCTTCAACGCCGGTCTTGCCGGCATCGATGTCGGCCTGGATCAGCTCGGCCACGCGCTGCCAGCCGGCGGCCTGCCACTGCTCGAACGGGCCGAGCTTCCAGCCGTAGCCCCAGCGCATGGCCAGGTCGATTTCGCGGGCGGATTCGGCGATCTCGGCCAGGTGGTAGGCGCAGTAGTGGAACAGGTCGCGGTGGATGGCCCAGAGGAATTCGGTTTCCGGGTATTCCGCCTTGGCGAGTTCGGCCAGCTTCTCGCCCGGATCCTTGATCGCCAGAATGGCCTTGACCTCGTCGCGTACGCTGTAATCGGTGGCCCGGTACTCGCCGCTTTCGGGATCGAATACCTTGATCTCCTTGCCTTCCTTGCGGAACACACCCGCGCCGGCCTTCTGGCCCAGGGCACCGGCGTCGATCAGCCCGGCCAGCCAGTCCGGTGCCTGGAACAGGTGGTGCCAGGGGTCGTCGCCGAGCTTGGAGTCCATGGTCCGGATGACGTTGGCCATGGTGTCGAGTCCGACTACGTCGGCCAGGCGGAACGTTGCGCTCTTGGGACGGCCAATGGCCGGGCCGGTGAGGGCGTCGACGGTATCGAACCCCAGCCCCAGGCGCTGGGCATGGTGCATGGTCGACCACATCGTGAACACGCCCACGCGGTTGGCGATGAAGTTGGCGGTGTCGCGACAGCGCACCACGCCCTTGCCCAGATTGCGGGTCAGAAAGTCCTCGAGCAGATCGAGCACCCTGTCGTCGGTGCCCGGGTGCGGGATCAGTTCAACCAGGTGCATGTAGCGCGGCGGGTTGAAAAAATGCACGCCGCAGAAGCGATCCTTCAATGCGTCCGGTACCACGCCGGCCAGTTCGGTAATCGACAGACCGGAGGTGTTGGTGACGAAGAAGGCGTCGGCGTGAATGTGCGGCCCGATTTTTTCGTACAGCGACTTCTTGATGTCCATCCGCTCGACGATGGCTTCGATGATGAAATCGCAGTGGGCGAGTTGTTCCAGGTCGTCGTCGAAGTTGCGCGGGGTGATGAACTGGACCAGATCCTTGCTCGCCAGCGGCGCCGGCTTGAGCTTGAGCAGATTGCCGATGGCGCCGGCGGCAATGCCGGAACGCTTGCCTTCCCTGGATGGCAGGTCGTAGAGGTCGACCGCAATGCCGGCGGCGGTCAGGTGGGCGGCGATCTGGGCGCCCATCACGCCGGCGCCGAGCACGGCCGCGCGACGAACCAGAAGTTTGTGATCTGTCATGTCTTGTCCTTGGGTTGAATGCTTGGCAAAAGAATCGGTTTTCAGCCGGCCGCGGCCAGCTTCGGCGCCTCGTCGCGGCTGGTGCCGAGCTCTTCCGGGGTGAACTCGTCGACCGCGATGACGCGCGCGCTGAGCTCCTGGGCGCGGACCAGGTCGGATGCCTGGTCTTCGGTGATCACCCCGGCCTCGACCGCCTTGGCCGCTACCTCGTATACGTTGGTCGGGCTGGGTACGACCTTGAGGGCGTTGCGCAGGGCATGTTCGGCCGGTTCGGCCTTGAGCACGGCATCGAAGGCCTTGAGGACGAGGCCGGCGCCGTCTTCTTCCTGCGAGACGTAGGCACCGTGGATCAGGCGTTCCCGGGTCGTGCTCTTTTCCAGCAGCTGACGGGCAATGACCCGGCCGGTGCGGTCGTCGGCCGGCGCATTGCGCCGGCCCAGCGGGAAGCAGATCAGGCGCAGGATCGGCCCCAGGGCCGGGATCGGGAAATTTCGGTAGACCCCGTAGAGGGCTTCTTCGACCTTGTTGAGACTGTCGTGGACGGCGAAACGCACAACGGCCAGATCCTCGTCCGGCCGGCCGTCGTCTTCGAAGCGACGCAGCGTGGCCGAGGCCAGGTACAGGTTGGCCAGGGCGTCGGCAAAGCGGCCCGACAGCTTTTCGGCGAACTTGAACTTGCCGCCCAGGATGAGCAGGCTCAGGTCGGCGGTGAAGGTGAAGGCCGCGCTCAGGCGGTTGATCTGGCGGTAGTAGCGCGCGGTCGGGCCGCTGACCGGGCTGGCGCTGAAGCGGGCGCCGGTCAGGGCCAGCACCGGCGAGCGCACGGCGTTGGAGATCAGAAAGCCGACATGGGCCCACAGCGCCTTGTCGAAACCGACCAGGTCATTGTCGGCGGCCGCGGTCATTTCCTTGATCAGGTAGGGATGGCAGCGGATCGCGCCCTGGCCGAAGACGATCATCGAGCGGGTCAGGATGTTGGCGCCCTCGACCGTGATCGAAACCGGCAGGGCCTGGTAGCCCATCGACAGGTAATTGCCCGGCCCTTCGACCACGGCCTTGCCGCCGTGGATGTCCATCGCGTCGTTGACGACCCGGCGATTGGCCTCGGTCAGATAGGCCTTGAGGATGGCCGACAGGACGACCGGCTTGTCGCCCCGATCGAGTGCGCTCAGGGTCAGCTTGTGGGCGGCTTCCATGCGGTAGGCTTCCGCGCCGATGCGGGCCAGCGGCTCTTCGATACCCTCGAAATGGCCGATTGGCTGCTTGAACTGGTAGCGGATCCGGGCATAGGCGCCGGTCAGCATGCTCGCGGCCTTGCCGCCGGCCACACCCTGTGCCGGCAAGGAGATGGCGCGTCCTGCGGCCAGGCAATGCATCAGCATTCTCCAGCCCTGGCCGATTCGCTCGCGGCCTCCGATCAGCCAGTCCATCGGGATGAACACGTCCTTGCCGCGGGTCGGCCCGTTCATGAACAGGCTGCCGCCGGGCAGATGCCGGCTGCCGATTTCCACGCCCGGCGTGCTGGTGGGAATCAGTGCGCAACTGATGCCCAGGTGTTCCTTGCCGCCGAGCAGGCCGTCCGGGTCGCGCGTCTTGAATGCCAGGCCAAGCACCGTGGCGACCGGCGCCAGGGTGATGTAGCGCTTGTCCCAGCTGACCGACAGGCCAAGAACCTCTTCGCCGTCGATGGTTTTCTTGCACACGATGCCTTCATCGGGCATCGAGGCGGCGTCCGAGCCTGCCTGTGGAGAGGTCAGGGCGAAGCAGGGGATTTCCTCGCCGCAGGCCAGGCGCGGCAGGTAGTGATCTTTTTGCTCTTCGGTGCCGAAGTGCATCAATAGCTCGCCGGGGCCGAGCGAGTTCGGCACCATCACGGTGACCGCGGCGGTCAGACTGCGGGTCGAGATCTTGGTCACCACGGCTGCGTTGCCCTGGGCGCTGAAGTCCAGCCCGCCGTACTGCTTCGGAATGATCATGCTCAGGAAGCGCTTTTCGCGAATGAAGGTCCATACCTCCGGCGGCAAATCCTTGAGCTCGCGATTGATCTGCCAGTCGTCGAGCATGGCGCACAGTTCTTCCACGGGACCGTCGACGAAAGCCTGTTCTTCTTCGGTCAGGCTGGGCGGTGGCATGTCGAAGAGTTTTTTCCAGTCCGGCTTGCCGGAAAACAGTTCGGCATCCCACCACACGGTGCCGGCATCCAGGGCTTCTTTCTCGGTTGCCGACATCGCCGGCAAGACCGTTTTGAACCAGGCAAACAGGGGAGCGGAAATCAGCGCCCGCCGCAGCGGATGGAAGGCCATGACGGCAAAGGCGATGGTCGCAATGGCCCATATCGCCACGACCGGCCAGGCCACCGCGGCCACGGCGGCAAGAACCACGCCCAGCGCGGAGGCCGCAGCCGCGCTCCACGCAGGTGCGCGCAGGTAGGCCAGGACCAGCACGACGACGACAAAGGCGATCAAAAAGCTCAGGGTCATGAGGAAGTCTCCATGGTGCCGCGGGCACCGGTACGAGCGGTTGAATTTGAAGTTGCGGCGCTGTCAACGCTGCCGCGCAGGCCGGCAGCGGCGAATCGAACCAGGTCAGAGGCGATGGACCGGGTGTCGGCGAGGCTGCTTTCGGCCATGGTGTAGGTCAGTGCGCCGACAATGAAATCCAGCTGGCGACGCAGCAGTTCGGGTTGACGTCCGGGCACCGTGCGGGCAATGGCATCGCCGAAACGGCGCATGACGAACGCGTATTCGGCGCTGATGGCGGCGTGCAGGTCTTCGTCGCGGTCGGCGAAAGCGCGCATCAACAGTTGCATGAAGCGATGGCCGTCGGCGTCGGAGCCGCGCGAAAAGGCCAGCGCCGGATAGACAAACGCGTCGAGCACGTCTTCCAGTTGCGGCCCCTGCGGCCTGGCCAGCGCCTGTTCCAGGCGAACCAGCCGAGCCTGGTTCAAGGCGTCCAGCCGGCGTCGGAACACGGCCAGCAGCAGGGCCTGCTTGGAACCGAAGTGGTAGTTGACCGCGGCCAGGTTGACGCCGGCCGCCTGGGTGATCTGGCGCAGCGTGGCCACGTGAAAGCCCTGTTCGGCGAACAGGGCCTCGGCGGCGTCGAGAATTCGGTCGCAGGTCGTTTTCTGACTCAAAACAAACGTTCGATTGAAACGGGTGTTTGAATCATAGCACGCCGCGCGGCCTCAAGTGAGCGACGGACCGGTCAGGGCCGGGAAAACAGCCGCTTTCTAGATCAGGCACTCCGAGGGATTGACCGCCGAACTGACCCGGGCCCGGCCGGGGTTGGAGACGATCACGGCTCGCGGACTGGCCCGACCCGTCGGGTCGCACACCCGGATGGTCAGATTGGTGCCGAAGGCGCCGCCGCCGGGCTGAAATCGAACGCGCGTGCGGCCGGCAGAGTGAAGCAAGAGCCGGGTTTCCGGAGCGATTACCCGAAGCACGTCCTCGGGCGAAGATGGAGCGCCCTGGTTTTCTCGGTCGATAAAGACAATCCAGCCCTGGTCCCAGCGATTGTCGCCGCTGCAACCCTGCTGATCGGCGCTGGGACAGGCGACCACGTTGCTGCGCATCGTGATCGCCGCGTTACGCGCGAACTGCACATGCGCCATCAAGACATTGGATTTGGTCGTGATCCGGCTTTCGGCAATGAATCCGCCCATCGCCGGCACGCCGACGCTGGCCAGAATCGCGGCGACGGCCAGCGTGATCATCAGTTCGACAATGGTCAGCCCGCGAGCGTGGTGGCGCATGTCTCCGTCCTCTTGTTGAATCGAGTTCGGAAACAGTCTGGCGGCGGGCGTCCCGCCGGCCAATCAGCCGACGTCCAGACCTTTTGTCGGAATCAGTCCCGCATTCTTGTCGGAATCGCGCTTGCGAGGGTCAGCTTTTCAGCGCCTGCTCGATCCGCTGCACCGCGCTTTGCAGGGTTTCCAGATCGCAGGCGAACGACAGGCGCAAGTGGCCCGCGGCACCGAAGGCCGTGCCCGGCACGGTTGCCACACCGGCGTGTTCGAGAAGATGCTCGGCCAGCGCCAGGTCGTCTTTCAGGCCCAGTTCTTCGATTACCCCCGAGCAGTCGGCGAAGACGTAAAAGGCGCCGTTGCCCGGGATGCAGTTGATCCCTGGGAGCGCGTCCAGCGCCGGCACCAGCCAGTCGTGGCGCTTGCGGAAGGCCTTGCACATTTCGGCTACGCACGACTGGTCGCCGGCCAGCGCGGCCTCGGCCGCGGCCTGGCTGATGGAGCAGGGGTTGGACGTGCTCTGGCCCTGGACCTTGCGCATTTCCTTGATGATCGCAGCCGGGCCGGCGGCGTAGCCGATGCGCCAGCCGGTCATTGCGTAACCCTTGGACACGCCGTTGACCACGACCAGGCGCTGCTTGAGTTCCGGAACCACCTCGCCGATGCTCGCGAAAGGCTCTTGCGACCACCAGATGTGCTCGTAGATGTCGTCCGAGCAGATCAGGATGCGCGGGTGCTCGAGCAAGACCGCGCCGATGTCGCTCAGCCACTGCCGGCTGTATACCTGGCCGGTCGGGTTGCTCGGCGAGTTGAGCATGATCATGCGGGTCCGATCGGTGATCGAGGCGGCCAGCTGGGCCGGGGTGATCAGATAATCGGTTTTGGGCGAGGTCGACAAGATCACCGGTTCGCCGTCGGCCAGCCGAACCATGTCCGGGTAGGAAACCCAGTAGGGCGCCGGGATCAGAACCTCGTCGCCGTCGTTGATGGTGGCCTGCAGCAGGTTGTAGATCGCCTGCTTGGCGCCGTTGGAAACGAGCACTTCGTCCGCTTCATAGGTCAGCTTGTTGTCGCGCTCGAGTTTGTCGATGACCGCTTTTTTCAGCCCCGGCGTGCCGTCGACCGCCGTGTAGCGGGTCTGGCCGGCATGGATGGCCGCAATGGCGGCCGAGCGGATATGCTCCGGCGTGTCGAAATCCGGTTCGCCCATGCTCAGAGAGATGATGTCCTTGCCCTGGGCGCGCAGTTCGGCCGCTTTCATGCTCATCGCAATCGTTGCCGATGGCTTGACCTGGGCAACTCGCGTGGATAGTCGAATCGTCACAATGTTTTCCCCGTTTGAATGGTGGCGGAGATCGCCCATGCCGTTACGACATCGACGTTGCCAGCGCACTAGTATACTGATCGTCGTGTTTTTCGCTGCCCAAAACCTGCCATGAGCCGCCGATTTCGCATGGTGTCGGGATACGAACCGGCGGGTGATCAGCCGGCGGCCATCCAGCAACTGGTCGAAAGCCTGGCTTCAGGCCATCGCCACCAGACGCTGCTCGGTGTCACCGGTTCGGGCAAGACCTTCACCATGGCCAATGTCATCGAGCGCATCCAGCGCCCGGCCCTGGTCATGGCCCCGAACAAGACCCTGGCTGCGCAGCTGTACGGGGAGTTCAAGGCGTTTTTCCCCGACAATGCCGTCGAGTACTTCGTTTCCTACTACGACTACTATCAGCCCGAGGCCTATGTGCCCTCGACCGACACCTTCATCGAGAAGGATGCCTCGATCAACGAGCACATCGAGCAGATGAGGCTGTCGGCGACCAAATCGCTTCTGGAAAGGCGCGACACCCTGATCGTGGCAACGGTGTCGGCGATCTACGGCCTTGGCGATCCGAGCGCCTTTCTCAAAATGACCTTGCCGCTCGCGGTCGGCGAGCGCATGAGCCAGCGCCGGATCCTGCGCCGGCTGGCCGAGATGCAGTACGCGCGCAACGATTTCGAACTGCGACGCGGGACCTACCGGGTGCGCGGCGAGGTCATCGACATCTTCCCCGGCGATTCCGAGATCGAAGCGGTGCGCGTCGAGCTGTTCGACGACGAGATCGAGCGGATCAGTTATTTCGACCCGCTGACCGGAGAAATCCGGGCCAAGCTCGATGAGCTGACCATCTTCCCGAAGACCCATTACGTGACGCCACGCCAGGTCGTGCTGGACGCGATCGAGGCGATCAAGGCCGAACTGGCCGAGCGTCTGCCGCAGCTCGAAGACGCCGGCAAGCTGCTGGAGGCGCAACGGATCAGGCAGCGCACCCAGTTCGATATCGAGATGATGCTGGAGCTGGGCTATTGCCAGGGCATCGAAAACTATTCACGTCACCTGACCGGCCGTCAGCCCGGCGAGGCGCCGCCGACCCTGTTTGACTACCTGCCGCGCGACGCCATTCTGATCGCCGACGAGTCGCACGTGACCATTCCCCAGATCGGCGGCATGTACCGGGGGGACCGGGCGCGCAAGGAAACCCTGGTCGACTTCGGCTTTCGTCTGCCCTCGGCGCTGGACAATCGGCCGCTGAAGTTCGAGGAGTTCGAGGAGCGTGCTCCGCAGATGATTCTGGTTTCCGCGACTCCGCGTCCGTGGGAACTGGAGCGTTCATCGGTGGTGGCCGAGCAGGTGGTGCGCCCGACCGGCCTGGTCGACCCGCAAGTGATCGTGCGGCCGGTGAGTACCCAGGTCGACGACCTGCTGTCCGAGATCCGCGAGCGGGTCGGGTACGGTGACCGGGTTCTGGTCACCACCCTGACCAAGCGCATGGCCGAAAACCTCACCGAATACCTGGCAGAGCACGATGTCCGGGTGCGCTACTTGCACTCCGATATCGACACCGTCGAGCGCGTCGAGATCATCCGCGACCTGCGCTTGGGCACGTTTGATGTGCTAGTCGGAATTAACTTGCTGAGGGAGGGGCTTGATTTACCAGAGGTTTCTCTGGTTGCAATCCTGGATGCGGACAAAGAAGGCTTTTTGCGATCGGAGGGTTCCCTGATCCAGACCATCGGCCGGGCGGCACGCAACCTGCGCGGCACGGCCATTTTGTACGCCGAGCGGGTGACCGAATCCATGCGCCGGGCGATCGACGAAACCGAACGCCGTCGCGAGAAACAACTGGTCCACAACAAACAACACGGCATCACGCCGCAAACCATCGTCAAGAACATTGCCGACATCATGGCCGACGCCCACCAGACGCCGGGCAAGAAAAAACCCGCACGGAAAGCGGCCGAGAAATCGGCCGCCTACGCTGCCGAGATTCGCTCGCCGGAGCAGGCGGCCAGGGAAATCGCACGCCTTGAAAAGGAGATGTTCAAGGCCGCCGAAAACCTCGAATTCGAAAACGCCGCCGCGCTACGCGACCAGATTGTCCAGATCCGGGAGTCGGGTTTTCGGTCCGCCTCGGTCAGCGCTGCCTGAGCGCGGTCTTGCCGATCCGGATCCAGCTGGCGCCATCACCGACCCCGACACTTGACCGAGAGGGCTTCATTCCGTCCCGAAGTCAACCGCGCTGCTGCTCGGAAGCCCTGGCCGGTTCGGTGACCGCCCAGACCAGGGCCAGCACCCAGCCGACGCCGAAAAACACCAGTCCGAGGATGTTCAGCGCCGCGAGCGCACCCAGCCTGGGATGCTGGCGATACCAGCCAATCGCTGTCGGGATCAGAATGAATGGAATCATCAGGATCACAAGATAGAAAATTTCATTCGCGGTCAGCATGGTCGAGCGATTCTCTCGTCAGGATCGAAAAATGGCGGCAAGCGCCTCATCCAGGCGCTCGTAGCGGAAACGGAAGCCCGCTTCCTCGAAGCGCCTGGGGAGCATTTTCGCCCCGGTCAGCAAGAGCCTGGACATTTCGCCGAAGGCCAGCTTCAGGGCCGGGGCAGGGGCCGGCAAAATCGCCGGTCGATTCAGTGCCCGGCCGAGAGCGCGGGTGAACTCGGCGTTGGTGACCGGGTTCGGCGCCGAGGCGTTGAATGGTCCGGACAAATCCTCACGCTCGAGCAAGAACATGATCATGCCGACAATGTCTTCGCGATGCACCCAGGGCATGTATTGCTTGCCGTCGCCCAACTTGCCGCCCAGGCCGAGCTTGAATACCGGCGTCGTCTTGGCCAGCATGCCGCCGCCGGCGTCCAGGACCAGGCCGATGCGCAGGATCGCCACCCGGACGCCAAACGATTCGGCCTTGACGGCCTCTGCTTCCCACGCCCGGCACAGCCGGTGGCCAAACTCGTCGTGCGGGGTGGTCTGTTCGGTGACGTCGCGGCTGCCCTGATCGCCGTAGTAGCCAACCGCCGAGGCCGAAACCAGAACCGCCGGCGGCGTTTCCAGTTGCTCGCAAAGCTTGACGACATCACGCGTTATCTCGATCCGGGACTGCAGCAGCTCTTTCTTCTTCTTCTCGGTCCAGCGTCCCTCGGCGATGGGTTCGCCGGCCAGGTTGACGATCGCCGACGGGGATTGATCGGCGAAGTCAGCCACGGATTGGCGAACCAGGGCCTGTTCCGGAAGCCGGCTGCGCGCCTTGTCCGGCGCGCGCGAGACGACCAGCGGAATATGGTCGGCTTCGACCAGCGCCTGGCACAGTCGTTGGCCGACAAATCCGCTGCCGCCGGTTACGAGTACTTTCATCGCTACACTCCCGTTTCTTTCAATAACCTTCACATCCTAACGGACGCGGATGCATGAACGATGAAGTGGAAGTCGATCCGTTCGTTGTCCCGAATCTGCCCGAACCGCTGCTGGCCGGGGGTGCCGCCGGGTTGGTCGACCGGTTCAGCCAGAGCCGGTGAACAGATCGCGGGTGCCAACGGCCTCGGCTGCCGCGCCCAGACGTTGCAGGGCCAGCGCGTAGGCGGCGACCCGGAAGGAGGTGTCATGCTCCTCGGCCAGGTCCCGGATTCGGTCAAACTGCTGGCTCATGCGCTTGTCCAGGCGTTTTTCGACCTTGGCCGCTGACCAGTAATCGCCGGTCAGGTTCTGGATCCACTCGTAGTAGCTGACCGTGACGCCGCCGGCATTGGCCAGGATGTCCGGGATCACGATAACGCCGGCCTCGTTCAATACCTCGTCGGCTTCGGCGGTGATCGGGCCGTTGGCAAGCTCGATCACGGCGCGGGCCTTGACCGCGCCGGCGTTGTCGTCGGTAATCACGTCGGCCAGGGCGGCCGGCACCAGCACGTCCACATCCAGTTCGAGCAGTTCCCTGTTGCTCAGGCGTTCGGCCTGAACCGCATCGCAGACCGATTCCTCGCAGTAAACGGCCTTCAGCGATCGACTCTCATTCTTGAATTGAATCAGGCTGGGTACGTCGAATCCGTCGTCTGAGTAAATCGCGCCCTGGGAGTCGCTGACCGCAACGACCCGGTAGCCGGCGTCGAAAAGCAATCGGGCGATCCCCTGTCCGGCGTTGCCGAAGCCCTGGATCGCCACGGTGGTCTCGCCGGCAGACCAGCCGTGGCGTTCGGCCAGCTTTTTCACGCACACCAGACCGCCCCGGGCGGTCGCGTTACTGCGCCCCTGGCTGCCGCCCAGGGCAATCGGCTTGCCGGTAATGACGGCCGGCTCGTGGCGACGAACAACGTGGGCGTATTCATCCATCATCCAGCCCATGATGCGTTCGTTGGTATAGACATCGGGGGCGGGTATATCGACTTTGGGACCGATAAATTCGGCGATGCGACGAATCAGCCCGCGACTGAGGCGCTCGAGCTCCATTTGCGACAGCTTCTTCGGATCGACCGTGATGCCGCCTTTCGCGCCGCCGTAGGGCAGGTCCATGACCGCACACTTGCAGGTCATCCAGAACGCCAGGGCCTTGATTTCCTCCAGGTCGAGGTCGGGGTGGTAACGGATGCCCCCCTTGCCCGGCCCGCGCAGGTCGTTGTGGTGAACCCGGTGCGCGGCAAACATCTCGAGCCGGCCGTCGTCCATCCGCAGCGGAACGGACACGCTCAGCACCGCCTTGGGGTGGTGCAGGCGGATGTAGGTTTCTTCCGTGATGTCAACCAGCCTGGCCGCCTCATCGAGACGGGCCAGTGCTCTTTCGAACGGGGAGCTTTTGCCCATGACAGGGTTCCTGAAAGCTTCAGGCGGTACTGTATCAGAGCAGCTTGTCGGCCTTGGCAGTAGAATGGCGGACTTTCCCAGCAATCGACCAACTTTCATGGAACAGACTGCCATCAAGCATCTTCTCGACGATCTGCAGCGCCGCGCGGCGGCGCTCAGGGGGTATCTTTGACTACGATGGCCGGGTAGAGCGACTGGAAGAAGTCAGCCGCGAACTTGAAGATCCATCGGTCTGGGACGACCCCGAACATGCCCAGAAGCTGGGCAAGGAGCGCTCGGACCTGGACCGCTCGGTGAGCGCGCAAAAGGCCGTGTTCGAGGGTCTGGCCGATGCCGGCGAACTGCTGGAAATGGCCCTGGCCGAGGACGATGAACAGACGCTGGCCAGTGTGGCCGCAGATCTTCAGCGCCTGGAGCGCAGCGTGGCCGACCTGGAGTTCCAGCGCATGTTTTCCGGCGAGATGGACAATCGCCCGTGTTTTATCGACATCCAGGCCGGCTCCGGCGGCACCGAAGCCCAGGACTGGGCAGACATGCTGCTGCGCATGTACCTGCGCTGGGCCGAACAGCGCGGCTGGAAATCCGAGCTGGTCGAGGTGTCGGCCGGTGACGTGGCCGGGATCAAGAGCGCCACGATCCGCGTCGAGGGCGACTACGCCTTCGGCTGGTGCCGGACCGAAACCGGGGTTCATCGGCTGGTGCGCAAGTCACCGTTCGATTCGGGCAATCGCCGCCACACCTCGTTTGCCAGCGTGTTCGTCGCCCCGGAAGTCGACGACAGCATCGAAATCGACATCGACCCGTCCGATCTGCGCATTGATGTCTACCGCGCCTCGGGTGCCGGCGGTCAACACGTCAACCGGACCGAGTCGGCGGTGCGCATCACCCATGAACCGACCGGCACGGTCGTCCAGTGCCAGACCGATCGCTCGCAGCACAAGAACAAGGACCGGGCCATGAGTCAGCTGCGAGCCAAGCTCTACGAGCTGGAGTTGCAGAAGCAGCGCGAGAAGTCCCAGGCCGCCGAGGACGAAAAGGCCGACATCGGCTGGGGCAGCCAGATTCGCAACTACGTGCTCGACCAGTCGCGGATCAAGGACCTGCGCACCGGCGTGGAGCGTTCGGATACGCAGAAAGTGCTGGATGGCGACCTGGACGAGTTCGTGGCCGCGCAGCTACAGGCCGGACTGGCATGACCCGCCGGGGTTCGTTTTTCCGACCGCAGATGAACGCGGATCAACGCGGATCAACGCGGATGAAAAGCAAGAAAAGAGAGCGTCTCGATCCGCCTTTATCTGCGTTAATCTGCGTTCATCCGCGGTATCGAAATCAAGCCAGGACAAGCCGACGATCATGACTGACGACAATCATCCCGCGCAAGCCGCTGACGAGAACCGGCTGATTGCCGAGCGCCGAGCGAAACTGCAGGATCTGCGCGCGGCCGGTGCCGCCTACCCGAATGACTGGCGACCGGACACCGATGCGGCGATGCTGCTTGAGCGTTTCGCCAACGAGGAGGCCTGGCACCAGGCCGCGCTGGAGGAACTGGAAGAGCGCTTCTGTCTGGCCGGCCGGATCATGAGCCGGCGGATCATGGGCAAAGCCAGCTTCGTCCACATCCAGGACGGGTCGGGCGCACGCATCCAGCTGTACCTGCGTCGCGACGATCTGCCTGACGGTGTTTACCGGGCCTTCAAGCAGTGGGACATCGGCGACCTGATCGGTGTGGCGGGTGGGTTGATGCGCACCCGAACCGGCGAGCTGAGCGTGCACGCCGACCAACTGTGTCTGCTGAGCAAGTCGCTGCGCCCCCTGCCGGAAAAGTGGCATGGTCTGACCGACCAGGAAACGCGCTACCGCCGGCGCTACGTCGACCTGATCGTCAATCCGGAAGTTCGCGAAACCTTTGTGCGCAGAAGCCGAATCATACGGGCCATTCGCGATTTTTTCGATCGGCGCGGGTTTCTCGAGGTCGAGACGCCGATGATGCACCACATTCCCGGCGGCGCCACGGCCCGGCCCTTTGTTACCCACCACAACGCGCTCGATCTGGACCTGTACCTGCGTGTCGCACCCGAGTTGCACCTCAAGCGCCTGCTGGTGGGCGGCCTGGAAAAGGTCTACGAAATCAACCGGAATTTCCGCAACGAGGGCGTGTCGACTCGGCACAACCCCGAGTTCACCATGCTCGAGTTCTACTGGGCCCACGCCGACTACAACGACCTCATCCGTCTGACCGAGGCGATGCTGCACGAGGTCGTGACCCTTCTGCCGGGGCTCAAGGACGGCCGCGTGTTCTACCAGGACGTCGAACTGGACTTCGGCGGACAGTACCGGCGCGTGAGCGTGGCCGAGGCTGTGGCCGAGCACTACCCCGACCTGGCCGACGGCGACCTGCGCGACCGCGATCTGCTGCGCTCGGCCTGTCAGAGTGAGGGCATCCACATCGAGAACGACTGGGGCTGGGGCCGACTGCTGATGGAGTTGTTCGAGCACCGGGTCGAGCCGCTGCTGGTCCAGCCGACCTTCGTGACCGGTTATCCGATCGAGGTTTCGCCGCTGTCCCGGCGCAATGATCAAGACCCGGAACTGGCCGACCGCTTCGAGCTGTTCGTGGCCGGCCGCGAGATTGCCAACGGCTTTTCCGAGTTGAACGATCCGGAAGATCAGGCCGAGCGTTTCGCGGACCAGGTCGCGGCGCGGGATGCCGGCGACAAGGAGGCCATGCATTTCGATCATGACTACATCCGCGCGCTGGAATACGGCATGCCGCCGGCAGCAGGCGAGGGCATCGGCATCGATCGTTTGGTCATGTTGCTGACCGACTCCCCCTCGATCCGCGACGTGCTGCTGTTTCCTTACCTGCGCCCGGAGGCTGAATGAGACTTGTGCGGGGCTTGCCTTTGGCGCTGGCGGCACTCATGTTGACCAGCATGGGCTTTGCCAAACCACCACTGGAACTGGTCGACTCGGTTGACCTGGAACGCTACCAGGGACGCTGGTACGAGATTGCCTTGCTGCCCAACCGGTTTCAGCGACGCTGCGCGTCCGACACCAGCGCCTACTACGATAAGCGCGACGATGGGACTATTGCCGTGACCAACCGCTGCCGCCAGGCCGATGGCGAGTGGCGCCAGGTCGAGGGAACGGCGCGCCTGGCCGACCCTGACGGGCCGACCAGTGCGCTGGAGGTTCGCTTTGCGCCGCGCTGGTTGTCCTTCCTGTCCTTTGTCTGGGGTGATTATCGGGTGATCGCACTGGGCGAAGACTACGACTACGCCATGGTCGGCTCCGAGAACCGGCGCTACCTGTGGATCCTGGCGCGCGAGCCGCGGCTGGACTCCGAGACGATGGATAGACTGCGCGAGCAGGCCGCGGCCCAGGGTTTCGATGTCGACCAACTCGAACGCACCGAACACCTCGGCGATGCATGATGTCTGTGTGATCGGCGCCGGCTGGGCCGGCCTGACGGCCGCTGTCGATCTGCGCGAAGCCGGGCTGGACGTGGTTGTGGTCGAGAAAGCCCGCGGACCCGGTGGTCGCTGCTCGACCCGGCGCCAGGACGGCTTCGCGTTCGATCACGGCGCGCAGTACTTCACCGCGCGCTCGACTGATTTTGCGGCAAAGGTCGAGGAGTGGAAACGCGCCGGATTGATCGCCGCCTGGAAGCCGAGAATGACCGTGTTCGGTGACCGGCCGCGCAACGCGGGCACCCCGCCCGACCAGCGCCTGGTCGCGACCCCGAGCATGAACGCAGTGCTCAAGCATCTGGCCCAGGGACTGGACTGCCGATATGGCTGGCGGGCAGCAAACCCGCAGCGTGAAGACAATGGCTGGGCGATCGAGGAATTCCAATCGCCGCCCGCGATCCGGGCCCGCCACCTGCTGGTGACGGCACCGCCACGGCAAGCCTTCGATCTGCTTGCCGGAACGACGCCACTGGCCGAGATTGCCGCCGGCGTGCCCATGCGCCCTTCCTGGGCGCTGATGCTTGGTTTCGAGCAGACTCTGGCGGTGGATTTCGACGCCGCGTTCGACAACGAAGGCCCGCTGGGCTGGCTGGCCCGCAACTCCTCCAAGCCGGGCCGTTGCGGGGAGGCCTGGGTGGCGCATGCCAGCCAGGAGTGGTCGGAACGGCATCTGGAAAGCGATGCCCAAGCCGTCACTGATGAATTGCTGGCCGCCTTCCGGCAGCGTGTCCCGGCCGCGACGTCGCAGGCCCCCGGCGTGATCAAGGCCCATCGCTGGCGCTACGCGCTGGCCGCGGAACCGCTGAAGCGGGCCTGCCTGATCGACGAGGCCAACGGCCTGGTCCTGGCGGGAGACTGGTGCGCGGGCAACCGCATCGAGGGGGCCTGGTCGAGTGGCCGGGCAGCCGCTGAGCAGATTCTGGCCTGGTATCCGGCCGAAACCTGAAACCCTCAGGCAGGCACGGTCACCACGTCGCCGTCAGCATCCCGACGCAAGATCATCAGACGCGCCTGATCGCCGAGGATCTGCAGCACGCTGCCGCGCTCGCCGTGCCAGTCGCCCAGAGTGATGCGTTCGCAGGGCTGACCATCCACCTCCAGGCGCTGCACGCCGGGGCGGTGGGTGTGGCCGTGTATCAATCTCTGTACACCCAGGCGATGGAAACAGGCTCGAACCGCATCGGCGTTGACGTCCATGATCTCGGCAGGCTTGCCGCGGTTGCGACGCCGGCTGATCAGGCGCGCGATTCCGGCCAGTATGCGTCGCCACCACAGCGGGCGCGAGAGCACGCGCGCCTGCCAGGCCGGGCTTCGAACCCGGGTCCGAAAGCGCTGGTAATCCTCATCGTCGGTGCACAGGCTGTCGCCGTGCATCAGGGCCGTTGGCGGGTGCCAGTCTTTGCAAATCACCGGCTCGTCCAGTCGCTCCATCCCGGCGGATCGACAGAACTGCTCGCCGAGCAGGAAGTCACGGTTGCCGTGCAGGTAGTACAAGGCGGTGCCTGAATCGGCCAGGTCCCGGAGCGCTCTAGCGACGGTGCGGGCCATTTCGTCGGCCCCGTCGTCACCAACCCAGGCCTCGAACAGATCGCCGAGGATGCAGAGCGAGCGGGCCCGGCGCGCCGGGCCGCTCAGAAAGTCGAGCAGGAGACGGGTGGTCTCCGGCCGGCCTGCCTCCAGGTGCAGGTCGGCGATGCAGTAGATCAGGCGATCACTCAGGGATTTCGACCCGCTCGATGATCACGTCCTCGACCGGCACGTCCTGGTGCCCTCCGCGACGGCCGGTGTCGACCTGACGGATGGTCTCGACCACGTCCATGCCGTCGACCACCCGGCCAAAGACGGCATAGCCCCAGGTCTGACCCGACGCCTTGCTGCGATGGTTCAGGAACTCGTTGTCGGTGACGTTGATGAAAAACTGCGAGGTGGCCGAGTGCGGATCGTTGGTCCGCGCCATGGCGACGGTGCCGCGCTCGTTGGCCAGACCGTTGTCGGCTTCGTTCTCGATCGGATCGCGGGTGCTTTTTTGCTCGAAATCGGTATCGAAGCCGCCGCCCTGGATCATGAAGTTCGGGATCACGCGGTGGAACAGAGTGCCGTCATAGTGGCCATCGCGCGCGTACTGGAGGAAATTGGCGACGGACTGGGGCGCTTCGTCCTCGAACAGTTCCAGGGTGATGGCGCCGTGGTTGGTGTGCAGGATCACTGTGGGATTCTCCGTGGTCTGATTTTCAGTAGTTTCGGCCGCAGCCAGGATGGGCAGCAGCAGGCAGAGCGAAAGCAACAGTCTCATGGTTCCGGTCCACTTTGGTTCGGGGTAGGGGCGCTAATGATACGGGTTTTGCGGTCTGCTTGCTGTCGCGCCCGCAGCCGGCGCCGAGTCTCATAGAATGGTGCCATGCATACCAGCTTCGAAGAAATACGCGACGGCTTCCAGGCGCTGCGCTTTGACGGAACGGCGCTGGGCCTGATCGACCAGCGTCTCCTGCCGGCCGAGGAGCGCTGGCTCCGGCTCACCGATATCGACGGGGTCATCACCGCCATTGCCGATCTGGTCGTGCGCGGCGCGCCGGCCATCGGCGTGGCCGCGGCCTACGGCGCGGTGATTGCCGCCCGCAGCCGCGGCAACGACCTGGCCGGCTGGCAGCGCGACATGCAGCGCCTGGCCCAGGCTAGACCGACCGCGGTCAACCTGGTCTGGGCAGTGGAGCGGATGCGGGCCGTGGTTTCCGAGTCCGGCTGCCTTGAACCGGAACGATTGGCCGCGGAGGCGCTGGCCATTCACCGCGCCGACATTGCCGCCAACCTCGCCATGGCCCGGGCCGGAAGCGAATGGATCGAGCCCGGCAGCGGGGTGCTGACCCACTGCAACACCGGATCCCTGGCCACCGGCGGTATCGGCACCGCACTCGGGATCGTGATCGAGGGCGTGCGCGCCGGGCGCGTTGAGCGGGTTTACGCCGACGAGACCCGGCCCTGGCTGCAGGGCTCGCGCCTGACGGCCTGGGAACTGGCCCGGGCCGGGGTGGATTTCCAGGTGATCGTGGAAGGGGCTGCGGCCGCGCTGATGGCCAGCGGCGCGGTCCAGTGGGTGATCACCGGGGCTGACCGGATTGCCGCCAATGGTGACGTGGCCAACAAGATCGGCACCTATGCCCTGGCCGTGCTCGCCCGCTACCACGGCGTGCAGATGATGGTGGCCGCGCCGTCCTCGACCCTGGATCCGGCCATGGCCAGCGGGCAGGGTATTGCCATCGAACAGCGCGATTCGGCGGAGATCTGGCGAGCGGCAGGCCTGGAAGCTCAGCCGCCGGGTTTCGCGGCCTGGAATCCGGTGTTCGACCTGACTCCGGCCGAGCTGGTCGACTGTATCGTCACCGAGCGCGGAGTGTTTCGCCCGCCGTACGATTTCAGCCAATTTTGAACAAAAAACGGCCGGGCGATGCCCGGCCGAAAAGCCCGATGGGTGAGGTGTTCAGTCAGCGCTCGGCGGGGCCGGAGGAGGTGCGAACTCGCAGCTGACCTCGGGGTTCCAGTCTGCAAAAACACCCGCAGGGTTGGGCTTGCCGATCCAGACATGCAGGGCCCAGATGTTCTGCCCCGGGTTGAAGTGAAAGGACTGACCCATGATTTCCGGCGGCTCACTGGACGCCCACAGCGGGGCCGGGACGATGTACTCCACGCCGAGAAACTCCATCGAGCCGTCTTCGGTCGGCGCATACAGCAGGACCTCCGGTCGCAGCAGCGACACGATGCCATTGCCCAGTTGCTCGATGTTGGCCAGGTGGTATCCCATCCCGCCCATCGGGCTTTCCACGCACGGGCTGATGAATGCATCCCAGCCGGCCGCAACCGCTACGTCGAAGCTGAAAAAAGCGCTGGTCGCACGGCGCACCTGGTTGAGCTGGCTGGCCAGGGCGCGGCAGCGCGGCGGGACGTTGCGTTCCGGCCGCCCGTCCAGCCAGGTTTCGCAAGACTGGTCCTGGTGGAGAGGGCCGCCGTGGTCACGGTGGGCCTGGGCATCGTCGACGCCCAGGGCGAAGGCTGCCATCACGGCTGCGCTCAGGGTGCACAGCCGCAGTGTGGATGTCATTTGGTTCATGTCGGTTCCTCGCAGGAAGGTTGGGGATGATGCAGCGATTGCAGTGCTGCTCGAACCCCAGATTGCGGATACGGGCCTGCAAAGACTTGCAAAATCCCTCAAAAGATCCTCAAGGTTTCCTCCTGCATGAAAACTTGCGGTGCATCACAGGCATTGCCTGAAAGAGCAAAGTTGGCGTATACAGACGGGATGCGTTATCGATTCGGTGACTTCGAGCTAGACCCACGGCTGGGCATCCTGCGCGGCCCGGCCGGTGACAGGACCTTGCGCAAGCAGACTTGTCGCCTGCTCGAGGTTTTGCTGGAGCGCGCGCCGGAGATGCAGGACCACAACTCGCTGCTGGATGCCGCCTGGGGACGAACGGCACTGTCGCCCAATGTTCTGCCGCAAGCGATCAGCGAACTGCGCCAGGCACTGGGCGACCAGGCCCAGTCGCCACGCTACATCGAAACTCTCCATCGGCGAGGCTACCGCATCATCTGCCCGGTCGAGCGACTGGAGCCACTACTCCGGGATGACAGAGACGACGTGGCCACGAAAATGGCCGATTCTTCGGCCGAACCGGTCAATCGGTTCCTGCTCAGCGGCACCCTGGGGCTGCTGGTGGTTCTGGCGATAGTCAGCGGGCTCTGGTGGAAGCAGGTCTCGGTGCAAAGGTGGCTGACCGAGCAGGCCATCCCGGAGATCCGGGAACTGATGGAGGAGGATCTTGCCCGGGCCTGGCGGCTTTTGCGTGAGGTGCGAGAACGCGCCCCAAGGGATGCCCGCCTGGAACAGATGTGGCTGGATATCACTCTTCCGAACCGGATCATCAGCGATCCACCGGGTGCTGAAGTGGCGGTACGCGGCCTCCGCGAAGGCAACGCGGAGTGGATCGTGCTGGGAACGACGCCGCTGGAGGAGGTCCGGCTGCCGCTGGCCCAGATGCGGTTCCGGGTCACGCTGGATGGGTATTCGGCCATCGAGGCCGCGCCCGCGATTCTTCCGCTGGCAGCCACGTTCGTTCTGCAGGCGGAAGATGAAACGCCGAGCAGGATGGTTTTTGTGCCGCCGGGGCCTGTTACCTACCTCCAGCAAACGCGCGAGCTGCCCGGTTTCTGGATTGATCGGTTCGAGGTCACCAATGATCAGTTTCGCGAGTTCGTCGAGGCCGGAGGTTACCGAAGGCTGGAATTCTGGCGCCACCTGCTCGAGACCGAAAGCGGCATGTCACCGGAACAGACCATGGCCCTGTTCGTCGACAAGACCGGCCTGCCGGGCCCTTCAACCTGGCACATGGGTACATACCCGCCGGGCCAGGGCGAGCATCCGGTCGAGGGGGTCAGCTGGTTCGAAGCTGCGGCTTATGCGGACTTTGTCGGCCGCCAGTTGCCTACGGTGTTCCACTGGCGCCGCGCGGCCGGTCTCGGCATACCCCAGCATCAGAACTTTTCCGATGTCTTGTTGCTCAGCAACTTCAATCGTAACGGATCGGTTCCGGTCGGCTCCATGGAAAGCCTCGGCAGTCACGGCACCTACGACATGAGCGGCAACGTGGGCGAGTGGTGCCTGACTGCCGACGGAGGACTACGCCATTTCCTCGGTGGCTTTTACCAGGAAAGCGGCTATCGCTTCGTTGACGTAGAGGCCCGCAGTCCCCTGGAACGGGGTCCCGGCTTCGGTTTTCGTCTGATGTTGCAGGACGCGGTCCTGGCCGAGGACTTGCTTGCCGAGGTTGTCGCGCCTGACCGGAGCCTGCCGGCGCCGGTCGATGATGATACTTTCGCCCTGTTTGCTCGCCTGTTCGACTACGATCCCGTGGCGCTGGATGTCCGGGTCGAGGAGATCGACGACTCGCACAGGGACTGGCGGCGCGAGCGAATCAGCTTTGCCGCACCCTATGCCAATGATCGGATCATCGTGCAGGTGCTCATTCCCCGCTCAGCCGTGCCCCCCTATCAGACGGTGGTCCACTTTCCTGGAGGTGATGCGCTGCTGCTCGACTCCAGCCGGGATGCCGGGCTGCATCATGTCGAGCCATTCCTGCGCAGCGGCCGGGCCGTGGTCTATCCAGTCTACCAGGGTACTTTCGAGCGCAAGCTGCCTGCCATTTCCGGACCGATGGGGCATCGGCAATTGCTGGTCAATCAGGTCAAGGACTTGCGGCGCACCATCGATTACCTGGAGACACGATCGGATCTTGACGTGGACCGACTGCTCTACCACGGCGTGAGTTACGGCGCGAACCGGGCCCCGTTTCCGCTGGCATTGGATCAGCGTTTTCGTGCCGCTATCATCATGTCGGGCGGCTTGGGCCTGTGGACCCAGGCGCCGCCGGAAATCCAGCCGCAGAACTACCTGCCGCGAGTGCGGCTGCCCCTGCTGATGATCAACGGCTCGCAGGACTACAATTTTCCGGTCGATACCTCGCAGCGGCCTTTTTTCGAGCTGCTCGCCACCCCACCCGAGCACAAGGAGCACCTGGTGCTGGAGTGGGGCCACTTGCCACCGAACTACTCCGAAGTGATCCGGGCCTATCTGGAGTGGGCGGACCGCTGGCTGGGTCCGGTCGGCCACTGAACGGCCGGGTACCGGCGCCGGCTGGATTCGGGAAGGCGGGAACCCATCGCCCGAGGCGTCGGCCGGCGCCATTCGCGCCTTCTGGAAACGGGTGGTAAAGGGCCTGCCTGTGGTAGAATTACGAGTTGATCAAGCCGCCTGATCGGCGACTGTAGCCCAAGTCAATCAGCGCTAAATAAATCAGCGATAACAATACTTTGCGCATTAAATACAGAATCAATCACGGGTCAGAATAATGGCGGAAATGGCAAGGGAAGTGCTCCAGGTCAACCTGGAAGACGAGATGCGACAGTCCTACCTCGATTACGCCATGAGCGTGATCGTCGGGCGGGCCCTGCCGGATGTTCGCGATGGCCTGAAGCCGGTCCATCGGCGGGTGCTGTTCGCCATGCAGGTTCTGGGTAACGACTACAACAAGCCCTACAAGAAATCCGCCCGCGTCGTCGGTGACGTGATCGGTAAATACCATCCGCACGGCGACACGGCCGTCTACGACACCATCGTGCGCATGGCCCAGCCGTTTTCCCTGCGCTACATGCTCGTCGACGGTCAGGGCAACTTCGGTTCGGTCGACGGTGACTCGCCGGCGGCGATGCGCTACACCGAGGTACGCATGTCCCGGCTGGCGCACGAAATGCTCGCCGACATCGACAAGCAGACGGTCAACTTCACGCCCAACTACGACGAATCCGAGCAGGAGCCCTCGGTGTTGCCGACGCGGGTGCCCAACCTGCTGGTCAACGGATCATCCGGTATCGCCGTCGGCATGGCCACCAATATCCCGCCGCACAACCTCGGCGAGGTCATCAGCGCCTTGCTGGCCCTGGTCGAGGACCCGGACCTGTCGATTGACGGCATCATGGGCTACATGCCGGGTCCCGATTTTCCGACCGCGGCCATCATCAACGGCGCCGACGGCATCGACGAGGCCTACCGCACCGGGCGGGGACGGATTTACCTGCGCGCGCGCTCGCACGTCGAAACCGAGGACAACGGCCGCAACCGCATCGTCGTGACCGAGTTGCCCTATCAGGTCAACAAGGCGCGTCTGCTGGAAAAAATCGCCGAACTGGTCAAGACCAAGAAGCTCGAGGGCATCTCGGAGTTGCGCGACGAGTCCGACAAGGACGGCATGCGCATGGTCATCGAGCTCAAGCGCGGCGAGGTGCCCGAGGTCTTGTTGAACAACCTGTACCAGCAGACCCAGCTGCAGACCGTGTTCGGGATCAACATGGTCGCCCTGGTCAACAATCAGCCGCGACTGCTCAATATCCGCGACATGCTGACCTATTTCCTGGCCCATCGGCGCGAGGTGGTGACCCGGCGCAGCCTGTTCGAGTTGCGCAAGGCGCGTGAGCGTGCCCACATCCTGGAAGGACTGACTGTCGCCCTGGCCAATCTGGACGAAGTCATCCAGCTGATCAAGACCTCGCCCAGCCCGGCCGAAGCACGCGAGAAACTCCAGGTGCGGCAATGGGATGCCGGCCTGGTACGGGCGCTGCTCGGCCAGGCCGGGGCCGAACTCTCGCGGCCCGAGGAGCTGCTGCCGGAATACGGGCTCAGCGAGGACGGCTACCAGCTCTCGCCGGCCCAGGCTCAGGCGATTCTGGACCTCAGGCTGCAGAAGCTGACCGGGCTGGAACAGGAAAAGCTTTCCGACGAGTACAAGGAAATTCTCGGTCAGATCACCGAGCTGATGCGCATACTGTCCGAGCCGGACGCGCTGATGCAGGTCATTCGTGACGAGCTGACCGACCTGAAAGAACGCTACGCCGACGAGCGCCGTTCCGAGATCGTCCGGGATCACCTGAACCTGACCATGGAAGACCTGATCACGCCGGAAGACGTGGTCGTGACCCTGTCCCATGCCGGCTATGCCAAGTATCAGCCGCTGGATCGCTACCGGGCGCAAAAGCGCGGCGGGCGCGGGCGCACGGCCACGCGCACCAAGGACGAGGACTTCGTCGAACGTTTCTGGGTGACCAACACCCATGACACGCTGCTGGTCTTTACCAGCGCCGGCAAGGTCTACAAGACCAAGGTTTACGAGCTGCCGCAGGCCGGTCACAACAGCCGCGGCCGGCCGATGGTCAACCTGCTTCCTCTGGACGATGGCGAGCGCATCAACGCCGTGCTGCCGACGCGCGAATTCCCCGACGACTGGTTCGTGTTCTTCGCCACGCGCAAGGGCCGGGTCAAGAAGACGCCGCTGTCGGATTTCGCCAATATCCGCTCCAACGGCATCTGGGCGGTGCTGCTCGAAGACGGCGACGAGCTGGTCAACGTGGCCTTTACCGACGGCAGCCGCGATGTGCTGTTGTTTTCGTCGGCCGGCAAGACCATGCGCTTTCACGAAACCGACGCCCGCCCCATGGGTCGCCAGACCCGTGGCGTCAACGGCATCCGTCTCAGGAAAGGGCAGCAGGTGGTGTCGATGCTGATCACCGGCGATGAACCCGACGACGTCTTGCTGGCAACGGCCAACGGCTTCGGCAAGCGCACCAGCCTGGACGAATTTCCGGTCTACAAGCGCGGCGGCCAGGGGGTAATCGGCATCCAGGTCTCCGAACGCAACGGGGATGTGGTGGCCGCACTGGCGGTGCGCGAAGACGACGACGTGATGCTGACATCCAATGCCGGCACCCTGGTCCGGACTTCGGCCGGCGAGATTTCACGACTGGGACGCAACACCCAGGGCGTGACGCTGATCCGCCTGGCCGAAGGTGAGGAACTGATCGGAATGGCCCGGGTTGCCGCCTCCGAGGACGAAGAAGGCGAAGATTTCGTCGAGCCCGAGAACTGAACCCAAGCAATCAGAAAGGAATGGAAATGAAGAGTTTTCGCTTTCGCGCGCTGGCCGCGCTCGTGCTGTTGGCGCTTTTTTCTACCCAGGCCGTGGCCGAGACCAAGCTGCTGCGCTTCCCGGACCTGCACGACGAGCGCGTGGTGTTCAGCTACGGCGGCGATCTGTGGATGGCGCCGGACAGCGGCGGGACGGCCTGGCGCCTGACCAGCCATCCCGGCAAGGAGTTGTTTCCGAAATTCTCCCCGGACGGCGCTCAAATTGCCTTTACCGGGCAGTACGGCGGCGACGAACAGGTCTTTGTCATCCCGGCCGCCGGCGGCGAGCCGCGTCAGCTGACCTGGTATCCGGCCACCGGCCCGCTACCGGCCCGCTGGGGTTACGACAACCAGGTCTACGGCTGGACGCCGGACGGCGAGCGCGTGCTGTTTCGCTCGCAACGCGAGGCCTGGGGTTCGAGCACCGCGACCCTGTTCACGGTGGCTGCAGAAGGCGGGCTGCCCGAGGCGTTGCCGATGCCCGTTTCCGGTGCCGGAACCTTTACCGAAGACGGCGGCAAGCTGTTCTATTCTCCGTTGTTTCGCGATTTCCGGACCTGGAAGCGTTACCAGGGTGGCTGGGCCCAGAGCCTGTGGCTGTTCGACCTCGAAGCCGGCGACGCCCGCCAGCTGACCGATCACCCGCGCACCGACCGCGACCCGATGTGGATCGACGGCATGGGCTACTTCGTGTCCGATCGCGACGGCAAGCTCAACCTGTACCGGGTCGACCCGGAAAGCCTGGACGTCGAGCAGCTGACGTTCCACGACGACTGGGACGTGCGCTGGGCCAGCGCCGGCAACGACGGCCGCATCGTCTACGAATTCAACGGCGAGTTGCGCATATTCGATACCCGCAGCGGTGACGACAGCCCGATTTCCATCCGTGTCCCCGATGACGGCATCAACCGAAGGGTGCGCACCGTCAACGTCGCCGACCGGATCAACGCGGCGCGCCTCAGCCCGACCGGCCAGCGCGTGCTGTTCGAAGCCCGCGGCAATCTGTTCAACGCGCCGGTAGGCGACGGCATCGCGCGCGACCTGACCGACCGCTCGACGGCCCATGATCGTGAAGCGGCGTGGGCGCCCGACGGCGGCCGCATCGCCTTCATTTCCGATATTTCCGGCGAGGAAGAGCTCTACATCGCGCCGGCCGACGGCAGGGAGGCGCCGCGCCAGTTGACCTCAGGCAACCAGACCCGCTTTTATCGGCCGGTTTTCGCGCCCGACGGCGAGCACATCGCCCTGTCCGACAAGGACGGCCGCATTCTGGTTGTGCCTGCCGACGGCGATGGTGAAATGCGCGAGGCCGGACGTGATCCGGGCTGGCGCAATCGCGACTACGCCTGGTCTCCGGCCGGCGACTACCTGGCTTTCAGCCAGGTCCAGGAAAGCGGCTTGCGCGCACTGTACCTGTACAGCGTCGCCGATGATGAAAAACGACAGATCAGCGAAGGCCTGTTTTCGGAATACATGCCGCGCTTTTCGGCCGACGGCGAGCATCTGTTCTTTCTCGGCGACCGTGCATTCGCGCCCCAGATTGCCCGACGCGAATGGAATTATGCGACCAATCGCATGACCGGCATCTTTGCGTTCGGACTGACCCGCTCGGCGGCCAATCCGTTCGCACCGGAAGACGCCGAAGAGAAGGGCCTGCTTGCCGACGACAATGCCGAGGAAAACGATGCCAACGAGGACGCGGCCGATGATCGGCGCACGGCGATCGATTTCGAAGGACTCAGCCAGCGCGTGATCCGGGTTCCGGTGGACAACGCCAACATCGGCGGCCTGGGCGTGGTCGAAGGCGGTCTGCTGTTTGTCGAAACCGATGCCTTCTATTACGGTCGCGGAGCGGAGCGTCCGCCGCGCCTGCGTTTGTTCAAGTTTGAAGACAAGGAGGTGGTTGACTTCCCTTCCGGGATTCAGCTCAGCGACGTCAGCGCCGACGGCAAACGTCTGCTGGCCCGGCGCGGCAGCCAGTGGCAAGTCTTTGACATCGCCCGCGAGGGCAGTGATCCGACCGACGTATCGACTTCCGGGCTGCAGGCCACCGTCGACCCGGTGGCCGAATGGGCGACCGCATTCGATGAGGTCTGGCGGCGGTTCCGCGACCATTTCTACGTCGAGAACATGCACGGCTACGACTGGGAGGCGCTGCGCGAGGACTACCGTCCGTGGCTGGAGCACGTGGCCCACCGTTCAGACCTCAATTACCTGATGGGTGAAATGATCGCCGAGCTCAACGTCAGCCACGCCTACGTCAGCGGCGGCGACGAGGGCTTGCCGGAGCGACCGAACGTGTCCCTGCTGGGCGCGCGCTTCGAGATCGATGACGAGCGCTATCGCATCGCCCGCATTCTGGAAGGGCAGAACGACGAGCCGCGCTACCGCTCGCCGCTGACCGAAGTCGGGGTTGATGTGCGCGAAGGCGATTACCTCATTGCCGTCAACGGCCGTGAACTGCGCGCCGGGGACAACATCTATCGGCGTCTGCACCTGCCGGCCGGGCAGCCGGTGGAACTGACCGTCAGCGCCAACGCCGACGGCAGCGACCCGCGCACCGTCCGGGTCGATCCGATCTCGGATGAAACGCCGCTGCATTACCTGGCCTGGGTGCTGGACAATCGGCGCCGGGTCAGCGAGGCCAGCGACGGCCGGGTCGGCTACCTGCACATTCCCGACATGGGAGCCAACGGCATACGTGAATTCATCAAGTGGTTCTACGGTCAGCGGCACCTGGACGGCCTGGTCATCGACGTGCGCTCCAACGGCGGCGGCAACGTCTCGCAGATGCTGATCGAGCGTCTGTCGCGCCGGCCGCTGGCGCTGGGCTACTCGCGCACCATGCCCTACACCTCCACCTATCCCAACCAGGCTTTCAACGGTCACCTGGCCGCGCTACTGGACGAAAACTCCGCATCCGACGGCGATATTTTCCCGTGGCAGTTCCGCAACGCCGGCCTCGGTCCACTGATCGGCAAGACCTCCTGGGGTGGCGTGGTCGGCATCACCAGCCACGGCCCGCTGATCGACGGCGGTGGCGTCAACGTGCCGGAGTTCGGCTTTGCCGATGTCGACGGCAACTATGTCATCGAAGGCGAGGGCGTGGTGCCCGACATCGAGGTCGCCAATGACCCGGCCAGCGTACTTGCCGGTCGCGACCCGCAGCTGGAACGAGCCATCGAAGAAGTCAAGAACAAGATCGAGGCCGACCCACCGCGCTTCCCGGATCGGCCTGCCGATCCGGTCAAACTCGACTAGATCGGCGGCGGCTCGCCGGAGCAATGCCCCGCAGCGCGCGGGGCATTTGCTGCGCTAACTGGCTTCCAGCCACGCCTCCATCGGCGGGCACGAGCAGACCAGGTTGCGATCGCCGTAGACGTTGTCGACCCGCCCGACCGGCGCAAAGTACTTGCCGAGTCGCAGTTCCCGGACCGGCCAGCCGGCGACATCGCGCTTGTAGGGGTGTGACCACTGCTCGGCGGAGAGCTCCTCGACGGTGTGCGGGGCGTTTTTCAGTGGATTGTCGTCTTGCGGCCAGTCGCCCGCGGCAACCCGGCTGATTTCGGTTCGGATCGCGATCATGGCCTGAATGAAACGGTCGAGTTCGGCCTTCGATTCGCTTTCCGTCGGCTCGATCATCAAGGTCCCCGGGACGGGCCAGGACATGGTCGGGGCATGGAAGCCGTAGTCGACCAGTCGCTTGGCCACGTCTTCTTCGGTCACGCCGGCCTCTTCCTTGAACGGCCTGAGATCGACGATGCATTCGTGGGCAATCCGGCCACTGCGGCCGGTGTAAAGAATGTCGTAATGTCCCTTCAGCCGCGAGGCGACGTAATTGGCGTTCAGGATGGCAGCCTGGGTCGCCCGGGTCAGCCCGTCGCCGCCCATCAGGCGGATGTATGCCCATGAAATCGGGAGGATGCCGGCACTGCCCCAGGGGGTGGCGGCGACGGCGCGGTTGCCCCCGAAAGTCGGGCCGAGCAAGCCGCTGAAGTGACCGGGCAGGTGGGGAATGAGATGCTCGCGCACGCCGATCGGACCGACTCCGGGCCCGCCGCCGCCGTGCGGGATGCAGAAGGTCTTGTGCAGGTTCAGATGGCACACGTCGGCATAGTCGGCCACCTGCGACAACCCGACCAGCGCATTGGTGTTGGCGCCATCCAGGTAGACCAGGCCGCCGGCGGCCCGCACCTTCTCGCAGATTTCGACCACGGCCTCTTCGAACACGCCATGGGTCGAGGGGTAGGTGATCATCAGCGCCGCCAGGCGGTCCCGATGCTGTTCAATCTTCGCGTCCAGATCGGCCAGGTCCACGTTGCCCTGGGCATCGCAGGCGATGACGATGATCTCCATCCCGATCATCTGGGCGCTGGCCGGATTGGTGCCGTGCGCCGAAGAGGGGATCAGGCACACCTTCCGATGCCCCTCTCCGCGCGCCTGGTGATGGGCCTTGATGGTGAGCAGACCGGCATATTCGCCCTGCGAGCCGGCATTCGGCTGCAGCGAGATGGCGGCAAACCCCGTGATTTCGGCGAGCATGGATTCCAGCTGCTCGATCAGCTCGTGGTAACCGCGCGCCTGGTCCCAGGGGCAAAACGGATGGAGTTCGGCAAACTCGGGCCAGGTCACGGGAATCATCTCGCTGGTGGCGTTGAGCTTCATGGTGCACGATCCCAGCGGGATCATGGAATGGGTCAAACTCAGATCGCGGTTTTCCAGGCGCTTCAGATAGCGCAGCATCTCCGTTTCGGAGCGGTAGCGCCTGAACACTTCGTGGGTCATGAATTCCGATTGTCGCTGCAGCGGCTCCGGAATGGCCGAGATGTCCTCGGCCAGCAGGCCATCCAGTTCAGCGATGTCCACGCTGCGGTCGACGAACACCTCCAGCAGGTCGGCGAGATGGCGGCGTTGGGTGCATTCATTGAAGGAGATGCCGATGTAGCCGTCACGGTCGGCACGCAGGTTGATGCCGCTCTGCTGGACCCGATGAACAATGGCCGCGCGCCGGGGCTCGTCAATGCGGATCGAGAGCGTATCGAAGAAATGCCGGTGTTCGAGTTCGAAGCCCGCCCGGCTCAGAACGTCGGCGACCATGCAGGCCTGGCGGTGGACCCGCCGGGCGATGCGACGAATTCCGTCCGGTCCATGCCAGACCGCGTAAAAGCCGGCCATGACCGCCAGCAGGGCCTGGGCGGTGCAGATGTTGCTCATCGCCTTTTCGCGGCGAATGTGTTGCTCGCGGGTCTGCAGCGCCATGCGCAGCGCGGGCGTGCCGTGGCGGTCCCTGGACACGCCGATGATGCGTCCGGGAACGCTGCGTCGGTAGTCTTCCCGGGTTGCCAGGAACGCCGCGTGCGGGCCTCCGAAGGCCATCGGCACGCCGAAGCGCTGGGCCGAACCGACCACGACGTCGGCTCCGGCCTCACCCGGCGGCTGCAGCAGGGCCAGGGAAAGCAGGTCGCTGGCCACGGCCACCAGGGCCTTGCGCTCCCGGGCCGCTTTGACCAGCGGGCCGAGTTCGCGAATGGCACCGTCTGCGCCCGGGTACTGGGTCAGTACGCCGAAGCAATCGTGCTCGGCCAGGGCCTGCTCGAGATCGTCGACGACGCGCACGTCCAGGTCGAGATGTTCGCCGCGGTTGATGACCACGTCGATGGTTTGCGGCAGGCAGTTGCGATCCACCAGAAAAGTGTTGCTGCCGACGCTGCGGTTGACCCGGCGCATCATGGCCATGGCTTCGGCGGCGGCAGTGGCCTCGTCGAGCAGGGAGGCGTTGGACAACTCCATTCCGGTCAGGTCCATCACCATCTGCTGGAAATTCAGCATCCCTTCCAGCCGGCCCTGCGAGATCTCGGCCTGGTACGGGGTGTAGGCGGTGTACCAGCCCGGATTTTCCAGGACATTGCGCAAGATGACGGTCGGGGTGATGGTGGGGTGATAGCCAAGCCCGATCATGCTGTGTTTGACGATGTTGCGCCGGGCGATGGCGCGAAGTTCCTCGAGAACCCTGGCCTCGTCTTCGGCTGGGGGAAGATCCAGAGCCCGGGCCTGGCGGATGCTGTCGGGCATGGTGTCGTCGACCAGGGCTTCGAGCGAGTCGGCTCCCACGGTGTCGAGCATGTCGGCGAGGTCTTGCGCGCCGGGCCCGATGTGTCGACGAATGAAGTCATCGTGGGCTTCAAGCTCGGTCAGGGTGGTCGCTTGGGGTGCGTTGTTAGGCATGAGCTCAGGACATCAGGGTTAGGGATGCGGGCAGGTAGTGATCCAGCAGCAGGAACACAAACAGCATCATCAGGTGGATGATCGAATAATTGAACATGCGCATCGGCAAGGTCTCGTTGTCCGATCGCAGCAGGGCCACGGCATAGCCCAGAAAACCGAGATTCAGGACCGTGGAGCCGGCCAGATAGACCAGGCCACTCATGCCGATCAACCAGGGCAGGAGGCAAACCAGGAAAAGAATGATGCTGTAGAACAGGATTTGCCAACGGGTGTAGCGGGGGCCGTGGGTGACCGGCAACATGGGCACATCGGCTGCCGCGTAGTCGTGCCGCCGATAAATCGCGAGCGCCCAGAAATGCGGCGGTGTCCAGACGAAAATGATCAGAAAGAGAACCAGGGCGAAGGCATGGACTTCGCCGGTCACGGCGACCCAGCCGAGCAACGGCGGCGCGGCACCGGCGGCTCCGCCGATGACGATGTTCTGCGGCGTCGCGCGTTTCAGGAACACCGTGTAGATCACGGCGTAGCCGATCAGGCTGAAAAAGGTCAGGACCGCGGTCAGCGGGTTGACGAAATACGTCAGGATCAGCATCGAGGTTCCGGCCAGCAGCATGGCGAAGGCGAGCACCTGACCTTCATTGAGCTGCCCCTGCGGCAGCGGGCGGTTTCGGGTGCGCAGCATCAAACCGTCGGTTCGGGCGTCGAGCAGATGATTGACGGCGGCGGCACCAGAGGCCGCCATGCCGATTCCCAGGCTTCCCCAGAACAGGATATCGAGCGGAACAATGCCCGGTGTGGCCAGCGCCATCCCGACAATGGCGGTAAACACGATCAGGCTGACAACCCGAAGCTTGCAGACTGCGAGCAGATGGCTAACGCGGATTTGAGTCAGGGCTTGAGTTGTCATGGGCTGGGTGATGGCCTTGGCAGGCGTGTGCGGTGAAGAAGATAAACCATGCAGGCGAGCAACAGCGCCGCCACCCCGTTGTGGGCGACGGCAATGTACAGCGGCAGGCCCCAAACCACGTTGAGGATACCAAGCGCGATCTGCGTGGCCAGCAGCGCTGCCAGAATCAGCCCCGGAGCGGTCATGCCCGGGGTGGAAAACAGCTTCATCAGGAGCCAGGCAAAAACCCCGATCACAGCCACGGCCCCGATTCTGTGGGCCATGTGGATGGCAACCCGGCCTTCCTGGTCAAGAATGCCGCCTTCGTAGTCGACGCCAACGCCGCGCCACAGGGTAAACCCCTCCCGGAAATCGGAATCCGGCCACCATTGGCCGGTGCAGGTCGGAAAGTCCGGACAGGCCAGGGCGGCGTAGTTGGTGCTGACCCAGCCACCCAGAAGAATCTGGACAACGAGGACGACGGTCGCCGCCCCCAATGCGGTTTTGAGCTTGCGTTGCGGCAGGTTCGGACGCGGCTTTTCAGGCCGGGTACGCAGGTACAGCAGAATCAGGAGGCTGAAGGTCAGCAATCCACCCGTCAGGTGAGCGAGCACGATGGCGGGTTTGAGCAGCATGGTCACAGTCCACGCCCCGAGAGCGGACTGGAAAATGATCAGTCCCAGCAGCAGCAGCGGCAGCCCTACCGGCTGATCCGGATCCCGGCGTCGCCGCCAGGCCATGACGGCAAGGGCGAGGACGAGCAGCCCGAGCAGCCCGGCGGCATAGCGGTGGACCATTTCACGGACCGCGGCGCCGACGTCCACGGCACGATCGGCCCGGACCTGGTCGGCTACGGCAATGCTTTGTTCGGTCGATGGCCACGACAGATGCCCGTAGCATCCCGGCCAGTCCGGGCAACCCAGGCCGGCATCGGTCAGGCGCACCCAGGCGCCAAGCACCACCACGATGAAGGTGAGAATGCATGCCACCAGCGCGAGCCGGTTGTAAATGCTGCCGTTCATGCCGTGAATCAGTCTCGTTGGGTCCAGGTAAGGAGGCGGCGAAGATCTCGACGAATGTGGTTGTGGTCGCTGTCTTCGGCGAATCTCAGTATTATATTGGCCATGGGGTCTACGATGTAGTAGGCGGCGTTCACGCCGTCGTCCGGAAGCTGCGAAATCAGCGGTTCGGCGCGGGTGCCGGCGAGAACGACGAAATCGTCTGCCAGTGCGGTAATCGCTGCAGCGCTTTCTGCGCTCAGCGGCGATCGAGTGAGAAACACCAGTCCCACATCCGGCTGGTGCCGGTCCTGTGCCCGTCGTACCTGGCGCAACCAGTAAAGATTTTCCATGCACGCCTCGTTGCAGGCCGTGGGCTGGTAGTACAGCAACTGCCAGCGCTCGAGAAGATCGTCAAGTACGACTTCTTCCCCGTTCGACGTTTCGATCCGGAACGGCTCGAGCTCGATGACCGGCTGAACCAGGTCTCCGTGATTGCGCGTCCCGCCCGGCTGCCAGTCGAACCACTCGCTGTGCATCAGGGTCGCGGTCACCACGGGCAGCAGGAAGACCGCGAATACGGCAACAATGGCAACTTTGTTCATCGACGGCGAAGGCTCCGAAAGGTGAGAATGATCCAGATCAGGAACACCGCAAGTCCGATGCTGGCCCACTGGAAAGCGTAACCGACATGGCGTTCAGGCCCCATGTTCATCATTTGCCAGTCGTCCCCGGTCAGGTGGGCCGGATGATCGGGGTCGAGCAGAACGACCCGGTCGGCGGTTTGGGAGCCCAGGGCTTCGCGAATCCGGTCAGTGTCGTAATAGGTCGTCAGATTCGGCCATTGCGAGGAGTCCAGGGGTCCGGCTTCGCCAAGCTGGAGGCCGACGCGCGGCGGGTCGCTGATCCTGCCGTCGATGGTCACGGTCTTCGACGGGGTATCGATCTGGAGTCGGTCGGTGGAGCGGCGATCCCAGGGGTGCCAGCCGCGGTTGACCATGATCAGCTGTCGGGATCCTTCGGGTTGAAACGGCGTGAAAACGTGAACCCCGGGGTGATTGTTGCGAATCTGGTTATCGAGCAGCACATGCCGCTCCGGATCGAACCGGCCTCGACCCGTTACCGGCGCAAACAGGTCGAGCTCATCGGGGTCGATCAGTTCAGCGGCAGCGGCGGTATCCCACTGGTCCAGCATCCGCTGCTTTTCGTCGGCCCGCTCGATCTGCCAGAGGGCAAGCCGGACGCAGCCGAACAAGACGAGCAATGCGGCAAGGTGGGGCAGGGACCGGCGGACGGTGAGGGCGAGGTTCAATTTCATCACGGCGCCTCGTTATACTGCGTGCCCAGTCAAGGTGAGGTCGTCAAGCGTTGTTGAGCAAAATCGTAATCATCGGGGTGTTTCTCGGCATTCTCTACACCCTGGCGTCGAGCTTTTACTTTCTGGTCAGTGATGACAGCGACAGTGATCGCGCGGTGCGACGGCTCACATGGCGGGTAGGGCTCTCACTTGCCCTGCTGCTGGCCCTTTGGGGTGGATTTCAGCTCGGCATCATCGAGCCGCAGGGCGTCAATCCCGTGCGTTACCCCGTGGCAGGCCCGGATTGACCCGGAAGCCGATTCTGGACTAGGCGAGCCGTTCCAGCACGTAATCAGCGCTGGACACCCGGAACTCGCCGGCAGGCTCTATCAGAGTTTCCACCACGATTCCGTCTTCAACAATCAGGGCGAAACGCTGGCTGCGAGAACCCATGCCGAAGGCGCGTGCATCAAGCGCCAGGCCCAGAGCGGCGGTGAAATCGCCGTTGCCGTCGGCGGCCATGACAATCTGATCGGTCACTCCGGAGGCTTTTGCCCAGGCGTCCATGACGAAAATGTCGCTGACCGCCATGCAGACGATTCGCTCGACGCCGCGTTCGACCAGCGCGGAGTAATGGTCGATGAAGCCGGGTAGATGCTCGGCCGAACAGGTCGGCGTGAAAGGTCCGGGTACGGCAAAAAGCACGGTCCGTCCTTTCCCGAGCAGTTCCCTGGAATCGACCGGCGTCGGGCCATTCTCGGTCATGATGGTCAGCTGGGCCGACGGAATGGCGTCGCCTGCGGCAATGGTCATGGGTTGGTCTCCAGAGTTTCGTTGATGGCCGCCAGAAGCGCCTGCTTGTCGACCGGTTTGGTGATGTAGGCCGCCGCTCCCTGGCGCATGCCCCAGATCCGGTCGGTCTCCTGGTCCTTCGTGGTGACGAAAATCACCGGTATGTCCTTGGTGGCCGGGTTGCGCCGGATTTTCCGGGTCGCCTGGAATCCGTTGAGACCGGGCATGACCACGTCCATCAAGATCAGATCGGGTGTCTCGGAGCCGGCTTTTTCGACCCCTTCCTGTCCGTCGGCGGCCGTAACGACATCGTGTCCGGCGTCTTCAAGGACTTTGCGCAGCGAATACAGCTGTGTGTCCGAATCGTCGACAAGGAGTATTTTGGTCATGGTCGCAAATCCCGTGTGCGGAACATTCCGAAGCGTATGGTCTGGCCATGATACTGCAAACGAGCCTTACCCCGACGGGTCGCTGCCGATCCGGACCGGGGTGCGGCCGTGCCCACCGCCCGACAGCAGGCGATCAAACGCCCCGGGCAGTTCTTCCAGACCGATCGGTGCCCCGGCAATCGATTCCAGGTGGGCCGGCTTCCAGTCCGAAGCCAGGCGCTCCCAGATGGTCTTGCGCAGCGGATAAGGGCATCCGGCCGAGTTGATTCCAAGCAGGCTGATGCCGCGAATGATGAACGGCATGACCGTGGTTTGCAAGCCGATACCGCCGGCCATGCCGCACGACGCGATGCTGCCCCAGGGCTCGATCACACGAGTCAGGCCGCTGAGCATGTCGCCGCCGACGCTGTCCAGCGCCCCGGCAAATCGTGCCGAAGCCATCGGGCTGTCCGGCCAGTGAAGATCCTGACGCGAGATGCACTGCACGGCGCCGAGTTCGCGCAGCCAGCTGAATTCCTCTACTTTTCCGCTGATTGCACAGACTTCATAACCGGCTCTTGAATACATGTCCACGGCCAGCGAGCCGACACCGCCGGTCGCGCCGGTAACGCACAGCGGCCCCATGTCCGGGCGCTGGCCGTTGGCTTCCATTCGATACAGGCCCAGAGCGGCGGTGAATCCGGCCGTACCCAGGCACATCGCCTCGTACAGGGAAAGCCCTTCCGGCAGCGGCACCAGCGATTCAGACGGCACTCGCAGATACTCGCTGTAGCCGCCGTCGCGGGTTTCCGACAGCCCGCCCCCGGTCATGATGACCGGATCGCCTTCGTTGAACTCGCCTGCCGTCGACTCGACCACGACCCCGGCAACATCGATGCCGCCGTTGAGCGGGAAGCGACGCAGGATTTTTCCCTTACCCGTTCCGGCCAGAGCGTCCTTGTAGTTGACGCTGGACCACTCGGTGCGAATCACGACATCGCCGTCGGACTGTTCATCGATTCCCTGGTCGACGATTTCGGCTCGATAGCCGTTTTCGTCGTCGAAGATCCGGAACGATCTGAACTTGTCGGGGATCATGGTCATGGTCTAGTTGGCCTTGTGGATGGCGCGTTTGTCGACGGCGAGCGCGGCCTCATGAATGGCCTCCGACAGGGTCGGGTGGGCATGGATGATCCGGGCCAGGTCTTCGCTGGCACCGGCGAATTCCATCGCCACGACAATCTCGGCGATCATCTCCGAGGCGCTGGGACCGATGATCTGGGCGCCCAGAATACGGTCGGTTTCGGCATCGGCCAGGATCTTCACGTGCCCGGCGGCCTCGCCCATGGCCAGCCCTCGCCCGGTCGCGGCGAACGGAAAGCTGCCGCTCTTGTAGTCGACGCCGGCTTCGGTGAGCTCTTTTTCGTTCTTTCCGACCCAGGCAATCTCGGGGTCGGTATAAATCACCCAGGGCACGTGATCGAGGTTGATGTGACCGTGCTGACCGGCAATGGTCTCGACTACGGCCACCCCTTCTTCGGACGCCTTGTGGGCCAGCATCGGGCCGCGCACCAGATCGCCGATGGCCCAGACGTTGCCGGCCGAAGTGCGGCAGTGTTGGTCGACCTTGACCTGACCGCGTTCGGTCAACTCCACGCCGGAATCCTCGGCCAGCAGGTCGTCGCTGGCGGCGCGCCGTCCAACCGAAACCAGCAGCTTGTCGAAGGTCTCGGTCTTTTCCTCGTCGCCCTCTGTGAACGTCACCTTGACCTTGCCGTCGACCACCTCGGCACCGGCAACCTTGCTCCCCAGGCGGATGTCGAGACCCTGCTTCTTGAATTCGCGCGCTGCCGCCCGGCTCATGTCCTTGTCGACCACCGGCAGCAGCTCGTCCATGGCCTCGAACAGGATCACCTCACTGCCCAGGCGCTTCCAGACGCTGCCCATTTCCAGCCCGATCACGCCGGCGCCGATCACCCCCATGCGTTCGGGCACGGCGCCGAATTCCAGCACGCCGACGTTGTCGACGATGTGCTCGCCGTCGATCTCCACGTTGGGAATGGTGAACGGCACTGAACCGGCCGCCAGGATCACGTGCTTGCCGCGGGCCCGGTAGCTGTCGCCGTCGCAGGGATGGACCTCGACCTCGCGGTCGGCAAGCAGCTTGCCGCGGCCGTTGGCAAACTCGATCTTGTTGGCCTTGAACAGCTGCATCAGGCCACCGTTGAGCTGTTTGACGACCTTGCGCTTGCGCTCGATCATGGTGCCTACGTCCATGGATACGCCGTCGACACTGATGCCGTGGGCAGCATAGTCGTGCTGGACGTGGTGGTAATGCTTGGAAGAGTCGAGCAGGGCCTTGGACGGCACGCAGCCGACGTTCAGGCAGGTCCCGCCCGGGGCCGGCTTGCCGTCGTCGGCCTGGCGATCATCGATCAGCAGTACCTTCATCTCCAGCTGTGCGGCGCGAATCGCGGCGACATACCCGCCGGGTCCGCCGCCGATGATGATCAGATCGAATTCCTTGTCAGACATTGCCATTCCTTGGGTCGGTAGGTTGTTACCGCAGATGAACGCAGATGCACGCAGATCAAAAAGACGGGGTTTTTCCGGCGAGTGCAACGCCTGGCCGATCTGCTTTTCGGTTTATTTTCATCTGCGTTTATCCGCGTTCATCTGCGGTTTTCCATTGTTACAGCCCGAGCAGCATCCGCGCCGGGTCCTCGAGGGCCTGCTTGACCGCGACCAGGAACTGGACTGCGTCCTTTCCATCGATGATGCGGTGGTCGTACGACAGCGCGATGTACATCATCGGCCGGACCACAACCTGGCCGTTTTCGGCGACCGGCCGCTCCTTGATCGCGTGCATGCCCAGGATCGCGCTTTGCGGCATGTTCAGCAGCGGCGTCGACAGCAGCGAGCCGAACACGCCGCCGTTGGTGATGGTGAACGTGCCGCCCTGCAGGTCTTCGAGCTGGATCGAGCCCTTTCGCGCCTTTTCGGCATACTCGGCGATGGCCCCTTCGATCTGGGCCAGTCCCATTTGCTCGACATTGCGCAGGATGGGAACGAGCAGCCCCCGTTCGGTCGATACGGCGATACCGATGTCCTGGTAGCCGTGGTAGACGATTTCGTCGCCGTCGATGGACGCATTGACCACCGGATGTTTGCGCAATGCCTCGCAGCAGGCCTTGACGAAAAACGACATGAAGCCGAGCTTGACGTCGTGGCGCTTGAGGAAGTCGTCCTTGTAGCGCGCCCGGATGTCCATGACCGCCTGCAGGTTGACCTCGTTGAACGAGGTCAGGATGGCGGCCGTGTTCTGAGCGTCTTTCATCCGCTCGGCGATGCGCGAGCGCAGGCGCGACATCTTGACCCGCTCCTGCGGCCGTGCACCGGCGCCCTGCAGGTGCGCGAGCACGTCGCCCTTGGTCAGACGGCCGCCGCGGCCGCTGCCTTCGACTGCCGACGGGTCGACGTCGTTTTCGGCCACCAGGCGGCGCACCGATGGGGCGAGCTTGTCGTCGCTTCCGGTCTTGCGAGCAGCGGACTCGTCCGCCTGCGCCGGCCTGGAAGGCGCCGAAGATTCCGCGGGTTTTCCTCCGCTGTCTTCCTCGTTTTTTCGGCTGTCGCCGTCTTCGCCCGATTTTTCAGCGGGCGCCTGGGCTTTGCCTTCTTCAAGCAGGCCCAGGATTTCGCCCTCGGACACGGTCTGGCCCTCTTCGGCGCTGATGTCCTTGAGCACGCCGTCGGCCGGCGCAGGGACCTCGAGGACAACCTTGTCGGTTTCCAGGTCGACCAGGTTCTCGTCGCGGGCGACCGATTCACCCGGTTTTTTGTGCCATTTGGCCACGGTGGCGTCGGAAACCGACTCCGGCAGATTAGGCACTTTGACTTCAATACTCATGCGTTGCTCCTTACTCCATTCCCGTACCGTGAGTCAGCGCATCGCTCACGAGTCGTTTTTGTTGCTCTTGATGAACCTGGTAGTAGCCCACGGCGGGCGACGCTGATGCATCGCGGCCCACGTATCTCAGACGCTGGTCGTTGCCCACACAGGCCTGGATATGATGCCGGATCTGGAACCAGGCGCCCTGGTTGAGCGGCTCTTCCTGGCACCAGATCACTTCTCCGGCCTTGCCGTAACGCTCGATCAGCGCTTGCAGCTCCTCGCGTGGAAACGGGTAGAGCTGCTCGATCCGTACCAGGGCGACGTCATCGATTTCGCGCTTGTCGCGCTCGGCGGCGAGATCGAAATAGACCTTGCCGGCGCAGAACACCAGGCGCTTGACCTTGTTCGGTTCGGGGCTGGCGGGGTCGTCGATCAATACCCGGAATCCGCCGTCGGTCAGGTCGCTCAGGGAAGAGGTCGAGGCCTTGTGGCGCAGCAGCGACTTCGGCGTCATGACGATCAGCGGCTTTCGGAACGGCCGCAGCACCTGGCGCCTTAGCATGTGAAACATCTGGCTGGGAAGCGAAGGGACACAGACCTGGATATTGTTGCCCGAGCTCAACTGCATGAACCGCTCCAGGCGCGCCGAGGAGTGCTCCGGCCCCTGGCCCTCGTAGCCGTGGGGCAAGAACATGACCAGACCGCACAGCCGGCCCCATTTGGTCTCGCCGGAAGCAATGAACTGATCAATGACCACCTGGGCGCCGTTGACGAAGTCGCCGAACTGGGCTTCCCAGATCACCAGTGATCCCGGATCGGCCGTCGCGTAGCCGTATTCGAAACCGAGCACGGCCTCTTCCGAGAGCAGCGAATCGATGATCGTGACCTTGCGTTCGTTGTCGGTCAGGCGGGACAGCGGGATGAACGAACTGCCGTCCTGCTGGTTGTGCAAAACGGCGTGGCGGTGAAAGAAGGTGCCGCGCCCGGAGTCCTGTCCGACCAGACGCAAACCATGGCCGGCCTTGATCAGCCCGGCATAGGCAAGCGTTTCGGCAAAGCCCCAGTCCATGGGAATCTCGCCGGCGCCCATCTGCCGGCGGGCCTGGACGATTCTGTCGACCTGGCGGTGCAGGACGAAGTCTTCTGGCAGCGTGGTCAGCGTTTTATTCAGCGCACGGATCTCCTCGAGACTCAGCGAGGTGTCGGCTGCATCTCGCCAGTCGCCGTCCAGGTAGGGCTCCCAGTCCACCGTAACCAGCGCATCTTCTTCGCCGACCAGTTCCACCACGGGCTCACCCGAATCCAGCCTGTCTCTATACTCGGCGGCGGCCGCAGCGATCTGGTCGGAGTCGACCAGTCCTTCCTCGATCAGGCGTTCGGCATACTGCTGCCGGGTCGAGTCCAGCTTGCGGATCACTTCGTACATGCGAGGCTGCGTGGCCGCCGGTTCATCGGCTTCGTTGTGACCGTGCCGGCGGTAGCAGATCAGATCGATGACAACGTCTTTTTTGAATTCCCGACGGAAATCCGTCGCCAGGCGGGTAACGAACAGAACTGCTTCCGGATCGTCGCCGTTGACATGAAAAATCGGCGCCTGGACCATCTTGGCCACTTCGGTGCAGTACAGGGTCGAGCGCGCATCGATCGGGTTGGACGTGGTAAAGCCGATCTGGTTGTTGACGACGATATGGAAGGTGCCGCCGACGGCGAAGCCGCGCGCCTGGGACATGTTCAGAAGCTCCATGACCACGCCCTGTCCGGCGATTGCGGCGTCACCGTGGACCAGGACCGGCATCACCTGGTCGCGCTGCTGGTCTCCGAGGCGCGTCTGGCGAGCGCGCGCCGAGCCGGCTACGACCGGATTGACGATCTCCAGGTGCGAAGGGTTGAACGCCAGCGCCAGGTGCATGACCCCGCCCGGAGTGCGCACGTCCGAACTGAAGCCCAGGTGGTATTTGACGTCACCGGATCGGTTGGGGTCGTCCTTGGCGATCGAGCCTTCGAACTCGGCGAACAGATCGCGCGGGCTTTTGCCGAGGATATTGACCAGCAGGTTCAGGCGCCCCCGGTGCGCCATCCCGATCACCATTTCCTTCACGCCCTGGCTACCCGAGTGGCGAATCAGGGTATCGAACAGCGGGATCAGGCTTTCGGCGCCTTCGAGCGAGAAACGCTTCTGGCCGACGTACTTCGAGTGGAGGTATTTTTCCATGCCCTCGGCTGCCGAGAGCTTGTCGAGCAGGCGCAGGCGCTCCTCGCGCGAGGGCGTGTGATCGCCCCGGGCCGACTCCAGCCGCTGCTGCAACCAGCGCCGCTGGTTGGTGTCGGTGATGTGCATGTATTCCGTGCCGATGCTGCCGCAATAGGTGCTACGGCAGATATCGATGACGTCCTTGAGCGGCAGGTGGTCCGGGCCGGCGAGGGTGCCGGTATGGAACGAGGTCTTGAGGTCGGCCTCGCTGAGTCCGTAAAACTCCAGCCCGAGGTCAGGAAACCGGGGGCGCTCGCTCAGACCCAGCGGGTCGAGCCTGGCCGCCTGATGCCCGCGCACGCGAAACGCGTTGATCATGCGCAAGACCCCGGCCTGCTTGAAATCATCGGCCGGGACAGCAGCGATCCCGGCCATGGGGCCGTTACTGCCAAGCAGTCGGAAATTTTCCAGCAGGGCGAGATGGCGACTGTCCTCGCCGCTCTGATTGAGCTTGGAAAACACGCCCTGCCAGTGCTCGGAGACCGAGTCGGGACTTTCCAGCCAGGCCTCGTACAATTCTTCCACGTAGGCGATGTTGCCGCCGGACAGGTGCGATGCCCGGTATTCTTGCTGAAGGTAATCGCTCATGGCTAGGGGTTCGGAATGACGGTGGTCAGGGCGAAGGGCTGATTATAACCGCGGCCAACGGATTCAGTGGTGCCCGGCAGCTGAATCCGGCACCGTCCGGGTGGCGTCGGGCGGACGCTGCTGGGCCAGTCAGACAAACCGGACAATCGCCCGGGCCATCGCCTCGGCGTTTCCGGTGTAGCTGGCCGGCGTCAGACTCAGCAAACGCGAGCGGTCCTGGTCGGGCAGGTCGAGCGACTGGATGAATTCACGCAGGGATTGTTGATCCATCGTTCGCCCCCGGGTCAATCGCTTGAGCTGCTCGTATGGCTCGGGCAGGCCGTGCAGGCGCATGACCGTCTGGACCGCCTCGCCCAGAACCTCCCAGGCCTGATCGAGGTCGTTGGCCAGTCGCACCTCGTCAGGCTCGATCCGCTCCAGTCCGCGCAGGATCGATGTCCAGGCCAGGGCGCTGTAGCCGAAGGCCGTCCCGAGGCTGCGCTGAACGGTCGAATCGCTCAGATCGCGCTGCCAGCGCGAGACGGGGAGCTTTGCGGCCAGATGTTCGAGCAGGGCGTTGGCCAGTCCGAGGTTGCCTTCGCCGTTCTCGAAGTCGATCGGGTTGACCTTGTGGGGCATGGTCGACGAGCCGACTTCGCCGTCGATCAGGCGTTGACGGAAATAGCCGAGCGAGACGTAACCCCAGACATCGCGGGCAAAATCCAGGGCAATGGTGTTGATGCGAACCAGCGCATGGGCAATTTCTGCGAGCATGTCGTGCGGCTCGATCTGGGTCGTGTAGGGGTTCCAGACCAGGCCCAGATCCTCGACCATGCGTGATGCCAGCGAGGACCAGTCGACTTCAGGGCAGGCTGCCATATGGGCATTGAAATTCCCGACCGCGCCGTTGATCTTTCCGGTGATCTCGATCCTGGCCAGAGAGCGCCTCTGACGGCGCAGGCGAAAAGCCGTATTGGCGATTTCCTTGCCCAGGGTCGTCGGCGAGGCGGTCTGGCCGTGGGTGCGCGACAACATGGGCAGTGCGGCGCAATCCAGGGCGAGTTGCTGCAAAGCGTCGTCGAGACGGGTCAGCAACGGATCCAGCTGTTCTTCCAGCGCGGCTTTCACGATCAGGGCCCAGGCCAGATTGTTGATGTCTTCCGAGGTGCAGGCGAAATGAACGAATTCGCGACGTTCAGCCAGGCTGGAGTGCTCGGCCATGCGCTGCTTGAGCCAGTACTCCACGGCCTTGACGTCGTGGTTGGTCACGCTCTCGATCTGTTTGATTTCGGCGGCCTGAGCGGGGCTGAAATCGGCAACGAGTCGATCCAGGAAACGACGTTCCCCGGCACCAAGAGCGGGCAGGGCGGCAAAGTCGGGATGATCGGACAAGGCTTTGAACCAGGTCACCTCGACCTCGAGACGACGGCGGATCAGGCCCGCTTCCGAACACAGCTCGCGCAGACCGCCAAGACGCTTTGCGTAGCGCCCATCGAGGGGCGACAAGGCGGTAAGTTCAGGAGAAATCATGGTTTGGTCGGTCAACAAGTGGACAGCGGGAACAGGGGCAGCGATGGGCGGCTGGAAGCCGCCTCAAAAACCCGAGAACACCCAGTCCAGCCAGCTCTCCAGGCCGACGTATTCGTCGGGCGTGGCGGACACGAATTCCTCGATGTCGAGTTCGTGGAGGACAGCGAAATGCTCGGGATCATCGTGGAGTTCAAGCAGCGCGGCGAGGACATCCAGGCGGACGTTTTCCGGCAGCTCGGGTGAAGCCGCGATGGTGACATGCGGAAACTCGGCCGATGTCGCCACCACGTTGAGGTTGACGTAGCGCCGGACCAGGTTGTGAGGAACAATGGCCGCATCCGCCTCCATCGCGAAAACGATTTCCACGGCATCCAGCCAGGAGGCTGCGCTGGATTCGAGGACCGGCTGCTGCATCGGGTTGGTGAACCAGCTGGCAAGAACCAGGTAACCCAGGCTGGGCGCAGGCATGCTCGAGACCGGACGGCCGATGAAATCGCCGAGTCCCGGTTCGCCCATGTCCGAGCTGAGCAAGGAAAAGGTCGTGGGATCGCTGGCCCGGACCAGCGGGACGTAGCCGTGGCGCTGCATGCGAAGAGCGATCAGGTGAGCGTCTTCCAGGACGAAGTCCGGTTGTTCCCCGCGCCGGATGTCAAGCCAGTAGCGGTGAAAGTCACGGGCGGTCTGGAGTTCGAAGCGGTGCGGTGTTTGCTGGTTGAGAAAGTCGACCAGCGGCTGATAGACCAGTTCCGCCTGCCCGGGCGTAAAAATGGGGTGTACCAGAAGCGAATACGTTCGCTCGGTTTGCGCGCTCGAGCCGGCCGCCAGGCCGGCCAGTACGATCAAGGCCGCCAGGCGTGCGCGAAGGGATAAGCAACCCATTGAATTTTCCCCGATAACTTATTGAATTATTGAACTGTCTCGAATCCTAGCACAAGGACGAGGGCGGCAAAAGAGTCATTTCGCGCTGGCAGCAGGACACGACTTGTCCGTCCTCCAGCCCGGCCGCCACCACCGCCAGCCCAACGCGTCCCTCGTCCGCGGCCTCGCTGGTCAGCACGACCCCGCAGTTGTCTCCTTGCTCGGTAGCGACGGTCGCCTGCTCCGGCCGGTCCCGTCCGCGCAGTCGAAAACCGGACAGTCGTTGCTTGGCGCGGCCCAGGAAATGAACCCGGGCGATCACTTCCTGGCCCGGATAGCAGCCTTTCCGGTAGCTCAGTCCGCCGCGCTCTTCGAGTCCGAGCGCCTGGGGCAAGAACTGGCCACTGTGTTCGGGCGAGAGCCAGGCGATGCCGGCGCAAACGTCCCGGACACGCCAGGCGGCACTCGCCTCGTCATTCGTCCCGCTGCCCGGTCTGCCCAGGTCGAGCCCGCGCCCTGAGTCGACGTTCATCACGGACTGCGGATCGGGCGCGGTAAAGCTACCCGAGACCGTCAGGTCAGGGCCGAACTCAAGTTTCCGGCCAATCGCGTACAGACGCAAGGAACGGGCCAGCGATTCCACCTGTTGACGGGGCACAATCAGGTCGACACCATGTTCATTGCCCCGCGCGAGAATGGTGGCCAAGACTTTTCCTTTTGGATTGCACCAGGCCGTCAGACCCCAGCCGGCGGGCATCTCCTCGGAAAACGGGCTGGTGAACTGGGCATGGGAAAAGGCCAGGGAATCCGGACCTGCAATACGCAGACCGGCCAGATGAGGCAGCAAGATCCAATTCGACATCTACACCGGATCAACAAGAGTGGCGAGGTACAATTCTACAATGATCAAGCGAAACGACAAACAGCCGCCGAAAAATCCAGACGGCAGCGACGAGAGTGTGGCACCGGAGCCCAGGCCGAGTGTGCCGCGCGAGATCGGGGGGCGGTCCAGGGGATTGGATCCGACCCGTTACGGCGACTGGGAAAAGAACGGTCGCTGCATTGACTTCTGACTTACCGCCTATTGATTGAGGGAACCGTGATGTCCAGTACCAAGCGACCGATGTCGCCGCATCTTCAGGTTTATCGGCCCCAGCTGACCTCGGTGTTGTCGATTACCCATCGAATCACCGGCGTCGTGCTGAGCGCCGGATTGGTTGTCGTCGTTGCCTGGCTGCTGGCCCTGGCGGCCGGAGCCGAGGCGTTTGCCAGCTTCAATTCCTTGCTGGCAACGGCACCGGGCCTGATCCTGCTCGCGGCCTGGACCCTGGCCATGTTTTACCATCTGCTCAACGGCATTCGGCATCTTTGCTGGGACGCCGGCTGGCTGCTCGACCTGCGTGGGGCCTATGCGTCCGGATGGGTCGTGGTCGCGTTGGCGTTCATCCTGACGGCAGTGATCTGGGGGGTGGCATTGTGAACCTGAGAAACCCCCTCGCGCTGGCTCACAACCACGGTTCTGCCGGTGATGGCGTGACCCACTGGTGGGCGCAGCGATTCAGCGCGATTCTTCTGGTCGGCCTCACCATCTGGTTTGTCTGGGCGTTGCTGGCGCTGGCAGGCGCCAGCCATGCCGAAGCCGTCGCCTGGCTGGGCCGGCCTTTCCATGCGGCCATGGCGGTACTGTTCACCATCACCTCCATCTATCACGCCAAACTGGGGTTGCAGGTCATCATCGAGGACTACGTGCATCAGCGGGTGGCCGAGGTTGTGCTGCAGTTGTTGGTCAAGATCCTGGCCCTCCTCGGCGCTGTCCTGGCCGTCATGGCCATCCTGAAAGTGGCATTCGGAGCTTAAAATTGAGCAAGGCATACGAGATCACGAAACACGAGTACGACGTCCTCGTCATCGGTGCCGGCGGCGCCGGCCTGCGTGCCACGATGGGGCTTGCTGCCACCGGGCTGACCACGGCATGCATCACCAAGGTGTTCCCGACCCGGTCGCACACCGTGGCCGCCCAGGGCGGGATGAGTGCCGCCCTGGGCAACATGGGCGAAGACGACTGGCGCTGGCACATGTACGACACGATCAAGGGGTCGGACTGGCTGGGCGATCAGGACGCCATTGAATACATGTGTCGAGAGGCGATTCCTTCGGTCATCGAGCTTGAGCATTTCGGGGTGCCTTTCTCGCGCACCGAAGACGGCAAGATCTACCAGCGGCCCTTCGGCGGCATGACCACGCGCTTTGGTGAAGGCACGGCCCAGAGAACCTGCGCTGCGGCCGACCGGACCGGGCATGCCATTCTTCACACCTTGTACCAGCAGTCGCTCAAGCACGAGGCGCAATTCTTCATCGAATACTTCGCCCTGGACTTGCTGATGGACGATGACGGCTCCTGCCGCGGCTGCCTGGCGTGGGATCTGGCCAGCGGCACGCTGCACGAGTTCCGGGCGCATGCGGTCATTCTCGCGACCGGCGGCTACGGTCGGGCGTACTTTTCGGCGACATCAGCCCATACCTGTACCGGCGACGGCAACGGCATGGTGCTGCGCGCGGGGCTGCCCCTGCAGGACATGGAATTCGTCCAGTTTCATCCCACCGGTGTCTACGGCGCCGGCTGCCTGATCACCGAAGGGGTGCGCGGCGAAGGGGGCTACCTGACCAACTCCCAGGGCGAGCGTTTCATGGAGCGCTACGCTCCGAATGCCAAGGATCTGGCCTCCCGCGATGTGGTTTCGAGGTCCATGACGATCGAAATCCGTGAAGGCCGGGGGGTTGGGGACCGCGGCGATCACATCCATCTCAATCTCCAGCACCTGGGCAGCGAAGTCATCAACGAGCGTCTGCCGGGCATTGCCGAGACGGCCAAGATTTTCGCCGGGGTGGACGTCTCCAGGGAGCCCATTCCGGTACTGCCGACAGTGCACTACAACATGGGCGGGATTCCCACCAACTTCCACGGTGAAGTCGTGACGCTGAAAGATGGCGAACCCGATTCCGTGGTCCCTGGACTTTACTCGATCGGAGAGGCTGCCTGTGTGTCGGTTCACGGCGCCAACCGCCTCGGCTCGAACTCCCTGCTCGACCTGATCGTATTCGGCCGGGCCGTGGCCAAACGCTGTGGCGAGACGATCAAGCCCGGGCAGTCGCAAAAAGCCCTGCCTCGGGAAAGAATCGATCAACTGGTCGGTGAGTTCGACCGTTTGCGGCATTCGAACGGCAGCCATGCCACTGCCGACATTCGCGACCAGATGCAGCAAGTCATGCAGCAGGACGCGGCAGTTTTTCGCACCGGGGAGACGCTCTCCCAGGGCTGCGATCGAATCGCGAAAGTACGAGCCGCTTTCGACGACATCAAGGTCACCGACCGATCCATGATCTGGAATTCCGACCTGGTCGAGACGCTCGAGCTGAGAAACCTCATCGGAAACGCGGTAACGACGATGGTGGCGGCCGAGAATCGCAAGGAAAGCCGCGGCGCCCATGCCCGCGAGGACTTTCCCGACCGTGACGACGACAACTGGATGAAACACACCCTGACCTGGATGGACGAGCAGGGCGATGTGCGGATCGACTATCGACCGGTGCACATGTACACCTTGACCGACGATGTCGAGGTGTTCCCGGCGAAAGCTCGAACCTATTGAAGCGCGTGCAACGCCACCGACACTGGCTGGACATGGACTGTAGACATGGCTGAATTCAGACTTCCGAAGAACTCTCGAATCCAGAAGGGGCGCCACTTCCCGGCGCCCGAAAACGCCGGCAAGGTCCGGAGTTTCCGAATTTATCGCTGGGATCCGGACAGCGGCGAGAATCCGCGCATAGACACCTACGATCTGGACCTGGACCAGTGCGGGCCGATGGTTCTCGATGCGGTGGTGAAGATCAAAAACGAGATTGACCCGACCCTGACCTTCCGGCGCTCCTGTCGCGAGGGTATTTGCGGTTCCTGTGCGTTCAACATCGACGGAATCAATACCCTCGCCTGCACCCAGTCGATCGAGGACATCAAGGGGGATGTGAAAATCTACCCTCTGCCGCATATGCCGGTGATCAAGGATCTGGTCCCCGATCTGACCCATTTCTACGCCCAGTATGCGTCGATCAAGCCCTGGATACGGACCCAGAGTCCAGCACCACCGGACAAGGAACGGTTGCAGTCACGCGAAGACCGGGCGCAAATGGATGGACTGTACGAATGCATACTGTGCGCTTGCTGCTCGACATCCTGTCCGAGCTACTGGTGGAACGGCGAGCGCTACCTCGGGCCGGCCGTCCTCCTGCAAGCTTATCGCTGGCTGGTTGACTCACGCGATGAGGCCACCGGGGAGCGTCTGGACGACCTCGAAGATCCGTTCCGACTGTACCGCTGCCACACCATCATGAACTGTGCGAAAACCTGCCCCAAGGGCCTGAACCCGGCCAAGGCGATCGCGGAGATCAAGAAGATGATGCTGGCCCGGCGCAGCCTCTGAGCAGTTCGGACCCATGAAGGCCGTCGAGGGGATTCCGCGCGACCTGCGCTGGCGCAGCCGCCGCGGGATGCGCGAACTTGATATGCTGCTCTCGCGCTGGCTGGAGCAGCGCTGGCCAGAGGCAACGAGTGAACTGCGCACCGCCTACCCGTTGCTGCTGGACTGCGAGGACGACGATCTATGGGACTGGCTGCTCGGTCGTTCCGATCCCGAATCGCCCGCCCTCCAGGCCCTGGTCCGGGACATCCGTGGCGTCAATGGCCGGGCAGAACCGGATTGAACTGGCGCCTGCGCGTGTCCTGACCGGCCTCGTGTCGGTCATGACGATGGGTGCAATCGCAGCGATTCTTGCCAGTTCGCTGACGCTGTTTTTGCAAATCACGATGGCGGCCCTGGCCTTGTTGGTCGGCGTGCGCGCTGCCCGGCACTTGCTGTTTCCTTCCTTAAACCTGCGTTTGCTCGACGGCCGGCTCGAATATCGTCGTCATCGCCTGTCCGGCTGGAGCAGTCTGGACGATCAGGCGCAGTGCTTTGTTTCGTCCTTCTACATCGGCTGGCGCGACCGCAGTCGGCGCGCTGTGGGAGTGTTCCGCGGCCAGGTCGCAGACGATGAGTTTCGCCGCATCTCGGTCAACCTGCGCCAGTTGCGGCGGCCCGGCTGAACGGCAGGGGCCCTGGAAACGGCGAGGCTGTTACACTTGCCGGTGTCCGGCAAGATAGACCTTGCCACTCATAACACATTGTCTAAAAAGGGGTCTTTCGTGACGTTGGAAAAGTTTCTGCAGGCCATGATCAAACATGGCGCGTCGGATCTGTTCTTCAGCGCGGGTGCTCCCGTCGGTATCAATATCGAAGGGCGTACTCGCTTTCTGGGCGAGCATCGTCTGTCTGCGGCCGAAACCCGCCAGATTGCCTACTCGGTCATGAACGACAAGCAAAGTGCGGAATTCGAGCACGAAATGGAGATGAATCTTGCCCTCGCGCTCGACGGTATCGGCCGCTTCCGGGTCAATATCTTCCGCCAGCGCGGCTCGGTGGCCATGGTGGTTCGCCACATCAAAAGCGCGGTTCCCTCGATTGACGAGCTGAATCTGCCGTCGAAACTGCGCGAGCTGGTCATGGTGCCGCGCGGGCTGGTGCTGGTCGTCGGGTCGACCGGCTCGGGCAAATCAACCACCCTGGCATCCATGATCGATCATCGCAACAGCAAGCGTTCGGGACACATTCTGACGATCGAAGACCCGGTTGAGTTCCTTCATCAGCACAAGCGTTCCATCGTCGATCAGCGCGAGGTCGGGCTGGATACCAAGAGCTACGAGATCGCCCTGAAAAATGCAATGCGCGAGGCACCGGATGTCATTCTGATCGGGGAGATTCGTGATCGCCAGACCATGCAACACGCACTTGCCTACGCCGAAACCGGCCACTTGTGCCTGTCGACACTGCACGCCAACAATGCCAACCAGACGCTCGATCGAATCATCAACTTTTTCCCCGAAACCGCCCATCGGCAATTGTTTGTCGACCTGTCGCTGCACCTTCAGGCCATCATCAGTCAGCGCTTGGTCCCCAGTGTCGACGGCAAGCGCGTACCCGCCGTCGAGCTCCTGCTGCGCACCCCGTATATCGCCGACCTGGTTCAGAAGGGCGAGATTCATGGCATCAAGGACGCAATGAAAGACGGCGCCCAGCACGGCATGCTGACCTTCGACCAGTCGCTCTACAAGCTTTTCGAGGAAGGCAAGATCAGCGAAGAAGACGCCCTGGAGCACGCCGATTCGCGCAACGACCTCGGCCTCAACATCCGCCTGTCCCGGGAGCAATCCCCGCACGATACGCCGGATACCTGGGAGATCAACCCGAACACCTGAAATCCGTCCGGGAGCAGTGCCGGCCAGTTCTGTGCAGCGAGCTGTTCTCGATTGGTCAGAGTGACCAGGGCCTGGCCGGCCTCGATGGGGTCTGCGATGATAAGCCGACTGGTGGCCTGGACAGTGACCTCAAGTACCTGCCTGGCGGACGCGCGCCCCGCATGCAAGCGGATCGGGCGTACAATAATGCGCTGGCGCCATGCTGCTCGCAACTGTTGAGCGTCAGATTCGCTGACTTTGCGCTTCCGGGCGCGCCCAGACGCCGTTTCCTTATTTGTCTTTTGCTCTGATCGAGGATCCCTCATGGAACGAACACTGTCCATCATCAAGCCTGATGCCGTCGCCAAGAACGTCATCGGGGAGATTTATTCACGCTTCGAGCGGGCCGGCCTGAAGATCGTGGCCGCGCGCATGAAACACCTGTCGCGCGAGGAGGCCGAAGGTTTCTACGCTGTTCACAAGGAGCGGCCTTTTTTTGCCGATCTGGTCAAGTTCATGACCTCCGGACCGGTCATGATCCAGGTCCTGGAGGGCAAGAACGCCGTTGCCCGCAACCGTGAACTGATGGGGACGACCGACCCGCGCCAGGCCGCACCGGGCACCATCCGGGCGGAATTCGCCTCCAGTATCGACGCCAACGCGGTCCATGGGTCCGATGCGGCCGAGACCGCCAAGCAGGAGATCGAGTTCTTTTTCGGTGCTGATGAGATATACTCCCGGTAGTCGAATAATGCCGTTCCCCATCGTGCCCGAAGCGCCTGATCTCAAAAGTAATCTTCTCGGGCTGGACCGGGCTGGCCTGGAGGCGTTCTTTTCCGCCCTGGGCGAAAAACCCTACCGAGCCCGTCAGCTTCTGCAGTGGATCCACCAGCGCGGAGTCTCTGACTTCGCGCGGATGACGGACCTGTCGGGAAAACTGCGAGAACGGCTGCAGACGGTGGCCGAAATCCGGCCGCCTCGAGTGATCCGCGAGCAGATCTCCTCGGACGGCACCGTCAAGTGGCTTTTGAGCGAGCGCGGCGGCAGCGCGATCGAGACCGTATTCATTCCCGAGGAAAATCGTGGAACCCTTTGTATTTCCTCGCAAGTTGGTTGCATGCTGAACTGCACTTTCTGCTCCACTGCGACCCAGGGCTTCAAACGCAACCTCGATGCGTCCGAGATCATCGGCCAGGTCTGGTATGCGGTCAATGCACTGGCCGACGAGCGTTTCGGTCAGCGTCGGGTCACCAATGTCGTGTTCATGGGCATGGGCGAGCCGCTGCTCAACCTGAGCGCGGTCAAACCCGCCCTGGGGCTGCTTCGCGACGACCTCGCCTACGGTCTGGCGTCGCGTCGAGTCACGATCTCGACGGCCGGCGTGATCCCCGGAATCGACGACCTGGCCGAAGGCGAAGAGTTTGCCCTGGCCGTGTCCCTGCATGCGCCGGACGACGAACTGCGGAGCCGACTGGTTCCGCTCAACCGAAAGTATCCGCTGGCTGATCTGATGGCCGCATGCAAACGTTTTACCGGCCGCCACCATCGCCGCTCGATCACTTTTGAGTACACCATGATCGACGGGGTCAACGATGAGCGGCGTCTTGCCCGCGGCGTGGTTCGCCTGCTCAATGGTCTGCCCTGCAAGCTCAACCTGATTCCCTTCAACCCGTTTCCGGGCACCCCGTTTCGGCCGTCCAGCGACGAGGCCATCTACGAGTTTCAGAAAGTGACTCGAGCCGCGGGCATCATCACCACGGTCCGCAAGACCCGGGGCGATGACATCGATGCCGCCTGCGGCCAGTTGGTCGGCAAGTTGCTCAGCCCCAGCGAGCGGCGGCGGGTTGTTCAGGAGCAACTTGCCAGGCAGGCCGTGAACGCATGAGACTGCGGCTTTCCGGGTTTGCCTTGCTCCTGGCCGGTGCCTTTCTGACCGGCTGTGCGACCACGCCGGAAGAAGCCACCCACGCGCGTGCGGGAGTCGACCGGATCAGCCCGGTTCGTGCAGCCGAGGTCAACACCCGGCTGGGTCTGGGTTACCTGGAGCGGGGGCAAATGCAGATTGCCATGGAAAAGCTCGAAACCGCTCTTCGTCATGATCCTCAGCATACGCCCGCGCATTTGGCCCTGGCCTTGATCCACGAGCGGCTGGGCAATATGCGCTCGGCAGAACGACATTATCGGCAAGCCTCGCGGCTGGCCCCGAACGAGGGTGCAACCCAGAATGCCTACGCAGTCTTCCTGTGCCGGCAGGGCGACTTCGATACGGCGCAAGCGCATTTCGAGCGAGCCTTCGCCGACCCGTTTTACGATACTCCCGAGGTTGCCTACACCAATGCGGGCACCTGTGCCCGGCGCAACGGCCGCCTGGACCAGGCCGAAGAACTGCTGCGCGAAGCGATCGAGCTCAATCCGGACTATTCCGACGGGCTTTTTCAGCTCTCCGAACTGTATCTGGAACTCGATGATCCGTTTCGGGCCCGGGCCTTTCTGCAGCGCTTTGAGAGCGTGGCCGAGGCAGACGAAGTCACTTTGATGCTGGGATACCGGGTTGAAACCCGCACCGGCAATCTTGAACAAGCAGAGCGGTATGCAAATCGCCTGGAATCACAATTCCCCAATTCCACTCAGGCAAGAGAGCTACGGAGTCTCCGCCGAGATGATCACTAAACCAGCACCGGGCGCGGAAGTGGCCGACCAGCGGCCCAGCCAGCTGACGCTGAGTGTCGGACGCGCTGAAGAACAAGTGGGCCTGACCCTGCGCGAGCAGAGATTGAAACGGAGGATTTCGATCGAGCGGGCGGCCGCGGCACTGAAGCTCTCCTCCGTGATTCTCGACGACCTGGAAAAGGGCACGCTGGACCGTCATCCGCATCTCTACCGACGCGGTTACGTCCGCAATTATGCGCGCTTTCTGGGTCTGGACCCGGCGCCTTTATTGCGCCTGATTGAAGAGGATGAGGCGCCGCCGTTGCGTCCCGTATTGCCGGCGCAACGCCGGGCAGTAAAGTTGGACCGTTTTCTAAAAATTGCCACATATGCAATTGTAACTACAGTAATTATCCCGCCCATTGTTTGGATTTATATCCAGGGTGGCTGGCATCTGATGGATCGCGATAGCGGCACAGAGCGCGGCGCTTCGGTCCTGGCGGAGCGGGCCGGGCCACGCTCCACGGTGACGACGGGCTCGACTCGGCCCGATCCGGCCGATGCTGGTGACAGCCAGCCCGCGACCGTTCCCGTTACCGCATCGGCTCTGCCCCTGAGCAGCATCCGACCGATGCGTGACCTGGTCGATCCAACCGCTCAAGTCGGCGCTGATGCGGAGCCGGCAGACGAGACTGCCGCTTCGGCCGCGCCGGATCCCCGCTCAAGTCTGGTAATCGAATTGGTTGACGACAGCTGGCTGGAAGTGTATGACGCCGACGGTCAGCGTCTCGAATATGATCTGTTGCGCGCCGGCGAGCGGCGGGTATACATCGCCGAGGCTCCCTTTCGCCTGTTGCTGGGCCGGGCCAACGCGATCACTCTTAGTCTGGACGGCAAGGCGGTCGAGTACGAAGGGCAGGATCGTGGAGATGTCTCCAGTTTTGAACTTCTGGCCGACGGCGCAGTTCAACGTCGGTGAGCCACTAGCGATCCCGCTGCGCGCGACCAGTCTCCCGCACACCGTGCGTCGGTGCGTGCCCGCGAGCGCGCATCGTCCGATCACGAATTCTAAAACGACGAGCACAGCATGAACAATATCCAGTCCGTTCGCGGGATGCACGACGTCCTGCCCGTGGACACACCGATCTGGCGTTGGCTGGATGAACAGTTGGCCAGTATTTTCGATGCCTACGGGTTTGCCGAAATCCGCATACCCATTGTCGAGAAGGCCGAGGTCTTCACCCGCGCCATCGGGCAGGCCACCGATGTGGTCGAAAAGGAGATGTACGCCTTCGAAGACCGCAACGGCGACCTGCTGAGCCTGCGACCGGAGGGAACGGCGGGCGTCGTGCGCGCAGCCATTCAGCACGGGCTATTGCAGGCGCCGGGACTCAAGGTCTGGTATCGCGGGCCGATGTTTCGCCATGAACGCCCCCAGCGCGGCCGTCAGCGCCAGTTCCACCAGTTCGGGGCCGAGGTCTTCGGGCTGGCCGAACCCCAGGCAGATGTGGAAATGATCGCGTTGGGCGAGCGTATATGGCGAGTGCTCGGGCTGGGGCAGGGTATCCGGCTGGAAATCAACACGCTTGGAGACCCCGACGACCGCCAGCGCTACCGCGCGCAGTTGATCGACTATCTCGAGCCCCATGCGGACCGGCTCGACGCGGACAGTCAGCGCCGCCTGCGCAGCAACCCGCTGCGAATCTTCGACAGCAAGCATCCGGAGACTCGCAAGATCATGGCCGACGCACCGCGCCTCAACGATGTTCTGGCCGAACCGGCCAGAGCGCACTTCCAGGCGGTTTGCGACATGCTCGATCATCTGGGCATCAAGTATCGGATCAATCCCGGCCTGGTGCGCGGCCTGGACTACTACTCCCGAACCGTGTTCGAGTGGATCACCGAAGACCTGGGCGCCCAGGGGACGGTATGCGCCGGCGGACGCTACGACGGGCTGGTTGAAATCCAGGGCGGAAAGCCGACGCCCGGTATTGGCTTTGCGCTGGGTGTAGAGCGGCTGGTCGAGCTTGTCCGCGCCAGCGGTATGGAACGTCGACGCGATCCGCATGTCTACCTGGTTTACCAGACCGAACCTGAGTTGGCGCTGAAGCTGGCCGAAAACCTGCGCGACGCCTTGCCCGCACTCAGGTTAGAGTGTTCACTCGCCGGTGGCAGCTTCAAGGCGCAGTTCAAGCGTGCCGATCGCAGCGGGGCCGAACTGGCCCTGATCCTGGGGCCGGACGAAGTTGCCGCTGGACTGTGCCAGATCAAGGACCTGCGCGGCGAACGAGCGCAGGAAAGCGTCGTCGTCGCGGAGCTCCCGGGTCGGCTTGCACGCCTGGTGCCCGATCTGGCCTCGGTCTGATTTACCATTGCGGGTTGAAATCCTTTCATGATCTCCGGGAAAAGAACTCATGGCTGTTGAGCTGTACGACGAACACGAACAAGGCGAGCGCGTCCGCAAGTGGATTCGCGAATACGGCACTGCCATTGCCGCCGGCCTGATTCTTGCCTTCGGCGGGATTTTCGGCTTTCGCTACTGGCAGGACCACCAGACGGCGCAAAGCCTGCTGGCCGCCGATTTTTTCAACGTGGTCCAGAACGAAGTCGAGGCCGGGCGCACCGAACTGGCCGCGGAGCAGCTGGAGCTGATGCGCGAGCAGGTCCCGCGCAGTGCCTACGTCGGGCTTGCCGGTCTGGCGCTGGCTTCGGCCTACGTCGACGAGGGTCGGCTGGAACCGGCCGCCAGGCTGTACCGGGATGTGCTCGATGATCGTCGCCTGTCAACGCTTTGGCCGGTGACCAGGCTGCGCCTGGCCCGGGTTCTGGAAGCCCAGGGCGACGTGCGCGAAGCGCTCGCCCTGATCGAGGATCATTCCGCGCCGCCGGGCTTTGGCCAGGCCTGGGCCGAACTGCGCGGGGATTTGCTCATCAACCTGGGCGATACGGACGCGGCTCGTCTGGCTTTCCAGGAAGCACTCGAGCTTGCCGAAGGCAGCGGCCCGACTGAGCGCCTGCTGCAAATGAAAATCGATGCGACCGGTCCGGGCGGAGAGGAGCGCTCGTGACACTCAACTCCCGAATAATCGTCGTCCTTGGTCTCTCCCTGACGCTTGCCGGCTGCCAGACCGTCGGTGGCTGGTTCGGGCGCGGCGATGTCGAGGACGGGCCGGCCCCCCTGGTCGAGTTCGATGCGACCGCCCAGCCCGAACGCCTCTGGTCTGCAAATACCGGCCGCGGCCTGGGCAACAGCAAGCCGCGGTTGACACCAGTCTACGACCGCCAGGAAATCTGGGTTGCGGATTATCGGGGCAGGGTCAGCGTTGTCGACGCCGACTCCGGGCGCGAACTGCGTCGCCACGATACCGGTTTGCCCTTGTCGGCCGGTCCTACCCTCGATGCCGAGCATGCCTATTTCGGTACCTTCGACGGCGAACTGGTCGTGATGCAGCGCGACAGCGGCGACATTGTCTGGCGCGCCCAGCTGTCCTCGGAAGTCCTCGCCCTGCCGGTGATCCAGGACGACGTCATCGTCGTGCGCTGCATCGACGGCAGAGTGTTCGGCCTGGACCGCCAGACCGGGGCGCGAATCTGGGTTCACGATCGCAGCGTGCCGCTGTTGACCCTGCGCGGTACCAGTGATCCGCTGGGGCGAGCCGGCCAGGTGTTCATCGGCTACGACGACGGCATGGTCAGCGCCTTGCGCGCCAGCGACGGCAGCATTGTCTGGGAGCAAAGGGTCAGCGTACCCGAGGGACGTACCGAGCTCGACCGCCTGTCGGACATCGACGGTCCCATGGTAATCGTGGGCTCGGAACTCTATCTTGTCACCTATCGCGGACAGATGGCCAGCCTGACCCTGGATGGCGGCCGAGTGCTCTGGGTCAAGGACGTTTCCTCGCACCTGGGCGTAAGCTTGCAGCGCACCCAACTGGCGACGACAGACCGCGACGACGCGGTCTGGCTGGTCGATCGGCGCAACGGCTCGACCGTCTGGCGAGACGAGCGGCTGGCGCGCCGGCAGATCACGCGGCCGGTGTTTTTCGGGCAGTTCCTGGTCACCGTCGACAAGGAAGGCTACATGCACTGGTTCGATACCGCCAACGGAGAATTTGCCGCCCGCAGCCGAATCGGTCGAAATGCGCCGGCTGATGCGCCGCTGGTGGTCGGCAATACGCTGTATGTTCTGGACGTGGACGGAGGCCTGACCGCCTGGCGGCTGGACTCCTAGGATGACTGGCGGCGGCTTGCCCGTGGTGGCCATCGTCGGGCGGCCCAACGTCGGAAAGTCAACGCTTTTCAATGCCCTGACGCGAACGCGCGATGCCCTGGTAGCGGACATGCCCGGGGTCACGCGAGACCGGATTTACGGTCGGGCAGAGCTGGGCGGGCAGCGCATGATCCTGATCGATACGGGTGGCCTGGAAGCGGCCGGCGACGAGATCGAGAGCGGTCGCGAGCGCCAGACCCGGATGGCCATTGACGAGGCCGATACGGTCATTTTCCTGACCGATGCCCGCTCCGGTATCGTTCCGGCCGATCTCGAAATCACCGGCTGGCTTCGGGCACTGGGCAAGCCACTCATCCATGCCATCAACAAAAGCGACGGCCTCGATCCCGATGCCGTGCTCGGCGAAAACCTCGAGTTGGGCATTTCCCCGTTTTGTCTGATTTCTTCCAGTCACCGACGCGGACTTGATCAACTCGCCCAGGCCGTCGTGGACTCCCTGCCGGAGCCGGACGATGCCGGCCCGAGGTTTGTCGAGGACGGCATCCACCTGGCCCTGATCGGTCGGCCGAACGCGGGCAAGTCGACCCTGCTCAACCGTATCCTGGGCTACGAGCGTGCCCTGGCGACATCGGTACCCGGCACGACGCGCGATCCCGTTCATGCTCAAGTCGAACGCGATGGTCAAGTCTTCCATCTGGTCGATACCGCCGGCATTCGACGGCGGCGCGGCAGCCACGAGGGCATAGAGCGGTTCAGTACGATCAAGGCGCTGCAGGCGATGGAACAGGCCCAGGTCGTGGTCTTGATGATGGATGCTGTCGAAGGCATTACCGACCAGGATGCGCGCCTGGCCGGACACGTGGTCGAGGCCGGACGCGGACTGGTTCTGGCCCTCAACAAGTGGGATGGATTGTCCGAGAAGCAGCGCCACTCGTTGCTCCAGTCCGCCTCGGACCGGCTCTATTTTGCCTTGTTTGCGCCGGTGGTCACGATTTCGGCGCTGCACGGCAGCGGGCTTGGCGAACTGATCGATGCGGTGACCCATGTCCACCGTTGCGCGACGACGGAGTTGTCGACACCCAAACTGACCCGGGCCTTGCGGTCAGCTGTCGAGGCCCATGCCCCACCCGGGGGCAAGCAGGCGACGCCGAAACTGCGCTATGCCCACGCCGGAGGCGTTTTTCCCACCCGCATCGTGATCCACGGCAGCCGCACCAAACAGGTCAGTGAGCAGTATCAACGCTACCTGGTCAACAGCTTGCGGCGCGCCTTCGACCTGACCGGAGTGTCGGTCAGGCTGGTTTTCCGCGAATCCGACAATCCCTATGCCGGCCGGCGCAATCCCTTGACCCCGCGCCAGATCCAGAAACGCCGTCGCCTGAAGAAATTCACCCAGCGGGGGCGGAGCTGAAGAGCGCTGTTCCGATTTTTACAGCGACCAGGATTGCAGGTTGCGCGTTACCTGGTGAATCACGGCCGGGTCGTCGGGGGGCACCTTGGACGGCCAGTGATCGACCAGTTGGCCCTTGCGGTTGAACAGGTATTTGTGGAAATTCCAGCGCGGCAGGACGTCGCCGCCGAACTCCTCGGCCATGGTCTTGAACAGCGGGTGCGATTCCGGACCAATGACGGAATACTTGCTCGTCATGGGAAACGTGACCCGGTACTCCTCGCGAGTGAAACGGGCGATCTCTTCGTCATCACCCGGCTCTTGCTCGCCGAAGTCATTGCAGGGGATGCCGACCACGACCAGGCCTGACTGTCTGTAGTCGTTGTACATTGCCTGCAGTTGTTTGTACTGGGGGGTGAAACCGCATTCGGATGCGGTATTGACCAGCAGGATTGGTTGATTGCGAAAGCGCTCCATCGAGAGCGCGCCGCCGCCGAGTGCGGCAAAGGAATATTCGAACAGATTCATGACCATCTCCCGCAGCGAGGTTCAGTCCTCATGCTAACCCGTAACGGCTAGAATGTGCACAACATGGAAAATGCAGGCGCAAGGATTCTGGATGGACGCAGCGTCGCCGATCGCCTGGTCGGCAACGTTGCCGACGCCGTCGCCAGTCACGTGAACCGTGGCGGTCGACCTCCGGGACTGGCGGTTGTGCTGGTCGGTGACGATCCGGCATCCAGGGTGTATGTGGGCAACAAGATCAAGGCCTGCAAGCGCGCCGGCATCCTGTCGCGCTCGTATCCCCTGCAGCACGGCGTCGGCCGCGGTGAATTGCTGGCCCTGATTGATGCTCTGAACGAGGATCCGGAGATTGACGGCATCCTGGTCCAGCTGCCTTTGCCGGCTCACCTGGACGAAAAGGCGGTAACGGCCAGAATCGTCCCGTCGAAGGACGTTGACGGCTTTCACCCGGTCAACATGGGGCGACTGGCCCTGCGCGATCCGGGTCTGCGACCGTGCACGCCGCGCGGCGTCATGACCCTGCTGCGGGCCAACGGCATCGACGTCAAGAGCCGGGATGTGCTGGTCGTCGGCGCCTCCAATATCGTCGGCCGGCCACTGGCGCTCGAGATGCTGCTGGCCGGTGCGACGGTCAACGTTGCTCATCGCTTTACCCGGAACCTGAAAAGACACGTCGAGAAGGCAGAGATGGTTTGCGTGGCGGTGGGCAAACCCGATATCGTCCAGTCCGAATGGATTGCCGAGGACTCGATTGTCGTGGATATCGGCATTTCCCGCGACGCGCGCGGGCGCATTCGCGGCGATCTGGACTTTGAGGCCTGTGCCGGGCGCGCCGCCTGGATCACCCCGGTACCGGGCGGGGTAGGCCCGATGACGGTCGCAACCCTGATGCAGAATACCGCCGAGGCGGCCGGTCTGGTGGTGATGGCACCTTGATGGCCTGCGGCAGGTCGGGCGGGTTTGGCCGTCTCCACTGCAGGCCTGCCCGTTGAGTATCGAGCCAACGACCTGGCGTCGGGCCTGGCTGGACCTGGATCAGATGCTGCAATGGGTCGAGCGGATGCTGCTGTTTTCCCTGTTGCTGATCATGCTGATCCTTGGCCTTGTCGAGCTGGTTTTGGTCTTCGGCCCAACCACGGGCCACGGAACTGACGGCGCGCTGTTTCGGGCGGTACTGCTCTGGATGGTCATGCTGTCGGCCATGCTGGCCACGTCCGAAGCGAGTTTCCGGCCGTCGAACCAGCCGCTTCGATGGCTGCCCGAAGTTGCGGCCGGGACGGCCCGGGTTCCGGGTCTTTTGATTTCCGCCGGCTGTTGTCTGTTCCTGGCCTGGGCGAGTCTGCGCTACCTGATTGTGGATCTTCGGCTCGGTTCGGCAGGGCCGCTGGGGTCGCCAGGCTGGGTCCAGCTGCTCATTCTCCCCTACGGCTTTTCGCTGATGAGCGCCCGTGTTCTGGCCCGGGCACTGGTGGACCCGAAGCACGCGACCGCGGCATGAACTTGTTGCTGATTCTGGCCGTGCTGGCGGCCGCGCGCCTGTCCTGGTTTGCCGCACTGGTTCTGGCAGCCTTCGGCTTTTACTTCGTTTTCGACATCGATCCGGCGGTGATCGCCATGGAAATGCGCCGAATCGGAGAGTTCGAACTGCTGGCGATCGTGGCCCTGCTTCTCCTGGGCGGGCAGCTGTCGGGTTCGGCGGCCGGTCAACGTTGCCGCGCCGGCAGGCAAGCCGGAACCGGTGCGAGTTCCGGTTTGCGCGCCTTGAACGTGATGCTCCGGGTCGCTGATGCAATTTTCCTGTCTCCCATGCTCAGCGGGACCAAAAACCTCCTGGGGCGGCCCGGCGGGCCCATTGACCTCGCTGCCGCCAGGGAGCAGGGCGCAACCGTCGGCGACCGGGTGCCGGTTCGGTCGGTGCAGGCCGTGGCCGGGCGCTTGTTTGCGCCCAGTATCTACCTGCTGCTGGTCGCCTCGATGCTGGAAGTTGTCGCACCCGCGCAGGCGCGGAGTCTCCAGGCGCTGCTGCTGGCCGGCCTGCTGCCGGCCCTGACCCTGCTGGCGGCATCGGTGCTGCTGCCTCGCAGCGGTGCTGTCGGTTACCGGTTTTCGCCGTCGGTTGTCGACCTGGAATGGCGCGGGATCGTGCTGGCGCGTTTGCTGCCGTTGCTGCTGGTCATTGGCCTGTATGCCGGATTCTGGCCGCCGTTTGCTGCAGCCTGCGCGATCGCCCTTGCTCTCGGACTGAATCTTTTGCTTGCAGGGCAGCTGCGCGGGATTGACTGGCCGGCCGCGACGGCACGCGCGCTTCTGCCTTTCGGCGCGATCGGTTTGCTGTTCGCACTGGGGCTGGTCTGGTCGGCCGTGATGGCCGACTCGGGCCTGAGTGATGCCTGGATCAGCAACCGGGTCGCGTCGGGACAAGGTCAGACTGCGCTGGCCCTGGCGGTTGCCGCGGCCTGGCTCTCGGCAGCCGCGCTGCTGAGACCGCTTCCTGCCCTGATCCTGTGCGCTCCGATCCTGTTTCCGATGGCCTTGAGAGGAGGACTGGCGCCTGAGCAGCTGGTTGTGCTGACCGTGCTCGCGCTGGCCATCGGAGGCACCTGGCCTGCGGTCAGGGCGGACTTTCGACCCTCGCCGGTCGAAGCGGTTTCGCTCCTGGGGCTCGCCGCCGTGGCCCTATGGCCCGCTTTTACGCTGTGGCTACCCGCGCTGATCGCGCACTAGCCTTTCGTCATTCAGGCTCAGCGCCTTCGGCCGGGTCGGCCGTTTTGGCGGTTTTCTTCTTCCCGGCTCGTTTCTGTTTGGATGCGGCAGCTTCACTGGAAGCCGTTTTTGCTTCCGAGGCTTGCGTCTTGCCACCGCCGTTCGGCGTCGCGCTGGGCCGTTCAAGAATCGCGGCAACGCCCATGCCGCCGGCCGTGCACACCGAGATCAGCCCACGCCCCGAGCCGGCCTGTTCCAGGATCGCAGCCAGGGTCGAGAGGATTCGAGCGCCGGTGGCGGCAAACGGGTGGCCGATGGCGACCGAGCCGCCGCGCACGTTCATGCGGCTGCGATCCACCCGGCCGAGCGGCTTGTCCAGGCCGAGGCGATCGGAGCAGTATTCTTTCGACTCCCAGGCTTTGAGCGTGCACAGGACCTGGGCGGCAAAGGCTTCATGGATCTCGAAGAAGTCGAATGTCTCAAGGCCCAGTTCCGCGCGCTTCAGCATCTCGGCCACGGCCACGGTCGGGGCCATCAACAGCCCCTCGTCGCGGTTGACGTAATCGACCGCGGCACTGCGGCCATGGCTCAGGTAGGCGGTGATCGGCAGATCGTTGGCCCGGGCCCAGTCTTCGGAGCAGATCAGGACTGCGGCCGCACCATCGCTCAAGGTCGTGCTGTTGCCGGCCGTGAGGGTTCCATGCTTGCGGTCGAAGGCCGGCTTCAGCGACGCCAGCTTGGCCAGACTGGTGTCCGGTCGCACGATGTTGTCGCGAACCACACCGCCGTGGCTGACGACCAGGTCATCGAAAAAGCCCGAATCCCACGCGGAAGCCGCCTTGCGGTGGCTTTCCAGGGTGAGCTCGTCCTGGTCGGAGCGGCTGATTTGCCATTCTCTGGCCATGCGCTCGCAGTGCTGGCCCATGGACAGGCCGGTTCGCGGCTCTGCGTTGCGCGGGGGTTGGGGAGCGAGTTCGCCGAAACCGAATCCCTTCAGGGCCGATAGTTTCTGTCCCAGGGATCGGGCCCGGCTGAGCTCGACCATCCGCTGGGCGAAGCGGCGCTGAAACACCACCGGAACGTCACTGGTGGTATCGGTGCCGGCCACGATCGCGCACTCAATGTGTCCGGCAGCGATCTGGGCTCCGGCCAGCAGGGCCGCCTGCAAACTGGTTCCACAGGCCTGTTGCATGGTCACCGCCGGAGTCAACGGTGAGAGCGACGTCGACAGCACCGCTTCACGGGCCAGGTTCCAGTCCTTGGAGTGCGTCGTCACCGCGCCGGCGATGACCTGGTCGAGTTGCTTGCCCTGGAGTTGGTAGCGATCGACCAGCCCCTGGATGGCGCCGGTGAGCATGTTCTGGTTGGTCTGTTCGGAATACAGGGTATTCGAGCGACAGAAAGGAATACGTGTGCCGCCGACGACGACGATTTTGCGCAACGCACTGGTCGACATCAGGATGCCTCCCCTTCAGATGTTTCGGGTGTTTGCCCAGACTGGGGCTCGCGGTCTTCGAGCTGGTCGAGGTAATGCAGCGGGCCGCCGCGGAAGGGAGCGAATCCGGTGCCGAAGATCATTCCGGCATCGAGCAGGTCCGCGCTTTCCACGACCTCGTCTTTCAGGCAGGCCTGGCACTCCTCGAAGTACGGCGCCATCAGTTGGCGGGCGAGGTGGTCAAGATCATATCCTTCATGGGCCTTGGCTTCGCGCTGCGGCTTGCCTTTCTTCCACTGGTAAAAGCCCTCGCCGGATTTCTTGCCGAGCTTGCCTTCCTTGACCATTTCTTCCAGCACCTTTCGATCTTCGCCGGCTTGATCTCCCATCAGGGTATCGATGACCCCCAGGCCCACGTCCAGACCGACGGTATCGGCCAGCTCCACCGGCCCCATCGGCATTCCGAATTGTTCGGCCGCCTTGTCCAGCGCTTCCTTGGGAATGCCCTCGCGATGTATTTTCATGGCGTTGCGCATGTAGGGTGCCAACACCCGGTTGACCAGGAATCCCGGGGTCGAAGTCACCGGCAGCGCGTACTTTCCGATCTGGGTGGCGAAACTCGATCCGTCCGCCACCCGCTGCGGATCGCTTTTGGCGTCGTGGACGACTTCGACCAGCGGCATTTTGGCAACCGGGTTGAAAAAATGCAGACCGATCATGCGCGACGGGTCATCCAGAACGTCGGACAGCTCAGCCAGCGGGATCGCCGAGGTGTTGGTGGCAACCAGGGCGTGATCGGCCAGCTTGCCCTTGAGATCGGCAAACAGAGCGCGCTTGGCGTCCCGGTCTTCAAAGATCGCCTCGATGACCACGTCGGCACGGGCCACGCCATTGCCTTCCACGTCGGCACTCAGGCGCTGGCGCGCCGCGGCAACCGCCTGGGCGGTCTTTAGCTTGCGCTTGAACAGCGATTCGGCCCGCTTCAGGGCCGGCTTGATGTACTTCAGTTCCCGGTCCTGAAGCGTGACTTCCAGGCCCCGGGTTGCGCACCAGGCCGCGATATCGCCGCCCATGACGCCGGCGCCGATGACGTGGACTCTGCGGGCCCGGAACGAGGACCGTTTGCCCTGGGCCTTGAGCTGCTCCATCAATCGAAAAACCCGGCGCAGATTGCGCGAGGTTTCGCCTGCCAGCAGCCGCGGCACTTTTTCCGCTTCCAGCCGAATCATGCCGGCCTGGGAGTTTCCCGCCGCCTCGAAGGCGTCGATCAGTTCAAACGGGGCCGGATAGTGCTCGCGCCGTGCCTTGCTGGCCGTCTGCTTGCGCATTTGCCTTGCCAGGATGCCGCGAATCGGCCCGGCCGCGGTCATTCGGGTGAAGATGCCGGGACGCTTGTGGCGCTTTTTGCGCAGGATCGCGTTGCGGGCTGCCCAGCGCAGCGAGCCGTGGATGTCGACGACCTGATCGACCAGCCCCATGCCGCGGGCAGCCCGGGCCCGCAGCATGCGCCCGGTCAGCATGATCTGCATGGCCTTGACCGGGCCGATGGCCGAGATCGACCGCCCCGAGCCGCCGAAACCGGGGTAAATGCCCAGGTTCACCTCGGGGAAACCGATCCGGGTGTGGTCTGCATCCAGGGCGATCCGCCAGTCAAAACACAGGGCCAGCTCCAGCCCGCCGCCCAGGCAATACCCCTCGAAAGCGACCGCGGTGGGGAAGGGCAGGTCTTCGATGCGCTGAAACAGGCCGTGGACCTTGCGCACGTTTTCCTCCAGCACGTTGATGTCGCTGGTGGCATCGAATTCGCGCACGTCCGCCCCGACGATGAAGCTTTTGGGCTTGCCCGACATCAGGACCAGCCCGGTCGGCTTGCTGCCCTCCAGTCCGGCAACGATGGTTTCCAGTTCGGCCAGAATCTCGGACCCCAAGGTGTTGACTTTCTCCGTGCCGTGATCGATGCACAGCCAGGCGATCCCGTCCTGATCGTGTTCGATCTTCCAGTGTTTGAATTCCTGTGATTCGGATGCTGAGACGGCCATGCGCATTGATTCCCATGTCGGTGGCGTAATGCCCTCAGTTTAGCACCTGCCGCCCGCTCTACGGCCGTTGCAGGCTTTCCCGGATCACGCTGTCAGGGCAGCTCCAGCCCGAACTTTCCCAGCAGGCGCAGGGTTGCGATCAACGGCAAGCCAACCAGGGCGGTCGGGTCATCGCTGCGCATGTATTCGGCCAGGACAACCCCCATGCTTTCGCTCTTGAACGCACCGGCGCAGTCGATCGGGTCGTCGGCGTCAACGTAACGCCTGAGCGTGTCGCGGTTGAGGTTTCTCATCCTGACCGCCGTTGGAACCAGCTCCCCGAACACCCGGGATCCGAGCGCAACCGCGACCGCGGTATGGAACACGACGATTCGACCTTGCATGGACTCCAGCTGGGCCAGCGCCCGAGCGCTGCTGCCGGGCTTTCCCAGCAATCGCTGCCCGCACTCGGCCACCTGGTCGGAGCCGATCACCAGGGCCGACGGATGCGCGGCCGCGACCGTGGACGCCTTCAGTTCGGCCAGGCGCATCGCCAGCTCGCCACCGGTCTCGTCGGCTGTGGCCGACTCATCGACCTCCGGCGCAATGGCGGTGAACGGCAGGTTCAGACGCTCGAGCAGTTGCCGGCGATAGCGGGAACTGGAGGCAAGAATCAGGGCAGGCAGGTCAGTCATGGGAGTAGCCCGTTGGCTGTTGTGGATTGCAAGTCTCAAATGATATACTGGCGGGCTTATGTCGCGTGACTATCCAGACTGGATCAATCCGCACAAGGCGGCCCAGGCCCGACGCGAGTTCAGCGGCAGCGTGCTGCTGTCGCGGCTGACCCGGGTACTGGACCTGATCGACCAGGCCGAGGGCGCTGAAATCGGATTCGAGGTCGATTTCAGCCTCGACGACCAGCGCGAGGTGCGGGCCCGGGTGCGGGTCCACGGCCACGTGCCCATGGTCTGCCAGCGTACCTTGAAACGCTACATGCAGCCCATCGACAGTGCATCGGTCATCGGCGTGGTTGACAATGCCCGAGCGGCTGAAGCGTTGCCGGAAGACTACGAGCCGCTGATCCTGGAGGAACCCAGGATCCGGCTGGAAGATTTGATCGCAGAAGAATTGCTGCTGGGTCTGCCGCTGGTACCCAGAGCGCCGGACTCGGAACCGGTCGTGGATCGCAAGCGATCTGCGCCGACCGAGACACATCGACCGTTCGCCGACCTGGCCCGACTGGCCGGCAAGGCAGACAAGGACTAGATCGAGCAGGAGTACACAGCAATGGCTGTCCAGAAAAGCCGAAAAACACCATCCAAGCGAGGCATGCGCCGCTCGCACGATCGTCTGAGCGCTCCGACTCTTTCGGAAGAAGCGAGCACGGGCGAAACGCATCGCCGGCATCACGTCTCCGCCGAGGGCTTCTATCGGGGCCGCCAGGTCATCGAGGTGGCACCGGAGATCGACGAAGACGACGACGACTCCTGAGCCGCCGGCTGGCGCGGCCTTGAACCAGAGCGATATCGTTCGAATTGCCGTCGATGCCATGAGCGGCGACGGCGGCAGTCGGCTCTGCATGGAAGCGTCCCGTCTGGCCCTGGCCAGGGATCAGCAGCTGCGGCTGTTGCTGGTAGGGGACTCCGATCGGCTGCTCGAAGCCCTGGCTTCCTGGCCCGAATCCGTCAGAAACCGGGTTGAGGTGGTTGCAGCCGGCAGTACGCTGCCGGCAGACGCCGGTCCGGCGATCGCCTTGCGGCGCGGCACGGACAGCTCCATGGGTGTCTGTCTGAGCCTGATTTCCGACGGCTTGGCGGAGGCGGCGGTCAGCGCCGGCAGCACCGGAGCCCTGATGGTCCTGGCGCGGCATTTTCTGGGCATGCTGCCGGGTATCGAGCGGCCGGCGCTCATGGCTGCGTTGCCAACGGCGTCCGGCACCTGTTGGATGCTCGATCTCGGCGCCAATCTCGAGGTTGACGCGCGGCGATTGTGCGAGTTTGCCCGACTCGGACATGTCGCGGTCACGGCGCTGAATGATCGTGCCCCGGCGATCGGATTGCTCAATATCGGAACCGAACCGGGCAAGGGCCCGGATCGCGTGCGCGAGGCCGGCAGGCTGATCGAAGCGATCGACGGGCTGGACTATCGCGGCTTCGTCGAAGCCGACCAGGTGTTCGCCGGCGCCGTCGACCTGGTGGTCTGCGACGGCTTTTCCGGGAACGTCTTGCTGAAAAGCGCCGAAGGCGCGGTTCACTTGATGTTTGCCGAACTCAAGAGCGCCTTTGCAGGCAGCCTGTGCGGGCTGATGGCCAGACCGCGATTGCGCCGCCTGCATGACAGCCTCGATCCGGCCCGGCATAATGGAGCTCCAATGCTGGGCGTCAGGGGAACCGTGATCAAAAGTCACGGCGGCGCAAGCGCCAGCGGCCTGGCCAACGCCGTCGGTCTGGCCGCTCTGGAGGCTCGGCGCGGGCTGGTCGCCGCCCTCGAAAAGCAACTCTGGGCCCAGGACTAGCCGGGCATGCGACCAGGCCGCCGCGAAGGGAGCAAGTGATGTACTCACGAATCATCGGCACGGGCAGCTATCTGCCCGAAAAAGTTCTGACCAACAAGGACCTGGAACACCTGGTCGACACCACGGACCAGTGGATACGCGACCGCACCGGGATTTCCGAGCGGCGCATCGCCGCCGATGGCCAGACCACCTGCGACCTTGCCGAGCAGGCAGCGCGCGCGGCACTCGAGGCCGCCGGCCTGGAGCCTGGCGACATCGACCTGCTGATCGTCGGCACGACAACGCCCGATGTGATCTTCCCGTCCACGGCCTGCCTTCTCCAGCGCCGCCTCGGCATGGGCGAATGCGGCGCATTCGACATCAACGCCGCCTGCACCGGCTTCGTCTACGGCCTGTCCGTGGCCGATCAGTTCATTCGCGCAGGAACCGCCCAACGCGTGCTGGTGGTGGGAGCCGAAACCCTGACGCGCATGCTGGACTGGTCGGACCGCTCGACCTGCGTCCTGTTCGGAGACGGTGCCGGCGCGGCCGTACTGGCGGCTGATCCCGAGCCGGGAATCCTGTCGACGCACATCCACGCCAACGGAGGCTACAGCGATCTGCTCAAGGTGGACGTCGGCGTATCGCGCGGATTCCTGCCCGAGCCGCGCGGCGGCGTGACCGTGCACATGAGCGGCAACGAAGTCTTCAAGGTCGCCGTCAATACCCTGGGCCGAATCGTTGACGAAACCCTGGAAGCCAATCAGCTTGAAAAAACCGATCTGGACTGGCTGATTCCGCACCAGGCCAACCTGCGCATCATCAAGGCGACGGCAAAAAAGCTGCAGATGTCGATGGACCAGGTCATCGTCACCGTCGACCGCCACGGCAACACCTCGGCCGCCTCCGTGCCGCTCGCCCTCGACGAAGCCGTGCGCAGCGGTCGAATCCAGCGCGGTGACAAGCTCTTGCTGGAGGCCTTCGGCGGCGGATTTACCTGGGGATCAGCCTTGATTGTGTATTAAGTAAGCTATTTAACGTGCTGATATACCATATATGATCAACAAAGAATTAGCGTTCGTGTTTCCCGGGCAGGGCTCGCAGTCGCAGGCCATGCTGGCCGAGCTCGGGGCGGCGCATCGGCAAGTCATCGCGACCTTCGAAGAGGCCAGCGACGTAGTCGGCCATGATCTCTGGAGGCTGAGTCGCGAGGGTTCACCCGAAGCACTGGCCCAGACCGAGATCACCCAGCCGCTCATGCTCGCCGCCGGGGTTGCCGTTTGGCGGGTATGGACGCAACTGTCCGAACAGCGGCCCGCGGTGATGGCCGGGCACAGCCTCGGTGAATACTCCGCCCTGGTGGCCGCCAACGCCCTGGGCTACGTCGATGCGGTTCGTCTGGTCGCCGAGCGGGCGCGCCTGATGCAGCAGGCCGTGCCGGCCGGCGCGGGCGCGATGGCCGCGATTCTCGGTCTGGACGACGAAACCGTGGAAGCCATTTGCCGCGAGGTGGCCGAAAAGCAGGTCGTGTCGGCAGCCAACCATAACTCGCCGGGACAGCTGGTCATTGCCGGCGAGGCAGCTGCCGTGGAGCGCGCCATGCAGGCCTGTCTGGATGCCGGAGCCCGGCGAGCGATGAAGCTTCCGGTCAGCGTGCCTTCCCACTGCGCTCTGATGCGTCCGGCCGCGCAGGAGTTCGCCGCACTGTTGGATGACGTGGCGCTGGCAGCCCCTTCGGTTCCCGTGTTGCACAACGTGGACGTTTGCGCCCGCAACGACGTCGATGCCATCCGTCGGGCGCTGGTCGAGCAACTCTCGGCACCGGTTCGGTGGACGGCAACGGTGCGCGAAATGGTCGGCATGGGTGCCAACATGCTGGCAGAATGCGGGCCGGGACGGGTCTTGAGTGGTCTCGGGCGACGCATCGACAAGTCGGCGCAGTGGTTTGCCATGGACTCCGAGGCCGGGCTGGAGAAACTCCGAAAAGCGATGGACTGATTCATGCAACAAGACGACACGCACACCATGAACAAACCGCTGGAGGGCGAAATCGCACTGGTCACCGGAGCTTCTCGCGGTATCGGTCAAGCCGTGGCCCGGCGGCTGGGGGCGCAGGGTGCCCGAGTCTTCGGGACGGCGACAAGCCCGGCCGGCGCCACCGCGATCGACGACGAACTGGGCACCGGCCGCGGCCTGGTCCTGGACGTGACCGATCCGGACTCGGTCGCCTCGGCGATCCAGCGCGTAACCGAGACCGCCGGCGCGGTGACGACGCTGGTCAACAACGCGGCCATCACCCGTGATCAGCTGCTGATGAGGCTCAAAGACGAGGACTGGGACGCCGTGCTCGATGCGAATCTGAAAGGGGCGATGCGAATGGCCAGAGCCTGCCTGCGAGGCATGCTCAAGGCAAGACGCGGCCGCATCATCAGCATCTCTTCGGTGGTTGGCTATGCGGGCAACCCCGGCCAGACCAATTACGCCGCAGCCAAGGCCGGACTGGCGGGATTTTCGCGCGCGCTGGCCCACGAGGTCGGCACCCGCGGCATCACCGTCAACGTGGTCGCCCCGGGTTTCATCGACACCGACATGACGCGTTCCCTCAGCCAACAGCAGCGCGAGCGCCTACAGGGTACAATTCCCCTCGGAACTTTGGGGCAGCCGGATGACATCGCCGGTTGCGTGGCCTTCCTGGCCGGCCCTGACAGCAAGTACATAACCGGTCAGACCGTGCACGTCAACGGCGGCATGTACATGACATAGGGATGTGGTCGGATGGCAGGTGGAAAAGTGCATAACAACAACCGGCAACGGTGGGGCTGTGTCCCGCGGGGTCGTCAAATCAACCTTGAGTGGCGGAATTCAGGACGCATGCAAACAATCGCTGGACCCGCCGTGGATCATTGTTTTTCAGAGGACAAGCAATCATGAGCAGTATCGAAGATCGGGTGAAAAAAATCGTGATCGAACAGCTGGGTGTGAAAGAAGAGGAAGTCACGCCGAGCGCATCGTTCGTGGACGATCTCGGAGCCGACTCGCTCGACACCGTGGAGCTGGTTATGGCTCTTGAGGAAGAGTTCGAGTGCGAAATTCCGGACGAAGAAGCCGAGAAGATCACCAGCGTCCAACAGGCCATCGACTACATCACCAACAACGTCGACAAGTAGCTTATCGACGGGCGCAAAGGCCATGATGCGTTTGAGGCGATTGAGAATGAGGGCGCGGCAAGATGCGTGGTGATCGTCGAGTCGTTGTCACGGGCCTGGGGTGCGTTGCCCCGGTCGGGAACGACGTTGCCGATGCCTGGGCCGCCATCAAGGCCGGCCGCAGCGGCATCGATCAACTGAGAGCCTTCGATGCGGCCCCGTTTGCGGCGAAAATTGCGGGAGAAATCAAGGATTTCGATGTCTCTCGCTACCTCAGCGCCAAGGAAGCACGCAAGTCCGACCGGTTTATCCACTACGGCATGGCCGCTTCCATCCAGGCCATCGAGGACGCGGGTCTGAGTGCCGAGCCCGACCAGCCGGATCGATACGGACTGGCCATCGGCTCCGGGATCGGCGGCATTGCCACCATCGAACAGACCTACCAGACCTTTGTCGATGGCGGACCGCGCAAGATCTCGCCTTTTTTCGTGCCGGGCTGCATCATCAACATGATCGCCGGCAACATTTCCATCCGTTACGGTTTCAAGGGTCCCAACCTGAGCATCGTCACGGCCTGCACCACGGCCACCCACAACATCGGGGAGGCGGCTCGCCTGATTGCCTATGGCGATGCCGACGTCATGGTTGCCGGCGGCGCAGAGTACGGTACGACGCCGACCGCCTACGGGGGCTTCACCGCTGCCCGGGCGCTGTCGACCCGCAACGATGAGCCCGAGCGTGCCTCGCGGCCCTGGGATCGTGACCGCGATGGCTTCGTATTGAGCAACGGCGCCGGTGTGATCGTGCTCGAAGAACTCGAGCGGGCGCGCAGCCGGGGCGCGAGGATTTACGGCGAAGTGGCCGGATTCGGCATGTCCGGCGATGCCCACCACATCACTTCCCCCCCGGAAGGCGGGGAAGGCGCCGCTCGCTGCATGGCCAACGCCCTGGCCGATGCGGGCGTCAATCCGGACCAGGTCGACTACATCAACGCGCACGGCACCTCCACCATGGTCGGCGACCGGGCCGAATGCGATGCGGTCAAAAGCCTGTTCGGCGATCACGCCGGCCAGCTGATGATGAGCTCGACGAAGTCCATGACCGGCCATCTGCTCGGCGCCGCCGGCGGCGTCGAGGCCATTTTCACCCTGCTGGCATTGCACGAGCAAGTCATTCCGCCGACCATCAACCTCGACGAACCTGACCCGGGTTGCCAGGGCATCGACCTGGTGCCGGGCAGCGCTCGTGAAGTCTCGGTCCAGTGCGCGTTGAGCAATTCCTTCGGCTTCGGCGGCACCAACGGATCGCTGCTGCTGCGTCGATATCCGCATCAGACCTGACCGGAACCGGTTCAGGCCGGCCGCATGAACGAATTTTGCGCCCGCAGGCTGCCCGGCCTGCCCAATCTGCTGAAACTTCATCGACACGCCCCGGCTGCGTGGCCCTACCTGTTGGCCAGCGAAGCAGGTGCCGGGTCGCTGGGGCGCTGGAGTCTGCTGATGCGCCAGAGCGGCCGGGTCATCACCCGCTCCGCTGGGGCCGACAGCCCGGCCGGGTTTCTCGATGGTCTGCGCCGGGCCATGCCGGCCGGCGGAATCCGCCCGGCCGGGCTGCCCGATCTGCCTTTTTTCGGCGGCTGGTTCGTGTATCTGGCCTATGAGCTGGCAGCCGAAATCGAACCGAGCCTCGATTTGCCTGCGGCCGAAGACGGTCTGCCGATGGCCTATGCCGCGCGCTGCCCCGGCGCTGTCCTCGTGGACCACCTCGAAGGGCAAGCCTGGCTGGCGGCCGAAACGCCGTCCTGGCTGGAGCGGATCGCCGACGAGTTGCCTGGCGATCTGCTCGGCGATACCACCCCGGCTGCGCCGGCGCCGATCCGGCTTGCCCTGCAGGTCGACCCCGGAGAGACGTTCATGCGGGGTGTTGCCCGCATTCGTGACTGGATCCTGGACGGCGACGTTTTCCAGGTCAATCTGTCGCGGGGCTGGCATGCGCAAAGCACCGAGGAGATTGATCCGAGCGATGTGTATCGTGCCCTGGCGGCAAGCAATCCGGCCCCGTTTGCCGGTCTGGCACGGTTGCCGGGCGGGACCGTGGTCAGCTCGTCGCCGGAGCGGCTGGTGTCGGTGATCGGTGATCGAGTCCAGACCCGGCCGATCGCCGGTACGCGCCCCCGGGGCAGCAGTCCGGAAGAGGATCTTGGCTTGTCCAGTGAACTGATCGCCCATCCGAAGGAACGGGCAGAGCACATCATGCTGATCGACCTGGAGCGCAACGATCTGGGTCGGGTGTGCGTCAGCGGTACGGTCGAGGTGGACGAGCTGATGGTCGTGGAGAGCTATGCCCACGTCCACCACATCGTTTCCAACGTAACCGGCCGGCTGCGCCCGGGAACAAGCGCTGCCGACACGATCAGCGCGGTCTTCCCGGGTGGAACCATCACCGGTTGCCCCAAGGTTCGCTGTATGGAAATCATCGCCGAACTGGAACGGGCCGGGCGCGGTTTTTACACCGGGTCCATGGGCTATATCGGCCTCGACGGATCGATGGACTTCAACATCTTGATCCGCTCCATGGTCGTCGGCGCGCACAGCCTGAGTTTCCGCACCGGTGCCGGCATCGTGGCCGACTCCGACCCCGCCGCCGAGCTGGCCGAAACCGAGGCCAAGGCCAGGGGCTTGCTCAAGGCCCTGGGCGCGGCATGAGGACCCTGGTGGATGGTCAGCCCGGTACCGTGGTGCCGGTCGATGACCGGGCGTTCCTGTACGGCGAGTCGCTGTTCGAAACCGTTGCCTTTCGCGATCGGCAGGCCCCGCTGTGGTCGCGCCACATGGCCCGCCTGGACCTGGGCTGCCGATCCCTGGGCTTCCAGCCGCCGCGGCCCGAACAGTTGCTGGCCGAGTGCAGAAAAGTCCTCCCCGAGAGCGGCCCGGCAATCGCCCGGATCACGATCACTGGCGGCAGCGGCGGTCGCGGCTACTGGCCTGCGCCGGACGCGCCGGAACGAAGAGTCATCCAGTGCCGCGACTGGCCGGGCGAGATCGATCGGCAACGGAGCGCCGGCCTGCGCTTGACGATCAGCAAAAGCCGGCTCGAATCCGGGCCGGTCGGAGAAGGGCTCAAGCACGGCAACCGCCTGGTCCAGGTCATGGCTGCCCGTGAATGTGCGCGCTCGGGTCATGACGAGGCCGTGCTTCTGGACCAGGCCGGCTCTATCGTGGAAGCGATCAGCAGCAATATTCTCCTGGTCGTGGACGATCAGCTCATGACCCATCCGCGCCCGGTCGTGTCCGGCGTGGGCCTGGGCTGGCTGATCGATCAGCCGGGTCTTGACCTGCGCCTGCGGCCCGTGGCCGGCGAGGATCTGGCCCGGTGCAGCGAGGTGCTGGTGATAAACTCGGTGTCCGGGGTCCGGCCGGCGATCGCCATCGAGCAGTACCGCTTCCGTCCGGGCCCGACTTGTCGCCATCTGCAGTCTTTGTGGAATGAACAGCTGATCTGAATGCGCCTTGTTGTTTTGATTTTCCTGAGCCTGCTGACGCTTGCCGGTCTTTTCGCGGCACTGGCCTGGCGAGACTGGTCCCGGTTCCAGACCGCAACCATCAACCCTGACGGTGAGTTGATCCTGTGGATGGCGCCGGGGACCAGTTTTTCATCGCTGGTGCGCGATCTGGAACGGCTGGGACTGGCCAGCCAGGGCTGGCAATGGCGGGTCGTCGGTCGCCTGCACGGCGCCGACCTGAAGGCCGGCGAATATGCAATACCGGCCGGCATGACCGTTCCCCAGCTGCTCGAAAGACTGCAACGAGGGCAGACCAGACAGCATCGGCTGACCATCGTCGAAGGCTGGACCCTGGCCCGCTTGCGCGCGGAACTGGCCGGCGATCCGCGCCTGCGCCCGCTGGCCCGCGGGCTGTCGGAGAATGAGTTGATGACCAGGCTCGGCTGTGGCGACTGTTTTGGCGAGGGCAGGTTTCTGCCCGAAACCTACTTTTTCAAACGCGGGGATACCGATCTGGAAGTTCTGGAGCGCGCCTACCAGGCGATGGATTCAGCACTCGAGTCCATCTGGGCGACGCGCCGGCCCGACCTTCCCATCGACAGCAAGGACGATCTGCTTGTGCTGGCCTCGATCATCGAGCGCGAGACCGGCCAGGACGGAGAGCGAGCGCAGGTGGCCGGCGTCTTTGTCCGCCGCCTTGAGATCGGGATGCGTTTGCAAACCGATCCCACCGTGATCTACGGTCTGGGCGATGACTTTCAGGGCCGGCTTCGGCGCGTGCACCTGCGCACCGACCACCCCTGGAACACCTATACCCGTCACGGCTTGCCGCCCACCCCCATTGCCTTGCCCGGGCGGAGCAGCCTGCATGCGGCCGCCAATCCGGCGGCAGGAACTACCCTGTATTTCGTTGCCCGGGGAGACGGAACCCACCAGTTTTCCGACACCCTTGAAGAGCACAATGCTGCAGTCAACCGCTACATCCGGGGGCGGCGATGAACCGAGGCCGGTTCATTACCCTGGAGGGCGGCGAGGGCGCGGGCAAGACGACCGCCGCCGCGCTGGTCGAACGCTGGCTGCAGGAGCAGGGCCGGAGCGTGATCCGGACCCGCGAGCCCGGCGGCACGCCCGCCGCCGAAAAAGTCCGCGAGCTGCTGCTGGACCCGGCGACCGGCGAACTCGAACCAATGACCGAGTTGCTGCTGATGTTCGCCGCTCGCGCCGAAAATCTTGCCCGTATCGTTCGCCCGGCCCTGGCTGCCGGCAAGGATGTCTTGTGCGATCGCTTCACCGATGCCAGCCGGGCCTACCAGGGGGGCGGGCGGCGCCTGGGGATTCAGGTCGTCAATCGACTCGCCGGCCTGGTCCACCCCGATCTCAAGCCGGATCTGACCTTGCTGCTGGACGTGCCTGTGGCGGTGGGCATGGGCCGGGTTGCCGAGCGCGGCGGCAATGCCGATCGCTTCGAACAGTCGCGCGGTGATTTTCTCGAGCGGGTACGAGCCGCTTATCTGACCCAGGCCAGGCTGGAGCCGGAGCGGATCGTGGTTATCGATGCCGGGGAATCGCTGGACCGGGTCCGTGGAAGGATCGAGAACGTTTTGAGCGAGCGGCTGGCATGAGGCTGCCGTGGTTGACGGCACCGGCCGAGGCGCTGGGCCTGGCACTGGACAGTGAACGCCTGGGACATGCTCCGCTGATTCACGGCCCTTCGGGTCTGGGCAAGATCGAACTGGCCCGCTGGCTTGTGGCGCGCGTTCTTTGTCTAGACAGCGATGGACGGGCGCCGTGCGGAACCTGTCGATCCTGTACCTTGCTCAAGTCGGGAACGCATCCGGATTTGTTCACGGCGGCCATTCCCGAAGACAGGCAGCAGATTCCGGTCGATGCCGTTCGCGATCTGTGTCGGGGATTGCAGCTCACGCCCGCCATCGGCAGGCGGCGGGTCGGCTGGATCGAGCCGGCCGAAGCAATGAATCGAAATGCAGCCAACGCACTGCTGAAAACCCTGGAGGAGCCGTCCCCGGGAACCTGGCTGGTTCTGGTCAGCCATCAGCCGGAACGCCTGCCGGCCACCATTCGCAGTCGCTGCCAGCAGATCTGCGTTCAGCCGCCATCCCCCGACACGGCGATGGCCTGGCTGAGCAAGGAATGCCCCGATCAGACCGAACAACAGCTGACCGTGGCCTTGACCGCAGCCGGCGGTGCGCCGGTTCGAGCCCTGGAGCTGTTGCGCGACGACGGACTGGCTGTCGGGCTGGAGATTCGTGACACCCTGCTGAAGCTGGCCCAGGCTCGTCCGGTGGCTGCGGCCATTGCCGAGGAATGGGCTGCGCATCCGGCTCGATCCTGGGGCTGGATCGCCCACTGGGTGCATCAGTGGACAGGGCAGATGATGGGGGTCTGTCCCCGGTCACAGCGCTGTCCCTTGCCCGCGTCGGTGAGCCCCGAAACGCTCGCCCGGTTGTGGCAGCAGGCACTGGAGGGGCGGCAGCTGGTCCAAACCACTGTTCGCGCCGACCTGCTGTTGGGTAAATGGCTGCTAGAATGGGTAGCGAGCTTCCAGGGCGAGAGGTAACTCCCATGGCGCAAAAAGGCATCTTGTCCTATAACATCGAGAACAAGCAGGAGCTGTACGCGGCCTACATGCCATTTTTGATGAACGGCGGCCTGTTCGTTCCTACGCGCAAAAGTTTTTCCCTGGGCGATGAAGTGCTGATTCTTCTGAGCCTGATGGGAGACGAGCGGATCGCCATCCCCGGGCGGGTCGCCTGGATCACGCCGGCGGGCAGTCAGCGCGGAATCCACAGCGGTGTCGGGATTCAGTTCGCCGATAGCGCCGAAGGACAACAGGCGCAGACCACGATTGTTTCCCTGCTCGCCGGCATGCTTGAAAGCGAAAAGCCGACGCGCACGATTTAGCCGGGCTCAACCACCTTCCAGCACGCACAAAAACGCTTCAACACGGTCGACCGGCGATAATCCGGCATCATGGGCGCTGTCATTCACGTCGACATGGATGCTTTCTACGCAAGCGTCGAGCAACGCGATCAGCCGGCCCTGCGCGGGCGACCGGTCATGGTCGGCGGCCGCTCGGCCCGGGGCGTGGTGGCGGCGGCAAGCTACGAAGCACGCCAGTACGGAGTGCGATCGGCCATGCCGGCGGCGCGCGCGCGCAAGCTCTGTCCTGACGGCGTTTTTCTTCCGGCCCGCTTCGAACGCTACCGTGAGATCTCGGCAGAAATTTTCGCCATCTTCCATGATCTGACCGACCGGGTCGAAGGGCTGAGCCTGGACGAGGCCTACCTGGACGTATCGGATCTGGCCGAAACCCCGGCCCAACTGCTCGCCATCGGGCGGCAACTCAAGGACAGCATCGCTCAGCGCACCGGTTTGACCGCGTCGGTAGGCATGGCCGGCAACAAGCTGCTGGCCAAGCTGGCTTCCGACTACGACAAGCCGGACGGGCTGGTCCTGGTCGAGTCCGAGCGGGTGCGGTCTTTTCTCGATCCGCTGCCGGTCCGCCGGGTCCCCGGGATCGGTCGGATGGGTGCCGAACGCTTGAACGACGCCGGAATTCTGACCGTGGGACAGTTGCGTCAAACCGCGCCGGATGTGTTGATCCGCCTGTTCGGGCGCCACGGTGCGGAACTGGCCGAACGGGCGCGGGGGATTGACGAACGCCCGGTCAAGCCGGGGCGTACCCGACGCTCGATCAGCCAGGAAAACACGCTCCAGGAGAACGTGCACGACCTTCAGACGCTGCGGCCGCTGATCGAGCAACAGGCTGCCAGAGTGGCCGACGGACTGGCCGCTCGTTCGATGTTTGCGCGCACGGTGACCCTGAAGCTGCGCTCAAGCGGCTTTTCGACCATTACCCGCAGTGAGTCGCTGGGCGGCTATACGCGTTCGGCTGAACGAATCGCCGAGTCCGCCTGGGGCATGCTCAGGCGCTGGACCGACTGGCGAAGCGGTTTTTCCATCCGCCTCATCGGCGTTGGCGTTTCGGGGCTGAAGTACAGCCCCGATCCGGATCAGCGGCTCGACCGCTAAAAAACGGCCGGCCGGGCTATTCGGAACTTCGCGGCTGACCGTACTGATCGCGCAATTCACGCCGCAGAATCTTGCCGACATTGGTCTTGGGCAATTCGTCGACAAACTCGACGTACTTGGGCACCTTGTAACCGGTCAGCTCATTGCGGCAGTGATCCCGCAGTTCCTTGACCGTGAGGCTGTCGTCCTTGCGCACCACGATCACTTTCACCACTTCGCCGGACTTCTCGTCCGGAGCCCCGATGGCGCCCACCTCGAGGACCTTGGGATGCTCGGCGACCACGTCCTCGACCTCGTTCGGATACACGTTGAAGCCGGAGACCAGGATCATGTCCTTCTTGCGGTCGACAATAAAGAAATAACCCTTTTCATCCATTCGGGCCATGTCGCCGGTCTTCAGCCATCCGTCCTCGTTCAAGACCTTGTTGGTTTCTTCGGGACGGTTCCAGTAGCCCTTCATGACCTGCGGGCCCTTGACGCACAGTTCGCCGGTTTCATCGACGCCGACCGGTTCGCCGTCTTCGTCGATGACGCGGCATTCGGTCGATGAAATGGGCAATCCGATCGCGCCGTTGTAGTCAGCCATGTCCATCGGGTTGATGCAGGCCGCAGGCGAGGTTTCGGTCAGCCCGTAGGCCTCGATCAGGGTCACGCCCGTTGCCTTCTTCCAGCGCTCTGCCACGGCACGCTGCACGGCCATGCCGCCACCAAGGGTCAGGCGCAGATTGGAGAAATCAAGATCGCTGAACCCCGGCGTGTTGAGCAGGCCGTTGAACAGGGTATTGACCCCGGTGATCGCGGTGAATTTCTCCTTGCCGAGTTCCTTGACGAAGCCGGCCATGTCGCGTGGATTGGTGATCAGAACGTTGCGCCCGCCGAACTTCAGGAAAACGAAACAGTTCGCGGTCAGGGCAAAGATGTGATAAAGGGGCAGGGCGGTGATGATGATTTCCTTGCCCGGCTCGATGTTGTTGCCCAGCCATGCCGAGGACTGTTGCATGTTGGCCACCATGTTGCCGTGGGTCAGCATGGCCCCCTTGGATACGCCGGTGGTGCCGCCGGTGTACTGCAGGAAGGCAAGATCATCGTGGGTCAGCTTGACCGGCTTGAGGGTCTTGCGGCTACCCTCGGTCAGCACCTGCTTGAACCGAACCGCCTGGGCAAGATTGTACTTGGGCACCATCTTCTTGATCCGGCGCAGGACAAAATCCATGATCGTGCCCTTGGGAAAACCGATCATCTCGCCGATCGAGGTGATCATGACGTGCTCTACCTTGGTTTCGTCGATCACCGCCTCGAGGACGTTGGCGAAGTTTTCCATGATCACGATAGCGCGGGCGCCGGAGTCCTTGAGCTGATGCTTCAGTTCACGCGCGGTGTAGAGCGGATTGGTGTTGACCACGACCAGTCCGGCCCGCAGCGCGCCGAACACCGCAATCGGGTACTGGAGCACGTTCGGCATCATGATGGCAATCCGGTCGCCGGGCTTCAGGCCCAGGTCCTGGAGATGCGCACCGAAGGCGCGGCTGTAGGACTCCACTTCCGCGTAGGTCAGCTCCTTGCCGAAGTTGACGTAGGCGACGTTTTCGGCAAAGTCCTTACAGCTTCGATCGATGACATCGACGATAGAGGAAAATTCCGTCAGGTCGATTTCGGCCGGCACACCTTCCGGATACTCGGATAGCCACGGTTTTTCAGTCATTGGTTTTACCCCGATTCTATGGTGTTGTGGTCAAACCCCAAGCTTGGCATACCCGGCGTCGACAGACAAGCTCCAGGCGCTTATCCGACCCCGCCCCGGGGTGTCGGCAGTCCATGCGACTGACCGACCGCCAGCCGGGTTTGCTCAGATCGCCGCCGCGGTTTATCATCCCGATCAAATCTACGCAGGCTCGGGCATGGGAGAACAGAACGTACAGCGCTCAGGCGACGAGGGTCTGAGGCGAGCCTTCATGAAGGCATTGCTAGACGAGGTGCGTGCCCTGGAGGACATGCACGCGGCCGGATTGTTCGAGCGCGGCATCCGCCGAATCGGTGCCGAGCAGGAAATGTTTCTGGTCGACCAGGCCAATCGTCCGGCGCTTACGGCCATGCAGATCCTCGATCTGATGGATGATCCGCGCTTCACCCATGAGTTGGGTCTGTTCAACCTGGAAGCCAACCTCTCGCCCCTGCAACTGGGCGGCGATTGCTTGCGCCAGCTCGAGCGTGAAACGGTCGAGGTCATGCGCATCGCCCGGGAAACCGCGGCGAAAGTCGGAAGCCGGGCCGCCCTGGTCGGGATTCTTCCAACCCTGACCACGGATCATCTCAGCCTCGACGCGATGGTGCCCAAGGCCCGCTATTTCGCCCTCAACGAGGCCCTGCTCCGACTGCGCGGCAGCCACTTCCAGATCTCGATCAAGGGGATCGATCAGCTCAGTCTGAACCACGACAACCTCATGCTGGAGGCATGCAATACCAGCTTCCAGGTCCACTTCCAGGTCGATGCCGAGGAATTCGCCCATCTGTACAACATTGCCCAGGTGGTCACCGGACCGCTATTGGCGGCCTGCGTCAACTCGCCCATCCTGCTGGGCAAGCGGCTCTGGCATGAAAGCCGAATTGCGGTTTTCGAACATTCCATCGATGCCCGCTCCCAGGCCCATGCCGCACGCGGGCACAAGCCGCGGGTCCATTTCGGTGACCAGTGGGTCGAAGAGTCGGTCATCGAGATTTTCAAAGAAGACATTGCCCGGTTCCGGGTCATCCTGACAACCGAATTCGAGAAGGATCCGATCGGCATGGTCGCGCGCGGCGAGATTCCGAAGCTCAACGCCTTGCGCCTGCACAACGGCACCGTTTACCGCTGGAACCGGGCCTGTTACGGGATCTCGGAGAACGGAAAACCGCACCTTCGAATCGAGAACCGGGTCATTCCGTCCGGCCCCACCGTTCTCGACGAGGTCGCCAACGCCGCGTTCTTTTTCGGCATGATGGCGAAACTCTCGCGGTCGGTTTCCGATATCCGGGAGCATTTCAGTTTTGCCGACGTCAAGGCCAATTTCATGACCGCCGCGCGCGAGGGTCTGAGGGCCCAGCAGGTCTGGTTCGACGATGAGCAGATGACCGCCCAGGATCTGATCCTGGGCAAACTGATTCCCCTGGCCAGAGAGGGTCTGGAAGAGGCGGGCATCGACGAATCCGACATCGAGCGCTACCTGGGCGTGGTCCAGAGCCGGGTGGAGCGGCGCCGCACCGGCGCGCGCTGGCAGCTGGAATCCCTGGAACAGATGCGCGGCTCGGCCAGTCCGCACGAGTGCCTGCGTGCGCTGACCGGCAGCATGATCGAGCAGCAGGAATCCGGCAAACCGGTCGCGGACTGGGTCCTGGCCAAGTTCTGCCACAGCCAGGACTGGCGCGACAGCTATCGCACCGTTGGTCAGTTCATGGCCACCGACCTGTTCACGGTTCGCCCGGACGATATCGTCGATTTTGCCGCCAGCCTGATGGAATGGCGCTACGTGCGCCACGTACCGGTAGAGGATGACTCCGGCCAGTTGCTGGGGCTGGTTTCCCATCGCCAGCTTTTGCGCCTGATCGCGCGCGGCAATCGGGATGACTCGGCCGTCATGGTGCGCGACATCATGAACCCGGATCCGCTGGCGATCAGCCCGGATACCAGTACCGTGCAGGCGATTCGCCTGATGCGCGACAAACGCTTGAGCTGTCTGCCCGTGGTCGATCGAGACCGCAAGCTGATCGGCCTGGTCACCGAACACGACCTGGTCGCCGTCGCCGGGCGCTTGCTGGAAGCCTATCTCGCCGAAAACGCCTGATGCGCCTCTGGCTCACGCTTGTGCCGGTTCTTGTCCTGGTTGCGTGCACCCGCCCGGCCGATGAAGACCGGATCCGACAACATCTGGACGCCATGATCGATGCCCTGGCTGACCAGAACGCGCGCGCCTTCATGGCGCCGCTGGCCGACGACTTCAGTGCCGACACCTGGAATCTCGACCGGCGCGGCGCGCGACTGCTGCTCAACCGGGAGATGCGCGCGCATCAGAGGATTCGCGTTCGCCTGTTCGATATCCAGGTCGACCTGGTCACCGATGACCGCGCCAGCGCCAGCTTCCAGGCGGTGCTTACCGGCGGCAGCGGTCTGATACCGGAGCAGGGCAGCTGGTACCGGGTCTCGACCGGATGGCGGCGCCAGGGCTCGGACTGGGAACTCATCACGGCGTCCTGGGAGCGCGTGGCCGGACGCTGATTCTCATGTTTTGAGAAGAGCGGGCCGTAGCCTGGACGGTATGCACGTCCTGCCGTTCAGCGCTCCGGTGCGCGCCTGGTTCCGGAACCGCTTTGGGGTGCCGACCGAAATCCAGCGCGCTGCCTGGCCCGTGGTGGCTTCCGGGGCGCATTGTCTGATCAGTGCCGGCACCGGCCAGGGAAAATCCATGGCGGCGCTGCTGCCCTTGCTGGATGGGCTGTTGAGCGGACCTGCCGGACCCAATCCGGAAACAATTCTCTACATCTCGCCTCTGCGCGCGCTGTCGAACAACATGGCCGATGGCCTGACCGCCGACCTGGCTTCGCTTCCCGATGCGGCCGCAGGTCTGCGCATTGCGGTGCGTACCGGCGATACCAGCCGGTCCGAACGTCAGCGCCAGATCAAGACTCGTCCCAACCTGCTTCTGACCACGCCAGAATCGCTGTATATCCTGCTTGGCTCAAGCGGCGGGCGCAAGATGCTGGGCGGAGTGAAAGCGGTGGTTGTCGATGAAATCCATGCCCTGATGAACGGCAAGCGCGGCGCCCATCTGGCCTTGTCGCTCGCGCGCCTGCAGCGACTGCAGGCAGACGGTAAGCTGCAGCGGGTCGGCATGAGCGCCACGGTCCGACCGGCGCAGTCGGCGGCGCGTTACCTGGCCGGTGCCCGACGCCGCTGCGCAGTGGTGGCGCCGGCTGCTGCGAACGGTCTGGATCTGCACATCGAACTCGGCCCTGAGCCGCTCGGTCACTTTGCCCGACGGGCCAACTGGGACTGCATCTTCGAGCGGATCGTCGAGCTGATGCGCAGCGGCGGAACCACGCTTGTTTTCTGTCCAACACGGGCGCTGGTCGAGCGGGTTGCGTCCGCGCTGGCCGAGCATGTCGGGCAGGACCGGGTGGCGGCCCATCACGGCAGTCTGGGACACCAGCGGCGGGCAATGATCGAACAGCAGCTGCGTGCCGGTAAGCTCGCTGCGGTCGTATCCAGCGCGACGCTGGAACTGGGCATCGACATCGGCAAACTGGAGCGGGTCTGCCAGATCGGCCAGGCAGGCAGCGTTGGCGGCGCGCGTCAGCGGGCCGGGCGATCGCGTCATCGCCCCGGTCAGCGACCGCGCCTGCACCTGTTTCCGCTGACCTTGAGCGACCTCATGGACGCCCACGCCCTGGCCGACGCCCTGCAGGCGCAAAAGAGCGAGGCGGGCTTCATGCCTTCGGGCTCGCTGGATACGCTCGCCCAGCACATCGTGGCCATGGCGGCTGTCGGCGAGACCGATGAAGAAGCGATTTTTCAGCTGGTTCGTGGTGCGTCACCCTGGGCGCGACTGTCGAGGAAATGTTTCGATGGCGTGCTCGACATGCTTCACCATGGCTACGTCGAGGGCCGGGAAACCGGAAGCGGGCCACTGCTGCGTCTGGGCGGCGGGCGAATCAGGGCGGATGAAAATGCCGGCCGCCACTGCCTGCTCAATGCCGGCACCATTCCCGAGTGGTTCGACTACGATGTTCGCGATCTCGATCGCGGCCTGAGCATCGGCCGCCTGGACGAAGAGTTTGCCTTCGAATCGAGTCCCGGCGATGTGATTCAGCTGGGCGGCGAAACCTACCGGATCGAGCGCGTGGCGTCCGGCCGGGTCGATGTGCGCAGCTGCGATCGATCCGAGGCGGCCTTGCCGTTCTGGCTGGGCGAGGGGCCGGGACGCTCGCCCATGCTGTCGAGTTTCGTCCGCCAGCGCATGGCCCGGGTCGAGCGCGGCTGCAAACCGGGCCGCGGCCAGCTGGACGCGTTTCTGGCGACGGCCAGGGAGCAGCTGGGGGTGTTGCCGGGCAGCCGGCGGATCGTCCTGGAGCGCTTCTTCGACCCGGGCGGTGACGAGCACCTGGTCGTGCATGCCCTGTTCGGCCAACGCATCAACCGGGCATGGGGCCTGGCCTTGCGCAAGCGGTTCTGCCGGCAATTCAATTTCGAGCTCCAGGCGGCAGCCACGGACAACGCCATCCTGATCTCGCTGGGCGCCACCCACAGTTTCCCCCTGGCCGAAGTGCTCGGCTACCTCAGCGCCGCCACCGTGCGCGATGTGCTGGTCCAGGCGGTTCTGGACACCCCCTTGTTTGCGACCCGTTTGCGCTGGTGCGCCAACAACGCGCTTGCAATCCGGCGCCGCGACGAGGCCGGCCCGGTGCCGGCCCAGATTCAGCGCAACCAGGCCGAGAACCTGATCGCCAGAATCTTCCCCGACCAGCTGGCCTGCCTGGAAAATCTCGCCGGACCGAGGAGGGTTCCCGACCATCCCCTGGTCCGGCAGGCCCTGGCCGACTGCCTGGATGAACACATGGACCTGGTCGGGCTGGAGCGCATCTACCGGGCCATCGAGTGCGGCAGCATTGAAGTCAGCGCAATCCAGACCCGGACACCGTCGGTGCTGGCCGAAAGCGTACTGCACGTTCCGCGCTACGGCTACCTGGATCCGGCCGCGGCCGAGGAAAGGCGCACACGGGCCTTTGAACGGGCGTCCAAACCGTCGATCACGCCCGCCAAAACCGCGGCTTCGAGGCTTTGCCGCGGCTCCCCGGATCCGGCCTGGCTGGAGCAACGGCTACTGCAGTGGTTGTACCTGCCGCGGGCGCAGGGCGAGCGCATCGGCGCCGCTGCGGCGTTTGTCAAACTCGTACGACAGGGCATTGCAACAGCCCTGTGGACCAGGCGTCAAACCTGCCTGTGGGTTCATTCCGGCAACCTCGCCGAGTGGCTGACCCTGTGTCCGGATGCGCGCTTGCACCCCTTTGTTCCGCGCGGCTTGCGACCGCCCGTGCTGGACTGCCGCGACGAGGCCGCGCGCCGTATTGCTCTGGGTGCGGTCAAGCGGACCGGTCAAGCCGATGCGGCCGGCCTGGCCGCAGAAACCGGGCTTAGCGTTGAGGAAACGTCACTGGCCCTGGCCGGACTGCAAGCCGAGGGCATCGTGCGGGTCGGGGCCGAGCCGGCCGGGCAGGTTTATCGTGAGCGACAGCCTGCAGCCGCGGCAGGCTCCGCCGAAACCGTCATTGGCTGCCGCTGAGTCTCCGAACCACTCGCACTAGACCACGTAGACAAAGATGAACAGACCGAGCCAGACCACGTCGACGAAGTGCCAGTACCAGGCAGCCGCCTCCCAGCCGAAATGGTTTTTCTTGCTGAAGTGACCCATCATGCAGCGAATGGCAATCACGATCAGCATGATGGTGCCGATGACCACGTGCACGCCGTGGAATCCGGTCAACATGAAAAAGGTTGATCCATAGATCCCGGAGCCCAGCGTCAGGCCCAGGTCGCGATAGGCGTGAACGTACTCGTAACTCTGGATGCTCAGGAACAGACAGGCCAGCAGGATGGTCACGAACATCCAGAAAACCAGCGGCCCCCGTTGCTCCTTCTTCAGCGCCCAGTGGGCGATGGTCAGGGTTACGCCGGAGGTCAGAAGAATCAGCGTATTGATCAGCGGCAGACCGAATCCCGGAATGGTCTGGAAGTCACCGCCCAGTTCGGCCGGGCCGTGGGTCGGCCAGGCCGCCTCGAAGCCCGGCCAGAGGAGTTCGTGGGTCATGGCGCCGGTGCCTTCCCCGCCCAGCCATGGCACGGCGAGGATTCGCGCATAGAACAGTGCGCCGAAGAAGGCGGCAAAGAACATGACCTCGGAAAAGATGAACCAGATCATGCCCTGGCGGAACGAGGCGTCGACCGCAGAGTTGTAGAGATTGGCCCGCGATTCGCGGATGACATCGCCAAACCAGCCGAAAACCATGGCAATGACGATGGCGCCGCCGATTGCGAACAGCCAGGGACCGGTGGGCCCTGCATTGAGCCAGTTGGCCGCTCCGATCATCATGATGAACATGCCGACCGTGCCAACGATCGGCCACTTGGCCGTGGCCGGAACGAAGTAGCTGCTTTGTCCCATCAAAAGACTCCCGGAAAATCAGTTGGCGGCGGCCAGCACGGCCGTGGCTTCGTCATTTTTGTAAATGATATAGGAAAGCGTGACCAGGCTGGTGCCCTGCGGCAGGTTGGGGTCGACAATGAAGCGCACCGGCATGTCGCGCGACTCCCCGGGTCCCAGTATTTGCTCGGTAAAGCAAAAGCATTCGGTCTTGTTGAAAAAAAGCGACGCCCGGCCGGGCGAAACGCTGGGTACGGCCTGACCGACAACCGCGCGATCGGACTGATTGAACGCGACGTAGGTCGTCTCGTACAACTTGCCGGGATGGACGTCCATCATGCGTTCGGTCGGCTCGAAGCGCCAGGGCAGGGCGGAGTTGACCGTGGCATCGAAGTGCACGGTGACCTTGCGCGAAAGATCAGGAGCGGCGGTCAGTGCTTCCTCGCTGACCGCGTCCCCCGTGCGGCCACCGATGCCGGTAATTTCGCAGAACTTGTCGTACAGCGGCACCAGCAGATAGCCGAAGCCGAACATGGCGAACGCCAGAGCCGTCAGGCTGCCGACCGTGCGGATCGGGCTTCTCGTTGGATTACTCTTTGGATCGCTCGTTGAATTGCTCATGAGAAATAATTGAATGCGGCCTGGCCGATAAAGAACAGGTAGATCAAAAGTACAACGCCGCCCAGGACCAGGGCGGTGCGGACGATGCCGCGCCGCCGGTCCCTGTGCATACGGCTCTTGGGTTTGCTTGCGCTCACGACGATGTCAGGTCAGCCTGTCCCGATGCACCGCGACGTTGTCTTCCACCAGCGGCGGCGTATCGAAGGTGTGCAGGGGCGCCGGTGAGGGCACCGTCCATTCCAGGCCGCGCGCGCCTTCCCAGACCTGGGCGGTGGCCTTTTCGCCGCCGCGCACGCACTTCCAGATGATGTAGACAAACAGCAGCTGTCCAAAACCGTACATGAAGCCACCGATCGATGAAATCATGTTGAACTCGGTGAACTGGACGGCGTAGTCGGGGATACGGCGCGGCATGCCGGCAAGACCCAGGTAGTGCTGGGGGAAGAACAGCACATTGACCCAGATGGTCGACCACCAGAAGTGGATCTTGCCCAGCTTCTCGTCGTACATGTGTCCGGTCCACTTCGGCAGCCAGTAGTAGACGGCCGCCATGATGGCAAAGACCGCGCCGGTGACCAGAACATAATGGAAATGGGCAACCACGAAATAGGTGTCGTGGTACTGGAAGTTGGCCGGCACGATGGCCAGCATCACTCCCGACAGCCCGCCGATCGTGAACAGCACCACGAAACCGAGCGCGAACAGCATCGGCGTTTCGAACGTCATGGAGCCGCGCCACATGGTCGCAATCCAGTTGAATATCTTCACCCCGGTGGGCACGGCGATCACCATGGTGGCGTACATGAAAAACAGCATCGCGCCCAGCGGCATGCCGACCGTGAACATGTGATGGGCCCAGACGATGAACGACAGGAAGGCAATCGAGGCGGTCGCATAGACCATGGAGGTGTAGCCGAACAGCGGCTTGCGCGAAAACGTCGGAATGATTTCCGAGACGATGCCGAATGCCGGGAGAATCAGGATGTAGACCTCGGGATGGCCGAAGAACCAGAAGATGTGCTGGTACAGGACCGGATCACCGCCGCCGGCGGCGTTGAAGAAGCTGGTGCCGAAGAAGCGGTCGGTCAGCAGCATGGTCACCGCCCCGGCCAGCACCGGCATGACCGCGATCAGCAAAAAGGCCGTGATCAGCCAGGTCCAGACGAACAGCGGCATGCGCAGCAGGGTCATGCCGGGCGCGCGCATGTTGAGGATGGTCGCGATGATGTTGATCGCGCCCATGATCGAGGAAATCCCCATCAGGTGAATGGCGAGGATGACGAAGGCCAGGCTGTTGCCGCCCTGCAGGGACAGCGGCGGGTAGAGCGTCCAGCCGGCAGCCGGGGCGCCACTGGGCATGAACAGGGTTGCCAGCAGCATGGTGAAGGCAAACGGCAGAATCCAGAACGACCAGTTGTTCATGCGCGGCAAGGCCATGTCCGGCGCTCCGATCATCATCGGCACCATCCAGTTGGCCAGGCCGACGAAGGCCGGCATGACCGCACCGAAGATCATCACCAGGGCGTGCATGGTGGTCATCTGGTTGAAAAACTCCGGATTGACCAGCTGCAGGCCGGGCGCGAACAGCTCCGCCCGGATCACCAGGGCCATGGCGCCGCCGACCAGGAACATCGCCAGCGAAAACACCAGGTAAAGCGTTCCGATTTCCTTGTGGTTGGTGGAAAACACCCAGCGAGCCAGGCCGGTGGGGTGCTCGCCGTGATGGTCGTCGTGATGCGCTGTGGTTGTGTTGGACATTCGCCTCAAGATCCCTTAGATGTTGATAGGTTCGATGGTCACGGTTCAGCCCCGGTCGGGCGAGCCGATGCTGGAGGGCTGCACGACTTCGCCGGCATCTTCGCTCCAGGCGTTGCGAGCGTAGGTCAGGGCCGCGGCGATGTCCTCGGGCTGAAGACGATCGCGAAAACCCGCCATGGCCGTGCCGTCGCGCCCGTTGAGTACCGTGTACAGGTGCGTTTCCAGGTCGCCGGTCGGCGCGCCGTCGCGGACCAGGGCCGGGAACGCGGGCTCCAGGCCGCTGCCGTCGCCCTGGTGGCAGGAAGCGCACTGGGCCTGGTACACGTTGTGCCCGCGATCCATGAGCTCTTCGCGCGTCCACAGCCGGGCGTTGTCGTGCGCGGCTTCGGCCAGGCCCTGACGCTGTTCGGACACCCAGGCGCGAAACGCCTCCGGCGATACCGCCTCGACCACGATCGGCATGAATCCGTGGTCGGCCCCGCAAAGCTCCGCGCACTGGCCTCGAAACACGCCCTCTTCCTCGATCAGGGTCCAGGCCTCGTTGACCATTCCGGGGATCGCATCCCGCTTCCAGCCCAGCTCGGGAACCCACCAGGAGTGAATCACGTCATCGGCGGTCAGCAGGAAGCGGATGCGGGTGTTGGTCGGCACCACCAGGCGGTTGTCGACCTCGAGCAGGTAATTCTCCACATCGCGCGGGTTGATGCCGGAGCCGAGCTGGCGGGCGCGGTTGCTTTCGCGGTCCAGGGCCGAGAAAAAGCTGATGTCGTCTTCGATGTACTCGTACTTCCAAAGCCACTGGTAGCCAGTGATCTTGATGTTCATTTCGGCGCCGCCGGTGTTTTCCATATCGATCAGGACCCGCGTGGCCGGCACCGCCATGACCACGAGAATCAGCACCGGAATCGACGTCCAGATGATTTCAGCCCGGGTTGAATGCGAGAACTTCGCTGCCTGGTATCCCTTTGAGCGGCGGTGCAGAACAATCGAGGTAAACATGGCCGTAAAGACCAGGATGCCAATGACCGTCACCATCCCCAAAACGATGTTGTGCAACTGGTAGACGTCCTGACTGTACTGGGTCACGCCGCGCGGCATGTTGTCGCCGACGGCGAAAACGCCCCAGGTGATCACGACGATTACCGCCAGCACCGCCACAGCGACGATCATTTCGTTGGTTCTCTTCATCTTCGACTCACCCGTAAGGTTTGCGTTGCGTTCCATGCCGTTCTAGGCTGAAGCGCGTTGTTCAGCAGTCGAGCCAGATCGGCCCGCTCCCGCGGCGGCAAAAATCCGCCGACTTCCTGGCGTCGCCCCTGGCTGCTGACGAAAACGTGCAGGTCGCGAAAGCGGCCCTGCTCGGTCTGAACTCGCGCCCAGGCCACCGGCCACTCCGAGCGTGCCTGCTGGCCGGCGCGAAAATGCTCGACGACCACTCGATCGTCGTCGATTTCGATCCGCTCGCGGGCCCAGTTTCCACGCCAGGCCAGCCGAAAACACCAGCCCACGATGGCCAGATGGATCAAGGCCACCAGCAGAACAGGCCACAAGCCCATGATGACCGGCCAGGCAACAATCAGAAGCGTGATCGCGCAAAGGCCGGCAAAGACCGCCATCAGCCGGTCCAGCGTCATCGAAAGATTCGAGCGAGCCTCGATCACGACCGAGTTCGACGACCCCTTGACTGGCTGCAATTCGACCATGGGCGTTGTGCGATCTCTCCACCGTCTGCTTTCGGGCCGCTATTGTAGCCGACCGCGCTCGCGTCGGGTGCCGAAATCTTTCACCTCTGTCAATGACGCAGATCAAAAAAACCGAATTCGTCAACACGCCGGCAGACACGGCCCGGCTTGGAAGCCGCGCCGCTGCGGTACACTTCGCGAATCAATTTGCGCAGACTGCAATACTACCCGGCCATGTCCCGAATGATTCGAAATTTCGTCGCCGCCCATACCCCCGAACATGCCCGACCGGACCAGGAACTGGACCGCGCCTGGGACCTGGATGAGACCGAGCAGGTTCGCTTTCTGCTCGGCCACATCGGCCTGGACGAGGACGCGCGCGCGAAGATTCGGCAGGACGCGACCGATCTGGTCAAGCGCGTGCGGGAACGGTCGCGCGACGCCGGGGCGATGGAGGCGTTCATGCGCGAGTACGACCTGTCGTCGGAAGAGGGCGTGGTGCTGATGTGCCTGGCCGAGGCCCTGCTGCGGATTCCGGACAACGAGACGGCCGAATCGCTGATCAGCGACAAGCTGTCCGACGCCGACTGGGAATCGCATCTGGGCCGCAGCGACTCGCTGTTTGTCAACGCCTCGACCTGGGGACTGATGCTGACCGGGAAGCTGGTCCGCATGAGCGCCTCGACCACCCGCAACCTCGGGGCCACCCTGGCCAGGCTGGCCAACAAGTCCGGCGAGCCGGTCGTCCGGCTTGCCATACGCCAGGCCATGCGCATCATGGGCCACCAGTACGTCATGGGCAAAACCATCGACGCCGCGCTGGACCGTGCGGCTCGCTCCGGCAACCGTCGTTTTCGCTACTCGTTCGACATGCTCGGCGAAGCGGCACTGACCGCCGACGACGCAGAGCGCTACCGCCAGGCCTACGAGGCGGCGATCCGGTCGATCGGATCGACCACGGACAACGTCGATTCGTTCGAGGCGCCGAGCATCTCGGTCAAACTCTCGGCCCTGCATCCGCGCTACGAACACGCCCGTGAAGAGCAGGTGCTGGCCGAGCTTACGCCCTCGCTGCTCGGCCTGGCGTGCCTGGCAAGAGAACAGGGCATCGCCTTGACCGTGGACGCCGAGGAGGCCGAACGGCTGCACCTTTCGCTGAAAATCTTTGCGGCCGTGCTGACCGATGACGGATTGTCCGGCTGGGACGGGCTGGGGCTGGCGTTGCAGGCCTACCAGAAAAGAGCCTGGACGGCCATCGACTGGCTCGCCGGACAGGCCCGAAGCTCCGGCCACAGGGTTCCGATTCGCCTGGTCAAGGGAGCCTACTGGGACACCGAAATCAAGCATGCCCAGATCGAGGGCCTGCCGGGATACCCGGTGTTCACCCGCAAATGCAACACCGATCTTTCCTACCTGGCGTGCGCGCGCAAGCTCCTGGCCATGCCGGAGCGTTTCTATCCGCAGTTCGCCACCCACAACGCCCATACCATCGTCGCCATTTCCGAACTGGCCGGAGCGGGGGCCGAGTTCGAGTATCAGCGTCTGCACGGCATGGGGCGGGAGCTCTACGACGAAGTGCTGGACAATCGCCGGTTCAACGCAGCCTGCCGAGTCTATGCGCCGGTAGGCAACCACAAGGACCTGTTGCCGTACCTGGTCCGGCGACTGCTGGAAAACGGCGCCAACACGTCGTTCGTCAACCGGATCGTCGACGAGAAACTGCCGCCGGAAGAGGTGGTGAGCGATCCGGTCGCTCAGATCGAGGCCCTGGACCGGATTCCGCACCCGAAAATCCCCTTGCCGATGGACTTGTACGGCGAGCACCGGCGCAATTCTGCCGGGATCAATTTTTCCCACTACCAGGCCCTCGCCGAACTCAAGCAGGAGATGGAATCAAGCGGCGCTCAGGCCTGGGAACTCCGGGACGAAAACGTCCAGGGCAGTCTCGATTCGCGCTCCAGTCCCGCCGATCTGGAAGACCGCGTCGGGTCCATCCGCTGGGCTGCGGAGGACGCGGCGGAGCCGGCGATTGGCCGGGCGCTGGCCGCACAGGGCGCCTGGGACGAGCAAGGAGCGGCCGCTCGCGCCGCCATTGTCGAAAACATTGCCGATGCGCTGGAACAAAACCGAGCCGAGCTGATGGCACTGTGCGTGCGCGAAGCCGGCAAGACCCTGCACGACGGCATCGCCGAGGTTCGCGAGGCGGCCGATTTCTGTCGCTATTACGCGCGAATCGCGCGCGATCATATGGCCGAACCGATTTCTCTCCCCGGTCCTACCGGCGAATCCAACCAGCTGCGCTACCACGGCCGCGGGGTGTTCGTCTGCATCAGTCCCTGGAACTTTCCGCTGGCGATTTTTACCGGCCAGGTGGTCGCGGCACTGGTGGCCGGCAACGCGGTGGTTGCCAAGCCGGCCGAACAAACCCCGCTGATCGCCCGTCGCGCGGTGCAACTGATGCACGCCTGCGGCGTACCGAAGGATGTTCTGATCGACTTGCCCGGCGGCGCACGGCTGGGCGCGGCCCTGACCCGCGATCCCCGGATCGCCGGGGTCGCGTTTACCGGGTCGACCCGGACTGCGCGCATCATCAACCGCACGCTCGCCGACCGGGACGGGCCGCTGGCCACCCTGATTGCCGAAACCGGCGGCCAGAACGCCATGATCGTGGACTCCTCGGCCCTGCCCGAGCAGGTTGTACGCGACGTGATCAGCTCTGCTTTTCACAGTGCCGGTCAGCGCTGTTCGGCCCTGCGCATCCTGTGCCTGCAGCAAGACATCGCCGAGAAGGTGCTGACCATGCTCACCGGCGCCATGGACCAGATTCGGGTCGGCTATCCGGGAGAGCTGGCCACGGACGTAGGTCCGGTCATCGACCAGGGGCAGCTCGACATGCTGACCGCTCATGCCCACACCATGGACGAAACGGCCCGACGGATTGCCCGGGTCCAGCTGCCGGAAGACTTGCCAAAAGGCTACTGGTTTGCGCCTTGCGCCTACGAAATCGACAGCATCAGCCAGCTGGAAGGCGAGGTCTTTGGGCCCGTTTTGCACGTGCTGCGCTTCCGGGCGCGCGACATGGATCGCCTGATCGACGACATCAACGGCACCGGCTACGGGCTGACCCTCGGCGTTCACAGCCGCATCGATCGCGCCCAGCGTGCGATCGCCCACAGGGTCCGGGTCGGAAACGCCTACGTCAACCGCAACATGACCGGGGCCGTGGTCGGCGTCCAGCCGTTCGGCGGCGAGGGCCTGTCGGGGACCGGCCCCAAGGCGGGTGGACCCAATTACCTGTTCCGTTTCGCCACCGAACGCACGCTGACCGTCAATACGGCTGCCGTCGGCGGCAACGCTTCCTTGCTGGCACTGTCAGAGTAGCCATGTACGAGTATTTCTACGGACTGAGCGAGCGCCCGTTCGCGATCACGCCGAACCCGCGCTTCGTCTACCTGAGCCCGCGTCACCAGGACGCGCTGGCCCATTTGCTCTACGGTGTCGGCACCGGCGGCAGCGGCGGCTTTGTCCAACTGACCGGAGAAGTCGGAACAGGCAAGACCACCCTGTGCCGGCTGGTCCTGGAAAAAGTGCCGGACAACACCCGGGTGGCCCTGATTCTCAACCCCATGCTTACGCCACCGGAGCTGCTGCGGGCCATCTGCAGCGAACTGGAAATCGATACCGACCAGCTCGGTGACAGCGTTCAGCGGCTGCAGGAAGCACTCAACCGGTATCTTCTCGAACGCCATGCCGCCGGCGAGCGGGTGGTGCTGGTCATCGATGAGGCCCAGAACATGAGCCGGGAGGGGCTGGAGCAAATCCGTCTGCTCACCAACCTGGAAACGGCCACCGACAAACTGCTGCAAATCCTGCTGCTCGGGCAACCCGAACTGCGCAGCCTGCTGGCGCGGCCGGAGCTGCGCCAGCTCGCCCAGCGCGTCACCGCCCGCTACCACCTCGATCCTCTCAACCGCGAAGAGACCAACCAGTACATCCGTCATCGCCTGGCCGTGGCCGGGGCAGCCCGCTGTCCGTTCGATGCGGACGCGATCAAGGCGCTGTATCAGGTCTCGGAGGGGGTGCCAAGGCTGATCAACATCATCGCCGACCGCGCTCTGGTTGCCGGATACGCCGAAGAAAAGGAACGCATCGATGCGCGCCTGGTCCGGGCAGCTGCGCGCGAGGTTGCCGGCCAAGAGGACGATGAGCGATCGGGCGGCTGGCTGCGCGGCATGGTGGCGGTCGCGGCCGTGCTGGCTGTGGTCGGCGGCGGCGGCTGGTTGGGGCTGTGGATGACCGGTGCCGGGGAAGCCGAGGAAGCAAGCTCCCGACCGGCCTGGCAGAACGTGATCGACGATGCCAGTGCCGCGGCGGCCTGGGTCGAGACCGCGGCAATCTGGCCGGATCTGGACCGTTCCGATATTGCCGAAGCCTGCGAATCCCCGGGAACGGCGGCCTCCGGTGTAGCTTGTCTCGCCCTGCGGGGAAACTGGGCCTACATTGCCCAGATCGGGCTTCCGGTCATTCTGCGGGTAGGTTCCGGACTTCCTGCGGATCAGCGCCACGTCCTGATGGTCGGCATGGATGGAGAGCACCTGCTGTTGCGCCATCAGGGCCAGGACGTGCGCGCTCCGATCAGCCAGTTCGACCGACGCTGGCTGGGTGATTTCTATGTGGTCTGGCCGGACCCGGGCGACGTTCTGCGCCAGGGCGACGAGGGTGATGCGGTGGAGCGCATGAAGGCGCTGGCAAGTCGGGTCGAGCCCCAGCGCTGGCCGGGACCGGTCGACCAGCGCTATGATGAGGAGTTCCGGCGCTGGGTCGAAGGTTTCCAGCGCCGCAATGGCCTCCGCGATGACGGCATGATCGGCCCGGCCACGCGTCTTTTTCTCAAATCGCCGCACCTGGAGGGACCCTCCCTGATCCAGCCGCCCAACGGAGCCTGACGTCCCGTGTCCTACATTCTTGATGCACTACGCAAATCCGATGCCCAGCGGCGCCTGGGGCAGGTACCAGACCTTGATTCGGCGCCGGCCCCGGTCGCCGGACAAGCCAGGCCGCGTCGGCGGGGCCTGCTGGTCCTGACGGTCGTACTGGTACTGGCCGCGGTGATCGGGCTGGGTCTGAGCCAGACCCAGCCGCGCGAGGCCTGGCGCATGCTGGTCGGCACTTCCGGTGAAGCGCCGGCCGAAGCCGAACCGGAACCCGCAACGATTGCCGACCCGGAGCGCGTCGCCCGGGAGCCGAACGGCGAGCTGTCCGTGGCGGCCCCGGCCGAGCCCGAAGCGCCTGCCTCGGAGGCGGTAGCCGAAAGTGAGCAGCGCGGCTTGCGAAGAATCTCGCGACCGGCTCCGCAGCCGCACGCGCCGGTGGTTGTGCCCGAGGGCGGGCGCGAACGCCTGGTCGAAACCGCTGAAGAAGCGCAGCGACTGATCGAGGCCGAGGAGGCCGCAGCGGCGCTGGCTGAAGCGTATCGTCGCCAGACGGCGGAAGATCAAGCGGAACCCCCGGCAACAGCATCATCAAGGGAGCCAGCCGGGACCGCGCCGAGCTCGGACGATCCAAGCTGGGCACCGGAAAGCCCGCAGTTCGTCAGCGTATGGGACCTTCCGCTGTCGATTCGACGCGAATTGCCGGAGCTTAGTCTCAGTATTCACGTATTCAGCGCCGAGCCCGGCGGGCGTTTCGTGCTCATCAACGGCGAGCGGCGGCTGGAGGGAGATGATCTGGGCGAGGGCGCCAGCCTGGTCGAGATTCGGCGAGACGGCGCTCTGATCGATTTTCGGGACTATCGTTTTCTGCTTGAGCCGTGAGGCCGGCCTTCGCCGGACATCGTCCTGTCGGGCCGAGCGCAATCTGGCCCTGGATGCTGCTGGCGACCAGCTTCGCCATTGTCATTGTCAGCGTCGGCTACGTGGCCACAAGCGCGGTCGATGCCGCCGCCTGGGTTCATTTCTGGGGCTTTCGTCCCGATCAGGTCGTGCAGGTGCTGTCGAGCCCGCTGGAGCCGGGCGGATGGGTGGTTCTGGGCGGTTTGCTGACCGCCTTGTTCCTGCACGCCGACTGGATCCATCTGATCGGCAACCTGGCCTATCTCTGGGTATTCGGCATCAGCGTGGAAAAGGCCGTGGGTCACTGGCGCTTTCTGCTGCTGTTTACCGGGCTCGGATTTCTTGCCAACGCGGCCACGGCCTGGCACCTGGACGGGGCTCAGAACGTGGTCGTCATCGGCGCAAGCGGCGGAGTTTCGGCCATCATCGGGGTCTACCTGGGGCTGTTTCCGGGTCGTCGCATCGGGCTCTGGTTGCCGCTGGGCCTGTTTCTGCAGTTCGCCCGGGTGCCGGCCATCCTGGTCATCGGCTCGTGGTTCACCCTGCAACTGCTCTACAGCGCTTTCGGGCCCGAAGCGCACGCCGTGGCCTGGTCTGCGCACCTGTCCGGCTTCGCTCTGGGCCTGCTGGCCGCGGTCGGGCTGCGGCTGTTTCCGGTCGGGCTCAATCTTTGCTACCGGGACGAGTAGGGCCGACAAGCGTCTGGCTGAGCCGTTGGGGTTGTGCTAAGGTTCGCGGCTGTCGCATTGCCATTAGCAGGCTGCCATGAGTCATATACGCGGGACGCTTTTCGTGATCGCCATCGGCGTCAGTACAGCGCTGAGCGCCGAGAATGATTCACCCTCCGACGCCTTCTGGAACAGCCTTTCCGAGCTGTGCGGCCAGGCTTTTTCAGGGCAGATGACCGGTTTTGCCAGGCCCGGGGACGACGGCTGGCTGGATCGGGAGGTCATCATTCATGTCCGTGAGTGCGCCGAGCGCGAAATCCGCATTCCACTGCACGTGGGGACCAACCGCTCCCGGACCTGGATCGTGACCCGCGACGGTGACCGCTTTCGGCTCAAGCACGACCACCGCCACGAAGACGGCAGCGAAGAAATCGTGACCTGGTACGGCGGTCACACCACCGATCCCGGGCGCGGCTGGCGCCAGACGTTTCCGGTGGACGACTATTCCAAGGCCTTGTTCCTGAGCAACGGCCTGGAGGCTTCGGTCGGCAACTTCTGGTCCATGGAAGTGCGCCTCCACGACCATCTCTTTGCCTATGAACTGGTGCGGGCAGGACGCCTGTTTCGCGCCGAATTCGATTTGAGTGAGCCGGTGGAGCCGCCGCCGGCACCCTGGGGACATGACTGAACTTTAAGGACCAGCGAGAGATCGGGGAGCAAGCATGAGCGAAAACAACGAGCACAAAGAAGCCTCTACACCCAACCCCGACCTGCACAGGGTGCTGCCCGGAAAGCGCACCTGGCTGGAACGCACGCTCGGGGCGATTGAAACGGTCGGCAACAAGCTGCCGGACCCGGCGGTACTGTTCTTCCTGCTGATGATTCTGGTCTGGGTGCTGTCGGCGGTGCTGGCGCCGATCCAGTTCAGCGCCGTTCATCCCTCGACCGGCGAAGCCATTCAGGTGGTCAACCAGCTCTCGGGCAGCGAGATGGCCAATTTCCTGGTCAACATGGTGTCGGTCTTCGTCAACTTCGCGCCGCTGGGCATCGTCCTGGTCGCCCTGCTGGGCGTGGGCGTGGCCGAGCATACCGGCTTCATCAACGCCGGTCTGCGTCGCCTGCTGGGCTGGACGTCGGTGCGCCTGCTCACGCCGATGGTGATCCTGGTCGCGATCATCTCGCACACCGCCGCCGACGCCGGCTACGTCGTGGTCATTCCGCTCGGGGCGGTCATGTTCTACGCCGCCGGGCGCCATCCACTGGCCGGGATTGCGGCCGCTTTTGCCGGGGTATCGGGTGGGTTTTCGGCCAACTTCATTCCCTCGGCCATCGACCCCATGCTGGCCGGCATCACCGAGGCGGCCGGGCAGGTGCTCGACCCCACGCTGCAGGTCAACCCGCTGGTCAACTGGTTCTTCATGGCAGCGTCCAGTTTCGTGGTCATCAGCGTGGGCTGGTGGCTGACCGACAAGGTGGTCGAACCGCGCCTGATCAAGGACACGCCGGTCGACGGCGACATGTCGGACATGCCCAGGATGGAAGGGCTGTCGGCGACCGAAGCGCGCGGCCTGTTCTGGGCGACGACCAGTGTTGTCGTGGCGATCGCGCTGATGACCATTGCCGTACTGATGCCGGACTCGCCTCTGCGCGATCCCAATCCGGAACTGGCGTTCCATGAGAGCATCACGTCGTTCGGCGCCCCGTTGATGCGCTCGATCGTGCCCCTGATCTTCATTTTTTTCCTGATTCCGGGGATCGTCTACGGCTACGTGGCCGGTACCATCGAAACGCACAAAGACATCATCAAGGGCATGACCCGGGCCATGGAGTCGATGGGCTACTACATCGTCATGGCCTTCTTCGCCGCCCAGTTCATCGCTGCGTTCAGCGCGTCCAACCTGGGTATTCTGCTGGCCGTCAACGGGGCCGAATTCCTCCAGGCCCTGAACCTGCCGGCCCAGTTGACCATCGTCGGCATCGTTGCCCTGACCATGTTCGTCAACCTGTTTGTCGGATCGGCGTCGGCCAAGTGGCTGATCATCGCGCCGATTTTCGTGCCCATGCTGATGCAGCTGGGCATCTCGCCGGAGCTGACCCAGGCCGCGTACCGGGTCGGCGACTCGACCTCCAACATCCTCACGCCGCTGCTGCCGTACTTCCCGCTGGTGGTCGTGTTTTGCAAGAAGTACTTCAAGGATGCCGGCATTGGTACGCTGATCTCGATGATGTTGCCTTACGCGGTGGCCTTGTCGATCATCTGGACCATCTTCCTGCTGATCTACTGGGGTCTCGGGATTCCGCTGGGACTGCAGGCCAGCTACACGTACCCGTGATCGCAGGCCTTGAGCCCCGGTCGGCTGATGCGTTGTCCAGGGGCCGGCTGACGTGGTCTTGAGCATCGATCGTGGCCTGCACTGGGCCATCCTGATCCTGACCGCGCCGCTACCGCGGCGCTGGCGGGTGTCGGCGCGCTTCCGCCTGCTGCGCCGGCTGCAACTGCGCCTGCTCGATCGCGCCGACCTGCTGATGATCCGTCACCCCAAGACCGGCGGAACCTGGCTGCGCACCATGCTGACCCACCTGTATGCCCAGCACTACGGAATCTCGACGCGCCGGGTGTTCAAGTCCGATGAACTGGCGCGTCAGCATGAGGGCCTGCCGCGCTGGCTGATCAGCAACGGCACGGCTTCCTGGGAAAGCATCATCGGCGACTTGTTCGAGCAGAACTCGGCGCGCCTGGCGGGCAAGAAGACGATCTTCGTCGCCCGCCACCCCGGCGACATCGTGGTCTCCTGGTACATCCAGTACACCAAGCGCACCAAGCCGTTCAAACGCGAACTCCTCGAGTGGGAAGCCAGCGAGGCCATCGACCGGGAGGCAATCACCCGCAGCGAATTCCTGCGTCACCCCGACTTTGGTCTGCCGGCCCTGATCCGCTACCACAATTTCTGGGCCGGGCAGTTGCGCGATCGGCCCGATGCGCTGATCGTGCGTTACGAGGACTTGAGGTTGCATACCCGGGAAACGCTGCGCCGAATCAGCGATTTCATCGGTGCGCCGTTCAGCGATGGCGAAATCGGGCAGACCGCCGAGTTCGCCGATTTCAACAACATGCGCCGGCTCGAGCAGGAGAATTTTTTCCGCAACAATTCATTGAAACTGCGTAACCCCGCTGACCCGGAAATGCGCAAGGTCAGGCGCGCGCGCATCGGCGCCTACTGCGAGGATCTCGACGCCGCCGATCTGGCCTGGGTCGACGGCCTGATCGAGGCCGAACTCGATCCACTGTTCGGCTACGGCTGCGCGGGCTCGGTCGAACCCGGATAGGCGACCGCCGGTCGTGGCTGGCCGACCAGCGCGCGTGAGCCGTCGGCAGAGCGCACCAGCGCCGACAACGTAACCAGCTCGATCCCGCGTTCGGACAATCCGGCCAGTTCCCTTTGCAGAAACTCGATGGTCTCGGGATGGGGATGTCCAATGGCTATGGCGCGGCCGTTGCGTTCAGCCGTCTCCAGCAAGCTCTGCCAGGCGTGTTCGATCGCTCCCGGCGAGCGATCGTGGTCGAGAAACACGCTGCGATCGGCCGTCCGGAAACCGGCCTCGCCGGCAAGCCGGCCGAGAACGCTGGTCGGCGATGTCCGGCTGTCGATCACCACCAGAGATTCCTGTCGCTCCTGCGCGAGCAGGCGCAAGCCTTCGAGCAAACGCCGGGTTGAACCCGGATCGGCGGTAAACAGGCTGCCTTGATGGTTGTTGATCCCGATGGCGCCCTCGACCACCCCGAATGCCCATTCCAGGTGCTGGCGCATTCTTTCCGGCGACCATTCCCGCCGCGGACAGATCGGGGCGTCGCAGTCGCGCACGTGGCCGTGAGCCAGGGGCAGATGGACCAGCGCTTCACGGTTCTGGGCGCGCGCCAGCCCGGCCATTCGCCCGGCCAGCGGTGCGTCCGGAATGACGGCCACGCTGATGCGCCGATCCAGATTGAAAACGGCCAGGTCCTGTTCGGCCCGAAAACCGATATCGTCAATGATGATGGCCACTCGCACAGACGAATGTGGTGCCGCAGGCGCTTGCGATGCGACAAGCGCTGACGCTGCAGCCGGACCGGCACAGCCGATCCAGACCAGACCTGTCACCAGCCATGGCAATCGATTCACGGTTGTACATCCCCTTCAGCGGCGCCTCGAACGACGCCTTTGGCAAAAACCTTAGCACGACTTCGGGCGGTTCGCCCGGGACCGGTCAGGGAACCAGCCAGGCCCGCGGATCGGCCGGCCGGCCTTCGACCCGGATTTCGAAATACAGGGCGGTTTCGGCTGCTCCGCCCGACTGGCCGACCACAGCCACGGCGTCGCCCGGCGCGACCCAGTCGCCGACATCGCGCAGCAGGCTCTCATTGTGTCCGTACAGGCTCATGACGGCATCGCCATGATCGATGATCAGCAGCATTCCATAGCCGCGCAGCCAGTCGGCAAAAGCGACCCGACCATGGGCGATCGCGCGCACCTCGCTGCCGGTCGGCGCGGTCAAAAGCCAGCCGTTCCAGAGCGCCTCGCCGCCTCTTGGTTCTCCAAAGCGGCGCGCGAGCTCGCCGTCTACGGGTTTGAGCAATTGCCCCTGCAGCGAGTGAATCGGCGGCACTTCCAGGTCCATGGGTATATCGCGCAAAGCCCGCGCCAGTTCTTCCAGCAGCGCCTCCAGTTCCACCGCGTCCTGCTCTTTTCGGGCGAGCGCGGCGGCCTGGGTTTCGATGCGCGACTGGACCCGGTCCAGGGCCGCATCGCGACCCGCACGCGCCGCTTCCAGGGCGGCAAGCTCGTCGGTCTGCTGCGTCGCCAGATCGCTCAGGCGCCGCTCTTCATCCTCCAGGGCGGCGCGGTCCGCGCGCAGGCTGTCCTGCAGCGCCTGCAGCTGCGCCAGCAGCCCGATTCGCGCTCGCGACAGATAGCCGTGATAGGCCATCTGCCGGCTCAGCTGGCGCGGGTCGTCCTGGTTGAGCAAAAGCTTCAGGCGCGACTGGCCCCCCTGGCGATGGGCCAGGCGCAGCTGGCGACCCAGGCGCTCGGCCAGTTCGTGGGCCTCGGATGCGGCCTCATCGACGCGGGCGCTCAGGCGCTCGATCTCGGCCTCGGACCGGGTCAGACGATCAAGGGTGCGGCGCAGATCCGCTCTGGCGGCGGCGAGAGCGCGCTCCGAGTCGGCCAGGTCGGCCAGGAGCTGGTCGCGGCTGGCCAGGTCCTGGTCGATCCGGGCCTGGATTCGTTCGATTTCAGTGCGCAACTGGTCAAGCCGGGCCTCCAGCTCGGCAGGATCCTGGGCCTGGCCGGCGATCGAAAAGGCGCTCAGCAGCAGGAGGATCAGCAGATAGCGGACTTCAGTCGGCCACATCAAACAGCGGTCGGCCCGTCATGACCTCGGGCGCCGGCAGGCCGAGCAGGCCGAGCAGGGTCGGGGCGATGTCGCGCAGGCTGCCATCGTTCATGTGTGCCGGAGGACGGGGGCCGTAGTACACGATCGGAACCGGGTTGAGGGTGTGTGCGGTATGCGGCTGTCCGGTCTCCGGATCGCTCATCTGCTCGACGTTTCCGTGGTCGGCGGTCACCAGCATCTCGCCACCGGCGCGCCCCAGCGCGCTCATTACGCTTCCGAGCACCCGATCGACCGCTTCCACGGCGGCCAGGGCGGCGGTGAAGCTGCCGGTATGCCCGACCATGTCCGGATTGGCGACGTTGCACACGATCAGATCATGCCGGCCCTGTTCGATCTGTTCGAGCAGGCGCCGCTGCAGTTCCGGTGCACTCATCTCCGGCTTCAGATCATACGTCGCCACTTTTGGCGAGGGCACGAGAATGCGGTCCTCGCCGCGAAAGACCTGTTCGCCGCCGCCGTTGAAAAAGTAGGTCACGTGGGCATACTTTTCGGTTTCGGCGATGCGCAGCTGAGTCAGGCCGGCCTTGGCGACGACCTCGCCGAGCAGTTCGGGCAAGGTGGCTGGCGGAAAGGCGACGGTGCAATCCAGACCGTCCTGGTAGTGGGTCATCGTCACCATGGCGGCCAGGCGCGGCCGGCGCGCATCGAAGGCGGAGAAGTCTTTTCCCACGAACGCCTGGCTGAGCTGGCGGGCGCGGTCGGCGCGGAAATTGATGAAGATCACCACGTCTCCGTCGGCGATCGAGGCACCGCTTCCGACCCGCGTCGGCTGAACGAATTCGTCGTCCTCGCCGCGATCATACGCTGCGGCCAGGCCGGCCGTCGCCGATTCCGCCGAGTGCTCGCTGTCGCCGTCGACGATCAAACGCCAGGCTTTTTCCGTCCGCTCCCAGCGCTGGTCGCGGTCCATGGCGTAGTAGCGCCCGCAGATTCCGGCAATGCGGGCGCCGGCGCTGGCCGACACCGCTTCCTGGAGACGCTCCAGCGAGGCCATGGCGCTGCGTGGCGGCGTATCGCGGCCGTCGAGAAAAGCATGCACCGCGACCGATTCGACCCCGGCCGAAACAGCCATTTCCAGCGTGGTCAGGAGATGGTCCTCGTGGCTGTGGACCCCGCCGGGCGAGACCAGGCCGAGGATGTGAACCGTGCCGCCGTTTTTGCGAGCGGCCTGCAGGGCCTGGCCCAGGGCCGGATTGTCGGCAAACTCGCCGTCGCGGATCGCCTGGTTGATCCGGGTCAGCTCCTGGTAGACGATACGGCCGGCACCGATGTTCATATGGCCGACTTCGGAATTGCCCATTTGCCCGGCCGGCAGGCCGACCGCCTCGCCGGAGGTGTCGAGAAAGGCGCGCGGGTTGAGCGACCACAAGCGATCCCAGTTGGGCGTGCGGCCGACGCTGATGGCGTTGTCGTCGGCCGGCTCACGGTAGCCCCAGCCGTCGAGGATCAACAACATTACGGGGGAAGGTCGGGTCATTTCTGCCTCTTTGCGGTGCGGACAACGAATTATTCCACAGTCCGACGACAGGTGCTGACAAGCCACCCCGTAATGACCGATAATGAGGGGCTTTCACCTGTCCAGACCCCCGCATGGATCGTTTCTTGGAGTTCGTCGGCAACAACCTGCTGCTTTCCGGCCTGTTCGTGGCCGTCCTGGTCGCATGGCTGGCCTGGGAAGTGGCGCGCCTGGGCCGCAAGTGGAAAGAGGTGGGTACGCTGGAAGCGGTCCGCCTGATCAACCGCGAAGATCCGCTGATTCTCGATGTATCCAACAGCACGGACTTCGCCAAGGGCCACATCAATGGCGCAATCCACATGCCGCCGTCACGCATCGAGGCCGGCAATCAACAGCTGCTGAAACAAAAAGACCGGCCGCTACTGCTGTATTGTCAGCGCGGCCAGGTTTCGCCGCAGATGGCCAATCGCCTGGTCAAGCTCGGCTTTTCCCAGGTCCATATGCTCGCCGGCGGTCTCAACCAGTGGCTGGCCGACAATCAGCCGGTCAGTCGCCACAAGGACAAATCGTCGAAGAAGGCGAAAGGACGCAAGAAACAGGATGCCCCAAGCTGACGCGCCGACCACGAATCGCCGGCACCCGGAGCGGGCAACGAACATTTTCATCACTCGACACTAAGGATCAACATGGCAGAAGAAACCGCGGGTAACGCCGCCGGCGCCCAGGCTGGCGCCACCGACAACTCGGGCATGCAGATGGTCATGCAACACATTTACCTGAAGGACGCGTCCTTCGAGGCCAAGTCGCCGCAGGAACTCGACCAGTCCGGGGGCCAGCCCGACATCAATCTGAATCTCGCCCAACGCACCAACAAGGTCGCTGATGATCGCTGGGAGGTCATTCTCACCGTCACGCTGACGGCGAAACAGGGCGAAAAGACGGCGTTCGTGTGTGAAGTGCAATACGGCGGCATCTTCCAACTGGCCAACGTCACCGACGAGCAGATGCCGTACGTCATCAACGTGCTGTGTCCGAACATTCTGTTCCCGTACAACCGCGCCCAGATCGGTACGCTGATCACCGCTGGCGGGTTTTACCTGCCGCCGCTGCAGCCGATCAACTTCGAAGCGGTGTTCCGTCAGCGCCTGGCTGAGGCGCAGCAGGCGCCTGCGGCCGAGGCCGACGGCGGCGTCAACTAGGTCCCGTGAGCGGCCGCATCGTGGTTCTGGGGGCCGGTTCCTGGGGAACCGCCCTCGGCATGCACCTGGCCCGGCGGGGTCACGAGACCTGGCTGTGGGATATCGACGAGGATCTCGTCGACAGGACTCGCGCGGCCCGCCGCAACGTCCGCTATCTGCCCGATATCGACTTTCCGGACGGGCTCCAGATCAGCGCCGATCTGGACCAGGCCTGCGCCGGCGCCGACGGCTTTCTGATCGTCACCCCGTCGCATGCCTTTGCCGAGACCCTGCATCGCATCCAGGGCCGACTCGGCCCGGAGACCGGCCTGGCCTGGGCGACCAAGGGCTTCGAACCGGGCAGCGCCCGCCTGCTCCACGAGGTTGCCGAGGACATCCTGGGGCCTGAAATCCCCCTGGCCCTGATCACCGGCCCGTCGTTCGCCCGCGAGGTTGCCAGGGGCCTGCCGACGGCGGTGACCGTGGCCGCCTCGACGCCGGAATTCGGCGCGCGCTGGGCGGAGCTTCTGCACGGCGACAGCTTCCGTGCCTATTACAGTTCCGACCTGCCGGGTGCCGAGCTCGGCGGTGCGCTGAAAAACGTACTGGCGGTGGCTTGCGGTATCGCCGACGGGCTGGAATTGGGCGGCAACACGCGTGCGGCCCTGATCACCCGCGGTCTGGCCGAAATGATGCGCCTGGGCCGAGCCCTGGGCGCCAGCCCCCTGACCCTGACCGGCCTGGCCGGGGTCGGTGACCTGGTCCTGACCTGCACCGGCGATTTGTCGCGCAACCGGCAGCTGGGCCTGGCCCTGGCCGAAGGCAAGGATCTCGATCAGGCGATCGCCGAGATCGGCCAGGTGGTCGAAGGGGTCAAGACGGCCGAAGAAGCCATGCGCCTGGCCGAACGCCACCAGGTCGACATGCCCATCACCGAACAGGTTCACGGCATCCTGTTCAAGGGCTGGAACGCCAAAAAAGGCGTTCAGGTCCTCATGGAGCGCGAACTCAAGCCCGAGACCGACTGACCTGTCCGGCAAAACCCAGCTGCCGCCAGGCTTCGTAGACGACAACGGCAACGGAGTTGGCCAGGTTCAGGCTGCGCGCGCCGGGTAGCTGCGGTATCCGCAAGCGTTGCCCGGGCGGCAGTTCGGCGACAATCTCCGGCGGCAGACCAGAGGTTTCGCGTCCGAACAACAGCACCTCGTTGCCCTGAAACTGCCAGTCGGCGTGCAGCCTTCGGGCATGGCTGCTGAAGGCCAGCCAGGGCCTTGACCCGAGCATTTCCCTGCACTCCGCCAGACTCCGGTGGGCATGCGTGGCCGACATCTCGCGGTAATCCATTCCCGCCCGCCGCAGTCGCTTGTCATCGAGGCTGAACCCCAGTGGTTCGATCAGGTGCAGGCGGGCAGGGGCGTTCACGCACAGGCGCATGATGTTGCCGGTGTTGGGCGGAATTTCCGGGCGATACAGTACGATTTCAAACATCGATTCAGACACTCCGTGCGCAGGCTTGATTCTGGCCGCGACTGAGCGTAAGGTATCCCACCGAGCACAAGATGTTGTGCCATTCGGGAAATTCGGGCACAACAGTTTGTGGACAACGTGGTTGGCAACTTGTGCATAAGTGAGAACAAACGGGGCAAATCAAGAGGTTGCGGCATGAGCGTTTCGGCAGAAGCATTATCGGCAGCGCTTCCGGAGATCGCATTCCAGGAAGCGTCACTCGACATCTGGGACAAGAAATATCGGCTCAAATCGAAGTCGGGCGAGGTCCTGGATCAGGAAATCGACGACACCTATCGACGCGTGGCCCGCGCGCTGGCCGACGTCGAGCAAACCCCTGAAAAGCGGGAGTTGTGGTACCGCGAATTTCTCTGGGCGCTGCGCCGCGGCGCCATTCCGGCCGGGCGCATTACCTCCAACGCCGGTGCGCGCGAGCACAAACCGGCGACGTCGACCATCAACTGCACGGTTTCCGGCACGATCGGCGACTCGATGAACGACATCCTGGGCAAGGTTCACGAGGCCGGCCTGACCCTGAAGGCGGGCTGCGGGATCGGCTACGAGTTCTCGACCCTGCGGCCCAAGGGCGCGTACGTGTCCGGGGCCGGCGCCTACACCTCCGGCCCGCTGTCGTTCATGGACATTTACGACAAGATGTGCTTTACCGTGTCCTCGGCCGGTGGCCGGCGCGGAGCGCAAATGGCCACCTTCGACATTTCCCACCCCGACGTGATGGATTTCATTCGGGCCAAGCGCGAGAACGGGGTCCTGCGCCAGTTCAACTGCTCGTTGCTGATCACCGATGACTTCATCCGCGCCGTCCAGGACGACGCTGACTGGCCGCTGGCCTTCCCGATCCTGCAGTCCGAGGTCGGCGAGGTGGATCTGGAAAACCCCGATCAGGTCGTGTGGCGGGACTGGCCGGCAACCCAGAGCTACGTCGTCAGCGACGAAGGGCTGGTGGCCTGCAGGATTTATCAGACGATTCCGGCCCGGCGGCTGTGGAACCTGATCATGACCTCGACCTACGACTACGCCGAGCCCGGCTTCGTGCTGGTCGACCGGGTCAACGAACAAAACAACAACTGGTGGTGCGAAAACATCCGTGCCACCAACCCCTGCGGCGAACAGCCGTTGCCTCCCTACGGCTCCTGCCTGCTTGGATCGGTCAACCTGACCCGCTTCGTCGAGCACCCGTTTACCGAGCAGGCGACCTTCAACTGGGAAGAATACCGACGCACGGTCAAGGTCTTTACCCGCATGCTCGACAACGTGGTCGAAATCAACGGCCTGCCGCTGGACGAGCAGCGCCACGAGATTGAGTACAAGCGCCGGCACGGCATGGGCTTCCTCGGCCTGGGCTCGGCCCTGACCATGCTGCGCATGCAATACGGCCAGCCCGACTCGCTGGAGTTCACCGAACAGGTCGCCCGTGAAATGGCGGTCGCCGGCTGGGAGACCGCGCACGAGCTGTCCAAAGAAAAAGGTCCGGCCCCGATCATGAACGATGACTTCGAGGTGACCGCGCAGATGCTGCGTCTGCGCCCGGAAATGCGCCGCGACGGGCTCAAGGTCGGCGACCGGGTGCCGGGTCGGATCCTGCACGCGCGCTACAGTCGGTACATGCAAAAAATCGCCGAAGTCGCTCCTGAACTGGTCGATCAGCTGGCCGAAACCGGCGCGCGCTTCACCCACCACACATCGATTGCGCCAACCGGAACAATCTCGCTGTCGCTGGCCAACAACGCCTCCAACGGCATCGAGCCGAGCTTCGCCCATCACTACAATCGCAACGTCATTCGGGAGGGCCGAAAAAGCAAGGAAAAGGTCAGCGTCTATTCGTATGAACTCCTGGCCTACCGGACGCTGGTCAATCCCTCGGCGATGCCGTACTCGGAAACGCCCGAAGAGCAGTTGCCCGAGTACTTTCTGACCGCCGAGACCATCACTCCGAAAGAGCATGTGGCCATTCAGGCCGCCGCCCAGAAGTGGATCGATTCGTCGATTTCGAAAACGGCCAACGTCCCCACGGACTATCCGTACGAGGACTTCAAGAGCATCTACCTGTTCGCCTGGGAGCAGGGCCTGAAAGGCTGCACGACCTTCCGCTTCAACCCGCAGGCATTCCAGGGGGTTCTGGTCACCGACAAGGATCTTGAGTCAACAACGTACACGTTCGAGCTCGACGATGGTTCCACGGTCGAGCTTCAGGGCCACGAAGAGGTCGAATACGACGGTGAAACCCACACCGCGGCGAACCTGTTCGATGCCCTCAAGGAAGGCTACTACGGCAAATTCTAGGATCAGCAGGAAACGGCGATCATGACAGTGAAAATCGACAAGAAAATCGTGGGCTACCAGGTCCGTGAAAAAACATCCGCCGCCACGGAGACGGCCGAGAAGCCGGCCGCGCGCAAGGCCGAAATCATCCGCATGCACGAAAAGCTCGAGCGCCCCGAGGGCATGGAATGCCTGGAAGGGGCAACCTACAAGATCCGCACGCCGCTCGATGACCACGCCCTGTACGTGACCATCAACGATATTGTCTTGAACCTGGGCACCGAACACGAGCAGCGCCGGCCATTCGAGATTTTCATCAACTCGAAAAACATGGACCACTTTCAGTGGATCGTCGCCCTGACGCGAGTGATGTCGGCGGTCTTTCGCAAGGGCGGCGACGTCACCTTCCTGTCCGAGGAACTGCAGGCCGTGTTCGACCCCAAGGGCGGCTACTTCAAACCCGGCGGTCGCTTCGTACCCTCCATCGTCGCCGATATCGGTGCCGTGGTGGAACACCACCTGAAAAGAATCGGCATGCTCGAGCCCGATGAGCTCAGCGAACAACAGCAACTCATTCTCGACCAGAAACGAGCCGAGTTCGAGGCGCGCGAACAGCAGTCGAAATCCGGCGGAGCGGAAAAAAAAACTCTGAATGACGGTGTCGAGGCCGTTGGCGAAATCTCCTACCCGGCCTCGGCCACTGTTTGCTTCAAGTGCAACACCAAGGCCATGGTTGTCCTTGACGGCTGTCAGACCTGCCTGGCCTGCGGCTACTCCAAGTGCGGCTGAAGCCTGCTCAGTCGCGGAAATTCTTGAACTGCAGGGGCAGGCCGAGTTCGGTGCCCTTGAGTAGCGCGATGACCGACTGAAGATCATCGCGCTTTTTGCCCGTGACCCGGACCTGGTCTCCCTGCACGGCGGCCTGCACCTTGAGCTTCTCGCCCTTGATCCGCTTGACGATGCTGCGCGCCGTTTCCGTATCGATTCCCTCCCGAACCAGGACCCGTCGGGTTGCCGTCCTGGCCAGGATTTCCGGCTCCTGGGGATCGACTGCTTCCAGATCGATCGCGCGCTTGGCGAGTTTGGCGTAGAGCACGTCAAGCATCTGCTCGAGCTGGAATTCGGACTGCGTTTTCAGAGTGATGACCTGCTCGTCGAGTTCGTACACCGAGCCGGTTCCCTTGAAATCGAAGCGGGTGGTTACCTCGCGGTTGGCCTGGTCGACCGCATTGGCCAGTTCGTGATGGTCGATCTCGGAAACGATGTCAAAGCTGGGCATGGCAATTTCAAACCGCGATGGGGGCGACAGGGCCTATTGTATCCTGCAGTCCGGACAGTTCCTGGTTGGCCGTTGCGATTGCCGGCGATGCCTTGAACCATTTCCGACAGCATCCGTATACTGACGGCCTGGTTCATCCATGTTCAACCGAAGGAAAACAGCTCTATGCCTTTTGTGCGCTTTTTCAGCCTGCTCGTACTGGTTCTGACCTTCGCTGCGGCGGCAGCCGACGAACCGAAGCGAGCCATCACCCACGAGGATCTCTGGTTGATGCCGCGGGTGGGAGGCCCGACCGTCAGTCCCGATGGCCGCCTGGCCGTGGTCAGTGTTCACCATCCCGCTTACGACGAAGACGACGCCGAGAGCAACCTCTGGCTGCTTCATACCGACAACAGCAAGCCACCCCGGCAGCTGACGTTCAGCACCGGCGGCGAAGCCCACGTGGCGTGGAGGCCGGACAGCCGCGCAATCGCGTTTTCCGCACGCCGCAACGGCGATGACCCGCCCCAGATTCATGTCCTGGACCTGGCCGCCGGCGGCGAGGCGCGGCCGGTGACCTTTCTCAGCACAGGCGCGCAACGCCCGGTTTTCGCACCCGACGGCGAACGCATCGCCTTCACCAGCAGTGTTCATCCCGACGCCATGGACGATGCGGACAGTCAGCGCATCCAGGAAGAAGAAGACGCGCGCGATCATCATGTGCTGACCTATACCGGATTCCCCATCCGCAACTGGAACACCTGGCTGGGCGAGCGCCAGCCGCGCCTGTTTGTACAAACAATCGGTCAGAGCGAGGCGGTCGATGTGCTGGCCGGCAGCGACCTGGTCGCCAGGCCGGGTTACGACGGCGTTCGCAGTGCCGGCAGCAGCCAGCTGCAGCCGGTCTGGGCGCCGGACGGCGAGTCGCTGATTTTCGTCGCCAGCCACAACCGCGACCGCTTTGCTTTCGACCGCACCCACACCGATCTGTGGCGCGTGCCGGCCGGCGGCGGAGAACCGGAGCGCCTGACCGGCGAGGACAGTCCGGAAGGCGCCGACAGCTGGGCCCATCCATCGTTCAGCCCCGATGGCAACACGCTGTTCGCGCTGCGCACGCCACGCAGCGAATACGTCTTCAACGCGACCAGGTTGGCCGCCATGAACTGGCCGGAGATGAGCGATGAGCGCGAGATCGTGCTGCCGGAGACCCGAACGGCAGGCGGCTACGCGATTTCGCCCGACGGCTCGGAGGCGTTCCTGCTTGGCCAGGACGCCGGCCGGGTCCGAATCTTCCGGGGCGATACGGCCGGGGGCGAGGCGCGTCCGGCCTTCGAGCAGGAAGCCGGCGTCTACGGTGGCCTGTCAATTTCGGCTGATGCGGATCAATCGCCCGTGCTCCTGGCCAGTTACCAGAAAGCCAACCGATTTGCCGAAGTTGTTCGGGTCGAGTTGGACGAAGGGGGCCATGAGGCCCTGACCGACTTTACCGCCGAGGGCATGGCCGAACTCGATCTGGCGCCGGTCGAGCACTTCTGGTTCGTAAGCGAAGCCGGTCGGTCGATCCACAATATGCTGGTCCGCCCGGCCGGTTTCGATCCGGACAAGCAGTATTCGCTTCTGGTTCTGATGCACGGCGGGCCGCACACGATGTGGACCGACAGCCCGCACCTGCGCTGGAACTACCACCTTCTCGCCGGCAACGATCACGTCGTATTGCTGACCAACTACAAGGGCTCTACCGGCTTCGGCCAGGATTTCGCCCGCGCCATCCAGAACGATCCGCTGCGCGGCCCGGCCGAGGAGATCAACCAGGCGGCCGACGTCGCGATCGAGCGTTTCGTCTTCATCGACGGCGATCGTCAGTGCGCCGGCGGGGCCAGCTACGGCGGTCACCTGGCCAACTGGATGCAGGGCTCCACCGACCGCTACCGCTGTCTGATCAGTCACGCCGGCCTGGTCAACCTGATTACCCAGTGGGGCACCAGTGACGCGGTCTATCACCGGGAGCTCAATCTGGGTGGGCCGCCATGGGAAATTCCGGAAGTCTGGCTGGATCAGAATCCGCTCATGTACGCCGATCAGTGGCAGACGCCGGCACTGGTCACCATCGGCAAGAAAGACGAGCGTGTCCCGCTGGCCAACGTTCTGGAATACTGGACGGCGCTGCAGCGCCAGCAGGTCGAAAGCCGCCTGCTGGTCTACCCGGACGAGGACCACTGGATCATGAGCGGACCGAACAGCCGCCATTTCTATGGCGAAGTCGCCGAGTGGCTGGAGCGCTGGTTGGGGGATCAAGAAGAGAGCATGTGACCGCGCAAACGGGAACATCGGCGGGCTGATGGACTGGGACGAGTTCTCCAACCGGCCGGTCTGGGAGTACGAGCTCAAGCTCGAGCCCTCCGAGCTCAAGCTCGGGCACTTCGTGCGCAAGATGAACCGCCCCTGGCAGGAGACGGATTTCCCCCTGCAGGGAGTACTTGTCGACTCGCTCGAGATCAAGCGCTGGTTTCAGGAGCACTGCAGCTGGGTGATTGTCGACCTGGACCGCAGCCCGAACAAGTATCGTCCGGCGCGCTACCGCGCGCCGCAGCCGTCGGGAAACGGTGAGGCGGAGGATTCCCATGCCATCCAGATCCTGCGCCGCTCGCCGATCAACCAGCTCACTCTGACTCGCGCCATCAATGAATACCAGCGCCTGGACCGTCAAGCCGAGGAACTGATCAAGCAAATCGAACTCTCCGGGCCAATGGATGTTCCAACGGCCGCCCGGACGGTCGATCACGTTGCCGAGGCAATGGAAGAAAACCCGGCCGCGCTGGTCTGGCTGACTCGTATCAAGAGACAGGATCGCTACACCGCCCAGCACTGCATCAACGTCGCCATCCTGTGCATGGGTCTGGCCGTCGGACTGGAGTGGAGCCGCAAGGAAATCCGTGAAGTCGGCCTGGCCGGATTGCTGCACGATCTGGGCAAGGTCAAGGTTGACGGGGAGATTCTCAGAAAGCCCGGGAGGCTCACCGTGACCGAATTCAACGAGGTAAAAGAACACTGCCGGTACGGCTACGAGATGCTGCTGGAAGACGAGCTGGTCTCGAGAAACGTGGCCGAAGCCGTGCTCTGCCACCACGAACAGCCCGACGGCAAGGGATACCCGCAAGGGCTGACCGGCGCCGCCATCCCCCCCATGGCCAGACTTGTCGCCGTGGTCGATGCATACGATGCGATCACCTCGAACCGCAGCTACGACCCGGCCCGTTCGCACCACGAAGCGCTGGGCATACTCTGGAAGAGACGCGGAGCACAGTTCGATACCCATACGGTCGAATCCCTGATTCGCTTCATGGGCTGGGTCACGCCGGGTACGCTGGTTGTGCTGAATACGGGGCAGCTCGCGGTCGTGCTGGAGTCGCCCTCTCAGCGCGGGCTCAGGCCGCTCGTGGCCTTGTTGACCCGGAACGGCGAAGACTGGGAGCTCGGGCTTTCGGTGGACCTGGACAGCGAGGAGTCGAAGCAGTCGACGCGGCCACTGGGCATCGAACAGGTACTTCCGGATGGACACCAGGGGATTGATATCGGCAAGCTGAGCGAGCAGATGGCCGCCGCCCGCGCCGGCCCCTGAAACCAAAAACGCCCCGGGTTTTACCCCGGGGCGTCTGGCTGCCTGCGCGGAGAGGCGATCCGAGCACAATCAGATCACCAGGGGCTCCCAGACTCCGGCAAGCAGTACCGCGGCCCTGAGGAACAATACGCCGGACAGGGCGGCCACAGCAGACACCACCAGCAGCGGCTTCTTCTTGCCTGCCACCAGGGTGTAGGCACCGATGACCAGAGGCACGAAGATGCCGATACCGATCACGCCGACCCAGGTCATCACGGCCAGATCACCGGAGAACATGCGCTCGGCGCCAATCTGCGCACCCATGGTGCCGACGGTCAGGCTGATGTGGATGAAGGCCACGATCGCCAGCAACTTCATCACGTCCAGGCCCATGCCCAAACGCAGCCCGAATGCCGCTTCGCGCTCTTCGGCCCAGCCAAATACATAGAACAACTCGATCACCGCCACCGTGGCAACGCTGGCGCTGATCACCCAGAGTACGGGAATCAGGGCGGTATTCCACAGCGGAACGCCGGCCGCCGTGGAAATCAGGAAGCCGCTGTAGACCGTGGCCATGAACCCGACAAAGGCGAACAGGCCCAGAAACAGATTGCTCTGGTTGAGCACCGCAGCCCAGCGCAGAAACCAGTAACGCTGCAGGAACGGAAGATTGGCCAGCACAACCACGGCCGCCAATACCACGTGGATGCCCAGAATCAGGAAGCCCCAGAACATCCATGACTGGAAGTTGAAGGAAAACTCGAGAACCGCATAAAAAAGGCTGATCGGCAGGTTCCACCAGCGCGTCAGGTGACTGAAGACCAGCAACAGGCCGATGACCATGGCCGCGAGAATGGTAATGGCCAGCGGTGCCTTGCGGCTGAAGTAATAGGCCACAGAGCCCATGCCGGCAATACCGACAAACCACAGGAACAGGGCGATGGTCCAGCTCCAGTGGGCAACGTCGGATTGAAATGTGAGGTCAGCTACATTCATGATGCGCTCTCCACGATGAAGTACTTGGGTTTGGTTCCGGCCTTCTCCAGCAGCAATCGGCTGGGCAGACGCCTCAGGGTCTGGCTCACACTGCTGTTCGGATCGTTCAGATCACCGAAGTCGCGGGCGTTGGCCGGGCAGGCCTGTACACAGGCCGGCTGTTGCCTGGCGGCCACCAGTTCAAGACAGGCATTGCCCATGCACTTGAGCGGCAATCCACTGTCGGGATGCTTCCAGCGCACGTTGTACGGGCAGGCCGACACACAGTAACTGCAGCCGATGCACAGCCGCTCGTCGATGGCGACCAGGCCGTCGTCGGTGTAGTAGACGGCACCGAACGGGCAGGTGTGGACGCACGGTGCATCCTCGCAATGCTGACACTGGTTGAGCAACATGGTCGGACGCCCCTGGGCGTTGACACTTTCGATGCGGCGGATATTGGAGGCCAGGGACTTCCAGCCCTTTTCCTCGCGATGCATCATTTCCGGCGCGTTGGTCGCGGTGCAGGCGATGATGCAGGCCCCGCAGGCCGTGCAGTTGGCTTCATTCCAGATATGAGCCAGCCGGCGGGTCGGTTTTTGTCCTCTGCGTAAACGCATGTTGATTCTCCTAAAGAAGACGCTAGTTAAACAACCCGGCGGATACGCACGGATGCATTGTTGAAAGCACTGCCGGTCGTCGGGTCAATCCAGCCGGTAGTGAACCAGTGCGGATTGATGCCCTTGGCCATTGCCTCAAAACCCGCGGTCCGTTCGAGAATCCGCTGCCGGTTGCCGCCGACGTAGGAGTAGGTGAACAGGGTGCCGGGGTGAACCCGAGGAGTGACCTTCAAGTGAGTCTTGGCAACCCAGCCCGTATCCAGTCCTTCGATTTCGACCTCGTCGCCGTCACTGATCTGCAGATGAGCCGCGTCGTCCGGGTGGATCCAGACTGCGTTATCGGCCAGGTACTGGCTGGAGAAGGCCAGCGCAGCGACCGCCGATGAACCCGATGGGCTCTTGCCGTTGACCAGGTAGAACTCGCGCCGCCCGCTCGGCATGGTGAACGCCGGCGGATCGATGTGGCGGGCGAAACCGTGCTCGCGGTACCCCTCCCGAACCGGGTGGAAGGCATAGATTTCCAGCTTGCCGCTGGGCGAGCCGAACGGCCGCTTGTAGGGAATGTTGCCGTACTCGATGTCGCGGAACGTGACAAAACCCTCCCGGACCAGCTCTTCTTTCAGTTGCGCCGGGTCGCGATCCCAGTTTTCCGCCAGGCCTTCGATGCGCTTGTCTTCGATCGCGCCGAGGAATTCATCCTGGAAAACATCATGATCATGGAAGCGCTCTTCGTAGCCCAGCGCCAAAGCCCGGTCCGGATAGATCCGCCGCAACAACTCCAGGCCGACCCAGTCGATCTGGCGAACATCGGCATCCGGTGGCGGTGCCGTGACGGCCTGGGCCAGCACGGCCGTGGGCTTGAACGTCCAGCCGACACCACGAAGCAGTCGACGCTCCAGGAACATGTCGGTCGGCAGCACGTAGTCGGACCAGTCGCAGATTTCCTGGTGCAGGATGTCGGTGGTGATCACCAGGTCCAGCTTGCGCAGCATTTCCTCGATGCGCTTGGTGTTCGGGTCACGATGGAACAGGGTGGCATCGACGTTGAACAGCGCCTTGATGGGATAGGGGCCTTCACCGTCGACCACGCTGCGCACCACGGCTTCGAAGGTGCCGTTGGTTTCCGGGAACATTTCCTGGTCGATCCGGCGCCCGGGCGGGGGCAGGGCCAGTTCGTGGCCCATCCGGGTCCGGATGGTGCCGTCGGAGTCGCGGCTTAAGGTGCCGGGAACGCCATGGCCGGGGCGGAAACACATCCCGCCTGGCTTGTCGAAGTTGCCGAGCAGACCGTTGACGGTCATCAGGGCCATGATGGCGTCGGAGTCATTGCCGTTGCGGGTGTTGTACCAGGTATCCTCGACCACGCCCTGCATGGTGTGGAGCGTGCGAGCAATCCGGACAATGGTCGCCACCGGCACACCGGCGATCTGGGCTGCACGCTGCGGCGTGTAGTCGTTCAAGTGGTCAAGCAGCAGGTTCCAGGCGGTCGAAACCTCGACCTCGGAACCGTCGGCGAGCGTGACCGTAGCGCTGTGGTCGAGTTCCGGCACCAGTCCGTCCACGTCATGGTCGACGATTTCTTCGCCGTTGAAGACCTTGAACCGGTTCCGGTCGCCTTCTTCCTCGAAGTCGGCTTCGGTCAGGGGCTGGCCGTCGGCCTTGATCAGGTAGGGCAGGTTGGTGTAGCGGCGAACAAAGTCCGCGTCGTAGCGGTTTTCATCCACCAGGACCTTGGCCAGGCCGAGCATGAAGGCATCATCGGTGCCGGGCACGCAGGAAATCCATTCACCATCGCTGTAAGCGGTGTCCGGGTGCGCGGGATTCAGGAAGGCCACCTTCGCACCCCGCTCCTTGGCCTTGGCCAGGCGGAACTGGGCACCGATGGGGGCGTTCAGGGTCCGCCCTGGCAGCAGCACGAAGCGGCAGTTGTCGTAATCCGGATCGATCACGGCGTGGTGCGAGAACGCACTACCCATCATCCAGCGCCGTGCGACCACGCCGGCGGTGTTGCAGGTGCTGGCCTGACCGATCAGGTTGGGCGCGTTCAGGCCGAAGGTCAGCCAGGCAATTTCATTCTGGAAGTTGTGGCGGGCGAAGCAGATCGAGCGTACGCCGTCTTCGTCGATGACCGCCTTGAGCCGCTCGGCGACCTCGTCGAGTGCCTGTTCCCAGCTGATTTCCTCGAATTCACCGGATCCGCGCTCGCCGACCCGCTTGAGCGGTTTTTTCAGGCGCAGCGGGCTGTTCCAGGTCGACGGTGCGGTCGCACCGCGTCCGCACATGCCGCGCTGCGGATGCTCGGGGTTCTGGTTGCCGAAGACAACGAAATTCTCCACGCTGGCCGGCTCGTTGGTCTTGACCAGACCGGTCAGACCGCAGGCCGCGCCGCACTGGTGACAGATCGTGTGGCGGACATCGAAGCCGGCGCGCTGCAGGCCTTCGATGTCGACACCGTCGGGACCGAAGAAGCCGGCCGCGTCGACCCAGCCCTTGTTGACCAACACTGCGGCGATACTGGCCGCGGTGGCTCCACCAAGGAATGTTCTGCGCTTCATTCCCTTCCGTTCTACTGTATTCATTCCGCCGTCTCCGTATGACTTGTGCTGGGCGTATTCCGGGTGGCCCGGGATTCGCGACACGCGATCGATTCGCGCGCCCGTTCAAGTCACATGAAACCAAATCGACGGGGTCAGCGCATTGACCCGCATCAATTAGAATTAGCTGATACTAATTAAGTGCATTCGATATGCTCTTTCGGCCCGGACAGCGCAGCGTCCGGGGAGAATGACGATTCAAGCGCGGATTCAGTAGTTGCCGGGCGGTCTGAGCTCGGAGGTGGGGACACGGATCTGCAGCGGGCCGGGCGCGTCGAGCTCTTCCTTGATCGCGTGGCGCATCAGGTCGCGGAAATCGGACACGGCCATGAAGAATTCACGCATGATCAGAATCCAGATGCGCATTCCATAGCGGGTGAGCACGAGATGGTCGCCTTGGTCGCGAACCGCACCGATTGTTCGAAGCGCCAGAATCTCGGGTGCCAGGGTACGGAAAAAACCCGGATAGCGCGCTTCGGCCACCTTCTTGTCCAGCGACAGGCCAAACAGGTTCATCAGCATGAAATAGCGCCGCCGGTCGCGGTAGGTCAGCGCCTGATGCCGGCTGATGCCGAAGCGACCGTTGGCAACCTGGCGGTTGTAGTGGTTCAGGGAAAAAGTACTGGAATAGAGCACCCCCTGCAGGTAGCTCAGCGAGCCCGACCCCAGCCCCAGGTATTCCTCGTTTTCGATCACGTATTCGTCGGTGGTGTCGCCGCCGTGGTTGAAGCACCAGGCCGAGGACGCTCTGTAGCTGGACGGCAGGGCATCGAGAATCAGCCGGTACAGGTGACCCTCGCGGTTGAAATCGACCGACCCCATCGTCTTGAGCATCTTGCGCCTGGTGCTCTTGGCACTCATGAGCGGGTAGAAGGTGGTCTGGCTGATCTGAAGCTGGCGGGTGATGATGTCGACGTCCCGAAGCAGGGATTCGTCGGTCTGGTGCGGCAGGTTGAAGATCATGTCGGCGTTCAAGGTCTCGAAGTAGCCGTTGGCCAGTTCCAGCGCCGCCATGGTCTTTTCCGCCGATCCGTACTTGTCGTACCGATCCATCTGCTTCAAAAGATCGTTGTCCAGGCTCTGAACGCCAACCGACAGGCGCGTCACACCCGCATCGCGGACCTGATCCATGATCTCCGGGGTCAGATGGTCCGGATTGGTTTCCACGGAAATGCTGTTGATGGAGCTGAGCTTTCGAACCAGGTTCAGGGTTTCGACCAGTTCCGAAGGCATCACGGTCGGCGTGCCGCCGCCGACGTAGATGTCGGCGAAGCGGTAGCCGGCGTCGTGCGCCATGCGAATCTCCTGGCGCAGACTCTTGAAATAGCGGGTCGCTTTGTCTTCCTTGAAGCAGACCCGGTGAAACGAGCAGAACGGGCACAGCACCACGCAAAACGGGACGTGGAGATAGAGCATGTATTCCCGGTCCGGGTCCGGCGGCGGCAGCGACTCGCTGGGCGTCAGGCCTTCAAACCGGGTCAAACGCTTGCTGTTGTGCCTGAGCCCCGCGGTCAGGACTCGATCCATGATCGTCACCGGCTGATCCTTTGGTTTCGAAGAGTATTGATCTGAACAGTCATTGTACCCAGCGTTCTCCAACAAGCGTCAACGTTATCGAAGGCGACGGGAAGGGTGGGCTGGTGTACTATTTGTGCGGACTTTTCTGCCCGGCGACCCCATGGTGTTCACCCAATGAGCAAGGCACAACAAGCCCCCTCGAACCTGCAGGCGCTGACGCCGCTGGTCGCCCTGATCGGCATGCTGATCACCTCGGTCTGGCTGTTCGGCGACGATTCATCCTACGGACCGAACCAGATCGCCCTGCTGATCGCAGCCGCCATCGGCAGCGTGATCGCACTCTACAACGGCTACACCTGGACCCGGATCCAGGAGGGCATCACCCGCGGAATCTCCATCGCCCTGGGCGCGATCCTGATCATCCTCATGGTCGGGGCCCTGATCGGCACCTGGCTTTTGGCCGGCGTCGTGCCGACCATGATCTACTACGGGCTGGAACTGCTCAACCCGGCCTGGTTTTACGCCGCCAGCTGCCTGATCTGCGCGGTGGTCTCGATCTCCATCGGCAGCTCCTGGACCACCGCCGCGACCATCGGGGTGGCCCTGATCGGCGTCGCCGTGGGGCTGGACCAGTCGCTGGCCATCACCGCCGGGGCGGTGCTTTCCGGCGCCTATTTCGGCGACAAGATGTCGCCGCTGTCGGACACCACCAACCTGGCACCGGCGGTCGCCGGCACCGAGCTGTTCGCCCACATCCGCTACATGTCGCTGGTTGCCGTACCGGCCCTGGTCCTGGCGCTGATCGGCTACGTGCTCCTCGGGGGCGGCGAGTCGGGGCAGGCCGACATGGCCGGCCTGGTCGTGATGCAGACCCAGCTCCAGACCCTGTTCAACATCAATGTCGGAATGCTGGTGCCGCTGGCCGTCCTGTTTGCCCTGGCCATTGCGCGCGTACCGGCCTTGCCGAGCATTTTCATCGGCGCCATGCTGGGCGGGGTCTGGGCCCTGCTGTTCCAGCCCGAACGGATCGCCGCCATGGCCTCCGAGACCGGCATTCTGGCCAGCATCGAGGTGGTCTGGCTGGCCCTGGCCGACGGCACGGTGGTCGAAAGCGGCGAAGACAACCTGGACCGCCTGCTCAGCGGCGGCGGCATGTCGAGCATGCTCAACACCGTCTGGCTGGTCCTGTGCGCAATGACCTTCGGGGCAGTGATGGAAAGCACCGGCCTGTTGCGCCAACTGCTCGACACCATCGTCGGCAGGATCAAAAGCATTACCTCGCTGGTCGTGACCACCATCCTGACCGCGTTCAGCACCAACGTGATGACGGCCGATCAGTACATGGCCATCGTCCTGCCGGGGCGGATGTTCCGGGCCGAGTTTCGCGAGCGCAAGCTCGACCCGCGGGTGCTGTCGCGCAGCCTGGAAGGGGGAGGGACCATCACCTCGCCGCTGGTGCCGTGGAACACCTGCGCGGTCTACATGTTCGGCGTGCTGGGGGTCAGCCCGCTGCAGTACGCGCCGTTCGCCTTCTTTTTGTTGCTGGTGCCACTGATCGGCATTCTCTACGCGTATTTCGACTTCAGGATTCTGCGTCTGGAAGAGCCGATCCCGCCGGGCAGCTGAACTCGAAATCGATGTCGACGCCGGGGCCGTGGTCGGCAATCGCAGTTTCGCTGGTCGAGCGCAGGTAGGTCTTGCCGCCGGCCAGCCCCGGGCTGCCGGCAACCTGTCCCATCTCGGGCAGCATGCGCAAAATGGTGTAGCGGTAGTAGTGCAGTTCCTCGTCGACGGCCCGCAGCTCGACGCTGTCGGCCTGCTCGAAATCGATGTCTTCGAGTTTTTCGGCATCCGAACCCCAGAAGCCGACCTGAAGCTCGAAATCGGCGCCCTCGGCCTTCATGACATAGAAAGGCTCATCGAGCTCGCAGCGCACGCGCCGGATGTCCCGGCGTTCGCCGTCGCCCCAGGCGGCATAGCCCAGCACGGTGTCGGGCAGATTCTCGGGCGGGAGCATGACCGCATGTTCGGGCACGTCGTCGCGTGAGCAGGCCACAAGCGTCAGGCTCAGGACGGTTGCCGCGACAAGCGCCAGACCGGAAGGCGCTGGAAGCGACCGAGTTGTGAACAATTTCCGAAACTTCATCTGCGACACGCGGATTCGAGTACCCGATGGAGCTGGCGCCGGCTCAGGCGTTGATAAAACCGAATTTGCCCTCGAAGAACGGCCCGATCAACGGAATCGGCTCGCGCTTTTCGTTGATGGCATTCATCAGGCCGAACACCCAAAGGACGATCAGGCCGATATTGACCACCATCAGCAGCAGCCCGAATATGGCGGCAACAGCGCCCAGAATCTGGCCGATGATCGCCAGCCCGACGGCCACCAGAATCAGACCGAGGCTCTGCTCGATGTGGTAACCGGCCAACGCCGATTTGTCGTCCTTGGTCTTGTGGACAACGAACGCGATGATCCAGCCGATGATGGTGATGTAGGCAACAATGCCAATGGCCTTGTTCGACATGACAACTGACTCCCTGTGGCGTGGATGAACGGCCAGAGACCGCGGTTCTGAACCGGGACGTTTGACCTGATTCTCGCTGATTTTCCGCAGCCATGCACGCCCGAAGCTCAAAGTCGAAAACTTTCCTCTGATTAAGACGCGTCCGTTCCCATTGGATCATCCCCGCCGGCGCTTTGGCGCGCATCGCCTCACCGTACCGCAATCGACGATCCAGCCAGGGGCAAACTGAGTCGCGCAACAGCACCGGGCGCGTCCTGTCGCTGGACGAGGCTCAGGCTGCCGCCGTGCAGTTCGGCGATACGGCGGGACAGCAGCAGGCCGATGCCGCTGCCGCCGGGCTTGGTGGTGAAAAACGGAACGAACAGATTGTCGGAGTCGGGCGGGCCGGGACCGTTGTCGACGACTTCGATCTCCACCGTTGCGCGATGTTGACGCCAACGAATCATGACCTCGTCGCCGCAATCCTGAACCGCGTCGACGGCATTCTTGACCAGGTTGATCAGCGCCTGTTCCAGTTGGTCCGGATCGGCCTGGACGGTGATGTCCGGGCCTGATCGCCGGACCTTGAAGCGGGTTTCCATCTCGGTGACCCGTTCGACCAGTTCGCCAAGCTCAATTCGCCGGGTCTCGGATTCGGGCAGGCGCGCCAGGGCGGCGTAGCCGGCCACGAAACGGCCCAGGGTGTCCGCGCGCGCGGCAATCAGGTTCAAGCCCTCCACCATCTCGACCGAATCCTGCGGACAACCGCCAGCGCTCCGCTGGTCCGCTGCGGCGTCGGCCATGGTCTGGGCAATCGACTTGATCGGGGTCAGGGAATTGTTGATCTCGTGGCCCAGCACACGGACCAGGCTTTGCCAGGCTTCGCGCCGCTCGGCCCCCAGTGCCGCTTCGGCATTGGTCAAGACCAGCAGGCAATGGGCACGGCCTTCGATTCGAAACGGCCGTCGCCGGACCAGGAACCGTCCGGCACCACCGGGAAAGACCAGATGCACGGGTTCGGTCACGTCGCGGACCAGGTAGTCGTGCAGCTCCAGCGAGCGCGCTTCCACGCCGGGGCCGAGGCGCAGCCCCACCAGTGCGCGGGCCGCCGGGTTGGCCAGGACCAGGCAGCCCTGGTCGTCGAAGGTAAAAATGGCCAGGTCGATCTCGTGCAGCAGCTTGGCCAGCAAGGCATCGGCCTCACGCCGTGAGCCCTCGCGCTGGCGCAAGGTTTCGCTGAGCAGGTTGACCGAGGCCGCCAGTTCCCCGGCGATCCCTGCGCGATCGGCACGCAGGCGCTGGGCATAGTCGCCGCTGCGAACGGCGTCGAGGACGCTGGACAGGCTGACCAGCGGCACCAGAATGCGGCCGGGAATCGTCCAGGCCATCACCGCGACTGTCGCCACCAGGACGACGACGGCCGCCCAGGCCGGGAAGCCCAGTAGCGAACTGCCCAGCCAGATGACCAGGGTCAGGCCCGTCATGGCGATCAGCGCCAGGCCAATCCGTGCTTCCAGCCCCAGCCGTCTCACCGGATTCCGAACTTTTCCATCCGCCGGTACATGGCGCTGCGGCTGATGCCCAGGGCTCCGGCCGCCTGTTCGGTGTTGCCGTCGAAACGATCCAGGGCATTTCGAATCAACAGGGCCTCGGCCTCTTCCAGCGGCAGGATGCGGTTGAAGTCGAAGCCGCTGGCGTGGTCGGCGGACGTCAGGCGCAGGTGCTCGGGCTCGATCTGCGCGTCGGAACACAACAGCACGGCCCGCTCCACCGCATGGCTGAGTTCGCGCACGTTGCCCGGCCAGGAATGGGTCTTGAGCACTTTCAGGCTGCATTCAGAAAACGCAACGGTGCGGCCGTGGCGTTGGGCAAATCGGTTGAGGAAATGCTCGGCCAGCAGCAGCACATCGTCGCTGCGATCGCGCAATGGCGGGATCTCGATCTCGATGGTGTTGATGCGGTAGAGCAGATCGCGCCGGAAGCTGCCGTGGGCCACTTTCTCCGGCAGCCTGGCATTGGTGGCGGTCACCACCCGAACAT
>REEW01000190.1 GCA_007694885.1 Wenzhouxiangella sp. | reverse complement strand
ACGTAGTCGGCCAGCTGCCGGACCTCGTCGCTCCGCCCGCTGCGGGCGAAGAACTCGAACGTGCCCACGCGCACGTGGCTGGCCGCAACCCGGCACAGGATGCCGCCGGGCTCGATCTTCTGGCGGACCACCTCTTCGCCGGTCGCAAGAGCGGCCAGCGCGCGCGTGGTCGGAATGCCCAGCGCGTGCATGAACTCGCTGGCCAGGTATTCGCGGCCCACCGGGCCGATCGACGAGCGGCCGTCGCCGCGGCGCGAGTACGGCGTGCGTCCGGCGCCTTTCAGCTGCAGGTCGCGGCGCTGCCCGGAGCGATCAATGACCTCCCCGATCAGGATCGCGCGACCGTCGCCCAGGCGCGGCACCCACTGGCCGAACTGATGGCCGGCATAACCCATGGCGATGGGGTCCGAGCCTTCCGGCAGGGCGTTGCCCGACAGCATGGCCAGACCCTCTTCACCGGCCAGCCAGTCCGGATCCAGCCCCAGCTCCGCAGCCAGTTCATGGTTCAGGATGATCAGCTCGGGCCGGGCAACCGGCGTGGGCGCAACCCGGTCATGAAAGGCGTCCGGCAGACCGGCATAGCTGTTGTCAAATTGCGGAGCGGCTACGGACATGGCAGGCAAAAAAACGGGAAATCCAGGCGGAAGCGTAGCAGGCACGCGTCGCCATGGAGGCAAATTTTTACTTGACATTCACTATTGGTCTCGGCAAAGGTACCGGACTTCCAACCACCAGCACAACAATCGCAGGGAGATTGCCTGACTTCATCCAGCCGTCTTTTATCCTGTCTCACCGCCGTTTTCGGCCTGGCCCTGGGCAGCGCCGCCCTGGCCGACGACAACCGCTACATTATCCAGTTTGCGCCGGGTGCGGCTGGCCAGGGCAAGGCGGCCGTCCAGGCTTTTGGTGGCGAGATCAAGGTGGATCTGACCGATCGCAACGTCAACGTCGTTGCGGCTACCTTGCCTGCACAGGCCGCTGCGAGTTTGCAGAACAATCCGAATGTGGTTCAGATTGAGAAGGACAGTCGCGTCCACCTGATGGCCGATGAGGTGCCCTACGGCATCAGGATGGTCCAGGCCGACCAGGTTCTCGACGGCCTGGCCGGCAACCGCACCATCTGCGTCATCGATTCCGGCTACTACACGGGGCATAACGATCTTCAGACCGAAAACGTTACCGCCACACCGGACTCCGGCAGCGGCGATCCGTTCATCGATCCCTGTGGTCACGGTACCCACGTGGCCGGCACCATCGCGGCCCTGGCCAACGGCTCCGGTGTACTTGGCGTTCTGCCCAGCGGCAACATCAACCTGCACATCGTCAAGACCTTCGGTAACGACAACTGGAGCGGCGGATCCTGCGCGTACAGCTACAGTTCCTCGATTCTGGCCGCCGGTTATGCCTGCGCCGACGCTGGCGCCGACGTGATCAACATGAGCCTGGGCGGCGGCAGTTTCAGCAGTTCGGTTGCGGCCGGTTGGCAGGAAATCTACGACAGCGGCGTGCTGCCGGTCGCCTCAGCCGGTAATTCCGGCAACACCTCGTTGAGTTACCCGGCCTCCTACGACGCCGTGATCTCGGTGGCCGCCATCGACGAGAACATGGATCTGGCCAGCTTCTCCCAGCGCAACGACCAGGTCGAACTCGCCGGGCCCGGCGTGGGCGTGCTCAGCACCGTGCCGTTTACGAACGCCAACGTGACGGTTGACCGCGACTACCTGGTCGAAGCGATGTCGCGTTCGGCCAGCACTACGGCTTCCGGTGGTCTGGTCGACGGTGGCCTGTGCACCTCGGTCGGTAACTGGTCGGGCCAGGTGGTCTTGTGCGAACGCGGCCAGGTCAGTTTTTCCGACAAGGTCAACAACGTCCAGTCCGGCGGCGGTGTAGCCGCCATCGTCTACAACAATGAGCCGGGCGGATTCGGCGGAGAACTGCAATGTGGCGGCAACCCCAACCGCCCCTGCTCCAGCATTCCCGCGGTCAGCATGACCCGCGCAGACGGCCAGTCGCTGGTTGCCAATGAGCTCGGCAGCAGTGCTGATGTGTCAACCGTGCAAACCGTTCCCGCCAGCGGTTACGCGTTCTACAACGGCACCTCGATGTCGGCGCCGCACGTGGCCGCCGTGGCTGCCCTGGTCTGGAGCTACGCCCCTGAGCTGACCGCCCCGGAAATCCGCGCCGCCCTGGCCGCCAGCGCGATGGATCTGGGTACGCCGGGTCGCAACAATGAATTCGGCTACGGTCTGGTCCAGGCAAAGGCCGCGCTGGACTTCCTCGAGCTGGGCGGAACCGAGCCCGGTCCTGATCCCGAACCTGAGCCGGAACCGAATGAACCCCCGGTCGCCGCCTTCAGCTTCAGCTGCGACGAGTTGGAGTGTAGCTTCGACGGCAGCGCCAGCAGCGATTCCGACGGCACCATCGAAAGCTACAGCTGGACCTTCGGTGACGGCAACAGCGGCAGCGGTGCGACCGTCAGCCATACATACGCAGACGACGGCAGCTACACCGTGACCTTGACCGTGACCGACAACGACGGCGACAGTGACTCGATCAGCCAGCAGGTATCTGTCGAAGCGATACCCGACGATGAGGATGAGGACGACAACGGCGGCGGTGATACCGATATGGTTTCGGTGGGCGACATCAGCGTCAGCGTGCGCTCTCGCGGTCCGTGGCGCAACGGCGAAGCGTCGGTCACCGTGATCGACGGCGACGGCAATCCGGTTTCCGGAGCAACCGTTACCGGCACCTTCAGCGGCGATGTCAACGGTACGGTGACCAGCGAAGCTACGGGAGGCAATGGCGTGGCAATTCTGGAAAGCGACCGCGTACGCCAGAACTCGATCAGCTTCACTTTCTGCGTCGACAGCATCAGCGCGTCCGGCCTGGACTACGACGCCGACGGCAACTCGGCCACCTGCGCTTCCAACTGACAGGACCGGCTGCACACGGAACGGACGGAAGGCCCCGCACTGCGGGGCCTTTTTTGCAGTGGATGTCTGCCTCCGGCTTGACGCCGTTGCCGGGCGCGGTAAGACTTGCAGCCCTGACCCCTTTTGGAAAGCTCAACCATGAAAACCCGCATCGCGCTGATCGCCATCATGACCTTTGCCGTTGGCCTGGCAGGCCTCGCGTTTGCCAGCCCCACGGTCGAAGACCAGATCAAGGCCCGCCAGTCGGCCTATACCTTCATGGGCTGGAACATGGCCCGCATCCGCGCCCAGGTGATTGATAACGAAGTCGAGTTCAACGCCGACCAGATCCGGGCTGCGGCCAACGCCATTGCCGCCACCGCAAACTCCGGCATGAGCGCCATGTACAGTCCCGAGTCGGTGGAAGGCACCGGCTGGAAGCCGACCCGGCTGAAAGCGGAGTTCTTCGACGAACTCGATCGGGTCGGCGAGATCGCGGGCAACTTCATCCAGCAGGCCAATGCCCTGGCCGAGGTCGCCGAACTCGGCGACGCGGACGCCATCGCTACCCAGTTCCGGGCAACGGCCGATTCCTGCGGCGCTTGTCACCGCAACTACCGCGCCTCCGAATAAGACGCGGGCCCGGCGGCTTCACTTTTTCCTTGGCGCTGGCGGTCTATCGTGAGCGTATGGAACGAGCGACCGTAGAATTGAAATGAGCGCAGGCTCGGCCCGGGTGACCGTCTGGTTTGACGGCGCCTGCCCCCTGTGTCGGCGCGAAATCTCTCTGATGCGCCGGCTCGACCGGCGCGAGCGCATCGATTTTGTCGATGTGGCCTCGGACGATGCGGTTTGCCCGCTGGATCGCGACGAATTGCTGGCCCGCTTCCACGCCCGCGAGAACGGACGCATCGTCGACGGCGCCGAGGCCTTTGCCGCGATGTGGCGGGCCATTCCGATGCTCCGCCCGCTGGGGTTGCTCGCCCGCTTTCCGCCCGCGCTGTGGCTGATGGAGCGGATGTACCGGGTCTTTTTGCGGGTACGGCCGACGCTGCAGCGCCTGGTTGCCGCCTGACTTTTCGGTTCTGGCCTTCCTTGGCGATCGGCTGGGTCGTTCAGCTGCGGGCTTCGGCTGTAGAAGGTTTCGAGCATCGG
>REEW01000178.1 GCA_007694885.1 Wenzhouxiangella sp. | reverse complement strand
TCTTCGCCCCAGCGACCCTCGTCCAGCGGCAGCGCATCATCGGCGTAATCTTCAGACCCGAAGCGGTACAGATCGAGCAGGGTTTCCACGCAGATCTGTTCGCGGCGACGCACGGCCTGGCGCAGTTCCTCGACGGCACCGTGGCGTTGTTGCTCGTTTTCCAGCTCCACCTTGCGCTGCGCGCCGGCCACGTCGACCAGCAATTCGGCGATGCTGTGGCAGGCGGCCGCCAGGCGCTCAGCTTCCTCGGATCGACGGTGCTGCAGCCAGGCTTCGAGGATCGGCGCAAAGTCGTCGAGCTGGCTGGACAGTTTTTCAAACAGGCGCCGCTCGGTGGCCGGATCGCGAACCACGGCATCGAACGCCAGGACGGTGTGCAGCCCCGCTCGGGCCAGGGCATCACGCCACTCGGTTTCACGGCTTTCGGCGGTGGCCACGAAGTTGAGCACGGCAACAATGGGCCGGGCGCACATGGCCAGCACGGCCAGTTCGTCCTGATATTTCTCCAGCACCGGTTCGCGCGCGTCGATCACGTACAGGGCGACGTCGACGTTGAGCATCAGATCCAGCACCCGCGCTTCGTGATCGAAACGCCTCCGCGTCGCCGTGTCGGTCAACAGACGGTGAATACGCTCCGGGCCATCGTGGCGCTCGCCGGGCTGGTCGTCGAGCCAGTCGATCAAGCCGGGCGCGTCTTCCAGGCCGGGGGAATCATAAAGGGTGATCAGGGTCTGCCCGTCGACGCTCAGGGCCGCGGAAGTGACCTGCCGGGTGGTTCCGGAGCGATTGCCGATATCGCCGAAATCGCGCCGGTGCAAGAGGGTGCGGATCAGCGAGGTCTTGCCGGCATTGGTGTGCCCGACCACGGCCAGGCGCAGTACCGGGGGCTGGCGGCGACTCATTGTTCGGCTCCGACCAGGTCGAACAATTCAGCCAGGGCCGTCGAGTCGGGTCGATCCGCGTCCAGGACCACGAGCCGGCCGCCGACGCGCGCGGTCAGCTGCAGCCAATCGGCAATCCGCTCGCGCGCCGGAACCCCGCGCGACTCGAGCCGATCGATCTCGTCCAGCCAGACCACGAGCACGGTATCGGCACGATCGGCCAGCGCGGCAAGAAAACGCCCGGTCCCCTCATCCGGGGTCCGCAGCGCCGAACACTGGGCGATCAGCGCCGAGGGTGGAACAAGAAACCCTTCGACCGCGGCCAGAATCTGGCGCCGCTGGTCGCGCGAATCGGCCCGGCCCAGGGCCTGCCAGGACAAGCCCGGCAGTTCGACCGGCCACTGCTTTCGTTCCAGCTCTACCCCGACCAGCAGGGGCGGACCGTCGGCATTGGCCTGTCGTCGGCGCTGGACCGCAGGGGCCGAGGGCGGCTGGTCGCCGTGAACCAGCGCATCCTCCTCGTCGAGCAGGCTGCCGGCCAGGCGCAGGTAGCCGGGCTGAGTGGTATCCAGCACCATCCGGCCCAGCCCAAGCCGGCCCAGCACCCCGGACAGGATGGCGAGCAGCAGACGTGGCAGCAGTCCGTACACGGCGACAAGCGCCATCAGAAAACGCGCCCATTCGGCACGCACGGCCCCGGCCTCGACGCCTTTGCGACCGGCCAGAATCCAGTCGGCAGAAGGTTGCTCGACCAGGCCCAGGGCAGCCGGAAACCAGGCCAGGCCGGAAATCAGGTCGACCATGGCTTGTTCGGACAGCAAGGTGGTTCCCCAGCTCAGGTCGTACTGGGCGGCGCTGAACAGGATCGTCAACACCAGCAGTGCGGCGAGACTGTAGACCACCCAGAACGCGTGGGCAATCGTGGCCAGCAGCCAGCGCCCGGCGGACGTGGCCAGTAATCCGGCCATGGCCGAAACCGTCTCCCCGGCCAGCGGCCCCTCGAGCAGCCGCGGCCCCAGTCGGCGAAGCCCCAGGCCGACCAGGCCACCGCTGAGGCTGGCCGAGGCCCGCGCCGGCCGCGTCAACAGCATCAGGCTTGCCCACATCAGCAGCATCAGCGACGGCAGCAGCAGCAGCGAGACCGCGGCCAGGAGCACATCGACCTCGCGTTCAGCCGTACTGGCAAGGGCCGCCAGGACACCGGCCAGTGCGCCAAGGACCAGGAGCAGGACGGCCAGGCGGGCCAACAGGCGGCGCAGTCGGGCCAGGTCGGAGCGGACCGCGGCGGCCACCGGCAGTGCCGCCGCCCGACGCGCCAGCCGCCGGCCGAATCCGCCCCCGGCATCCCGGGCCAGGGTGTTGGCGGTCTGGTCGTCACGGGATCGGCCGTTGTGTTCTTCGTACAGACGCACGGCTTCGGCCAGGAGCCAGTCGGAAGCGTGAATGCGGGAACTGCTCACGGAGTAAGACAACGGTTCGATTGCGGTAACAGTCTGAATTATAGGGGCAGTCGATGCAGGCAGGCCGGCCACACCATTTCTGCTGGCTGTCCAGCCTTCACTTCACACCATCCGGAAAACGACTTCGCCGGACCCAAAGAGCCCGGCGAAGTCGAAACAGGTCGTGAGGCAACCGGACTTAGTACATGTGCTGTCCGCCATTGATCGACAGGGTCGACCCGGTAATGAAGCCGGCGTCTTCGGCGACCAGGAAGGCAACGGCCCGGGCAATTTCTTCCGGCTTGCCCAAGCGGCCGACGGGGATGCGGGAGATGATCTTCTCCAGTACCCGCTCAGGGACAGCCTCGACCATGCTGGTGGCAATGTAGCCTGGGGCGATGGCGTTGACCGTAACGCCGACAGCCGCCCCCTCCTGGGCCAGGGCCTTGGTGAAGCCGTGGATGCCGGACTTGGCGGCGGCGTAGTTGACCTGGCCGTACTGGCCGGCCTGACCGTTGACCGAGCCGATGCTGACGATCCGCCCGTAGCCACGGTCGCGCATGCCCTCGATGACGGCACGACACATGTTGAAGCACGAGGTCAGGTTGGTGCGGATGACATCGTCCCAGCGTTCCGGCGTCATCTTGTGCATGGTCCCGTCGCGGGTGATCCCGGCATTGTTGACCAGCACGCTGACCGGGCCGAGATCGGCCTCCACGCGACCCACACCCTCCTGGCAGGCGTCGAAATCACCGACGTCCCACTGGTAGGTGCGTGCGCCCGTGGCCTGCTCGAACTCGGCGGCCGCCTCGGCGTTACCGCCGTAGGTGGCCGCCACGCTAAAGCCCTGGCGGATGAGTTCTTCTGAAATGGCCGCGCCGATGCCGCGCGTCCCACCAGTCACGATAGCGACCTTGCTCATTGACTACTCCCGAAGCAGTTTCTGATCCAACGGCCCCATTGTGCCAAGCCGCGGAGCAAATGTAACTGTGCAGCGCATCAAGACTGCCGCAGGTGTCGCGCGGCTAGCCCGCAACCCGCAGTTGACCGGGCTGGATCGTCACCACCAACTCGACCGCCGAACGGGTGACGACTTCGCCGTCGAGGTGAACGGCGGTCGGGGCAGCGCTTGCAAGCGTCAGTTGCCGACAGCGCTGGTGATGGATGCCGGCATGGCGGCCATGGGTTCCGCGAAACACCGACGGCAGAATGCCGAGCAGGCGATGCAGGGGCAGGTCATCGGCGCGACAGATATCCAGCCAGCCGTCGTCGATCCTGGCCCGTGGATTGAGCAGGAAACCGCCGCCGGCGCGCCGGCCGTTGCCGATGGCCAGCAGCAACTGACGCCCCTCGAAGCGCCGGCCTTCGATGTCCAGACGCATGCAGGGGGCCCGGTATCCGGGCAGTTCGATTGCCACCGCCAGCAGGTAGCGCCACGGACCACGCAACCGGGCCAGGGCTTCGGCCCGGGCCGCGACCGCACCCTCGAAGCCCAGCCCCAGGCTGTTGATGAACGTCGCCCGGCCAACGCCGCCATCGGCGTTCGTCCATTCGGCAACGCCGGCATCGCAGGCCCGGATCGGAGCGCTGGCAAAGAAGGTCGAGGCCCACTGGACTCCGGTCGGCACGGCGACCATGCTGGCAAAATCGTTGCCCGAACCGACCGGCAGAACGCCCAGCGCGGCGGCGCCGCCGACCAGGCCGCTGCCGACTTCATGCACCGTGCCGTCTCCGCCGACCGCGACCACCACGCGGTTGCCCTGGCCGCGGCGGGCAGCGGCCAGGC
>REEW01000081.1 GCA_007694885.1 Wenzhouxiangella sp. | reverse complement strand
TCGAACGGGTTGATCGACATCTTGACCCCTTCGGTTTCCACGCCGGAACCGTCGGATTTGACGCGCACGCGGACGTTGTAGTCCACCACGCGCTTGATCGTGACCAGTATTTTCATTGTTTCAAGTTATCCCGGCAAAGTAAGTCAATCCCCTATTTTAGCGACTCGGGGTGCCAAGATTGGGGACGTTTGTTGACAGCCTCAGGCCTGACCTGCGGCCCGCCGACAGCCGGCGCGGTCGAGCAGGAACACGCCGTCACCGCCGTGGGCAAATTCCAGCCAGGTGACCGGCTCGGCGTGCAGCCATTGATCCAGCGCCGCGGCCGCTTCACCGACCTCGCAGATCAGGATACCGTGTTCTTCCAGGCAGTCGCCGGCCTGAGCGACCAGGCGGCGGACCAGATCGAGACCATCCGCGCCTGCGACCAGGCCCAGGGCAGGCTCCCAGGCATATTCCGGTGGCAACTCGGCCATCGAGGCCTCGGGCACGTAGGGCGGGTTGGCCAGGATCAGGTCGTAGCGCCGATCAGACACCGAGGTCAACAAATCCGACTGCAGCACCCGAATCCGTTCGTTCAGCCCGTGATCACGGACGTTGGCCTCGGCCAGGGCCAGGGCGGCCGTGGAAATATCGACCGCATCGACCTGCAGTTGCGGGTAATGATGGGCCAGGGCAACCGCGATGCAGCCCGAGCCGGTGCCCACATCCACCGCCCGCTGCATGCGCTCGGCCGGCAGCCAGGGCTCGAATCCGTCGACGATCAACTCGGCCAGCGGCGAGCGCGGCACCAGCACGTCCTCGCTGACCCGGAACTTCAGCCCGGCAAACCAGGCCTCGCCGATCAGATAAGCCAGCGGCTTGCGCGTTGCAATGCGGTCCTGGACCAGGGCTTCGAAACGCAGACGATGCTCGTCGCCAACTTCCCGATCGAAGGCCTCCGGCGGAAAATCGGCCGCGATGTCGAGCACATGAGAGGCCATCCAGCAGGCCTCGTCGAGCGCATTGTCGGTACCGTGGCCGAAATGCAGGCCGGCCGCGTCCATGCGGGCGGCCGCCCTGCGAACCAGCGTGGCGAGATCGGTGTCAGACATTCCCTGATGCGGCGTTCCGGCGCCGGTTTGATCCGAAAAGACAAGGTAGAACGGTATACTATCGCAATGATTACTTCGAACCTGCCCCACGGCCAGAGCGGCCGTATTTTTCTTGTCGCCATCGTCCTGATCGCCGCGCTGGCCGCCGGCCTGGTGGCCTCACGTTTCATGATCGATCGAACCCAGGATCTGCGGGCCGCCCAGCTGTTTCCGACCCCGCGCGCGCTGGCCGACTTCCGGATGGAAACGGCGGCCGGCGAGCCGTTCACCAGGAGCGATCTCGAGGGGCGCTGGAGCCTGCTGTTTTTCGGCTTCACCAACTGCCCCGATGTGTGCCCGGACACCCTGGCCATGCTCGCCCAGTCCATGGAACAGCTGCGCCTGATGCGCCGCGAGGAGCTGCCGCAGGTCGTGTTCGTGTCGGTGGATCCCGACCGCGACCAGGGCGAGCTGCTGGAGGAATACGTCGCCTGGTTCGACCCGGAATTCGTTGCCATCACCGGCCCGGAGGAGCAACTGCAGGCCCTGACCCGCCAGCTGGGGATCGTCTACTGGCGCGAGCAGCCCGACGAAAACACCGGCTTCTACAACGTCGATCATTCGGCCGCCGTGCTGATCATCGATCCCGAGGGCCGTCTGCACGGCCGCTTCGGCCACCCGCTGGTCCCTGAGGACGTCGTCGCCGACCTGTTCCGGATCAGTTCGTGAAACCGGCCCTGGCCGACCGCATCGCGGTCTGGCCGCAGTACCTGCTGCCGCAGCAGCTGCTGACCCGGATCGCCTGGACGCTTTCAAGATCCGAGCGGCCGTGGGTGAGGAAACCGCTGATCGGAGGTTTCCGGCGGCTGTTCCCGGTCAACCTGGACGAGGCCGCCCGACCCGACCCGGCCGACTATCCCAGCTTCAACGCGTTTTTCACCCGCGCCCTGGCCGATGACGCCCGCCCCCTGGCCGACCCTTCGCTGCGCCTGATCTCGCCGTGCGACGGCACGATCAGCCAGCTGGGCACCATCACCGACGCACAGCTCATCCAGGCCAAGGGCATGCACTACGGCGTCGAGGCGCTGCTGGGGTCACCGGATTGGGCCGAAACCTTCAGCGACGGCCGTTTCATCACGATCTACCTGGCACCCCACGACTACCACCGCGTCCATGCGCCCATCGCCGGCCGGCCGGTGGAAGAGTTTCGCATGCCCGGGCGCCTGTTCAGCGTCTCGACCCGGACCAGCCGGGCCGTGCCCGGCCTGTTTGCCCGCAACGAACGCATGGCGGTGATTCTCGACACCGACTACGGCCCGGTGGCGGTGGTGATGGTCGCTGCCTTGCTGGTGGCCGGGATCGAGACCGTCTGGGGCGGGCCGCACGACCGGCGGCCGGGTCCCGAGCCTCGGCGCCGCCGCCTTGACGCTGCGCCGCTGGCCCGCGGCGCGGAACTGGGGCGATTCCACTGGGGATCGACGGTCATCGTGCTCACGCCGGCGGAGTTTCCGGACTGGGATCCGAACTTGCGGCCGGGCCGGAAAGTCCTGCTGGGGCAGGGGTTGAGCGTACAGGCTGAAGCGTAAATCAGAAGGAAGAGCCGGCCTGTAAGCCGGGTTCTGTCGAGAACAGTCATTCATCTGGGACGACCGTCGCCGGTCGCCTCTAGCGGCCTACCCGGATGCGGCGCGGGCCACGCCATCGCACCCCTATTTGGCCTTGCTCCAGGTGGGGTTTACCGTGCCGTGCCTGTTGCCAGCCACGCGGTGCGCTCTTACCGCACCTTTTCACCCTTGCCTGTGCCTCGGTGAAGAGGCCATCGGCGGTTTGTTTTCTGCGGCACTTTCCGTAGCGGTACCGTCACCAGTACCGCCCCCAGGCGTTACCTGGCACCCTGCCCTGCGGAGCCCGGACTTTCCTCCATGCCGTAACGGCACAGCGACTGTCCGGCCGACTCTTCCAGCCTGCATCATAGCCCACTCCGACCGCTTCAACCAGCCGGACGCACGCAGTCCAGGTACAGGCTGATCGCGTTGTCGGGGGTGCGCAGGTCAATGCCGCGCAGCGCCTCGAACGCGCTGTCGGCGAAGCGCACCCGAACCACCTCGAAGCCGATCGGTTCGAGCAGCGTGCGCAGGGTGTCCTCGTCGTAGAAACTGCGCTGATCGGCGAAGGTCAGGGCCTTGTGCACCACCTCGCCCAGGGTGCCGGTTTCCAGCGGTATGCCGACTTCGTTGTCCCACAGTTGCTTGAGACGAGGATTGCGCGCCAGGTACAGCCGGGCCAGCAGATCCAGATCCGGAGTCAGCAGGCGCAGGGCGCCTCCGGGCTTGAGGATGCGGTAGCACTCGGCCAGGAAGCTGCGTGCCTGGGCAAAACTCAGCTGACCGATGAAATCCTCCGACTGCAGGAAATCCGCGCTGGCGCTGGCAAAAGGCAGCGGCGCGGCCAGGTCGGCGCGGATGTCGGGGCGGCAGGCGGCGTCGTAGTCGACGTGAACCCAGCCGGGCAGGCGCACGCCGCCGGAGCCCAGGGATAGTTTCATGTCTGTGTGTCTCCGGCGATGGGTGTCGACGGCGAAGCGGCCCGGGCCGGCTGCCGCGACCGGGCAATCAGCGCCTCGGCTGCCGGCCACAGGTGCCACTGGGCGGAATCCCTGGTCAGGGTTTCCAGAAGAAATTCGGCTGCGCGCAGACCGATCTGCTCGGCCGCTGACGCTTCGTGGCGCCGCGAAATCTCCAGCAGGCGTCGCGCCTGCCCCGGCTTCTGGCCGCAACGGAAAAACACGAACGGCAGCTGCTGGTCGGCCAGCAGTTGCAGCAGACCCGAACGCAGCACAACCCGGTAAGGCGATGGGTGGAACTCCATGACCCGGGCTGTTCCAATGGCCGGGGCGTCGAACAGGATCACCGGCACCTGCTCGGCCGCCACGGCCTGGTTGATTTTCCGGTACGCGCCGCCCACCGGAATGCAGTGGCCGAACCCATGCAAGGAGCGCAGATGCAGGCGATTGAAGATTCGCTGCGGCACCGAGCCCAGATCGTCCGGGTTTTCCGGACGATACACGAAGGCCGGCTGCCGACCGCTGTCGAGCAGGTGGGCGAGAACCGGAAAGCCCGCGCCCCAGTGCAGCCCGAGCGCCACGAAGCGCCCCCTCGGCCATTCTCCGTGCGTTTCCAGCCGGGCCGGGTCGGCCAGGCGGGCCCGCAGCAAGCGGGCGAAGTTGTCCTGTCGGTCCAGCGCCGCGGTGAGCATGTGCCGGTGTTGCCAGTCCGGATCCACCGCAAAGCCCGTATCAATGGCCCGCGCCGCCGCCCGCTCGCTTTCTTCCTGCGCACCCGGAAACGCCCGGGCGTGATGCGCCAGGCCGGCTGCGGCCGAATCCCGTTTCAGCGCGGCGTCGAGCAGCGGCGACAGCAGGTGAGTGCGCCAGCCCAGCCACGGCGGCGAACGGCTCATTTCAGCACGGCTGCGAGCCCGGCCGGGTCGCGCCAGTGCTCGCCGCATACGTAGCGCGGCAGGTACCAGCGATCCGATCCGGCGTGCATGGGTCCCGGCTCGGTGCCGAAAGCCGCCCTCACGCCGTGCTCGGACACCCGAGTCGGGAAAAACTCGAAGCGCAGAAAGTCGCTGGCCTGGCCCCAGGGATAAGCGAACAGCTCCGGCCATGCGCCCGTTCTGGCGGCGATGTAGTGACCCGACTCGACGACCTGGCGCTTCGCCTGGGCCAAGTCGTCCACCGAGAAAAAGTTGCCGCCGCCGGCCTCGGCAGACACCACCAGCGGGTGACGATGGTCCCAGCTGTGATTGCCGATACTCATCAGCTCGCTGCGCTCGGCCAGCGCCCACCATTGCTCAGCCATACCGTGGCCGTGCTGCAGGGCAGCCGTGGCCATGCGCGCCCTGGCGTGCGGGCAGGCGATGACGAAAGCGGTCGCGTGCGGGGCCGCCCGCTGCGGATCCCTGCGCTGAAAGTCCTCCAGAATGCCGTACAGGCCGCGCTGGTGACCGAGCTCGCCAAACTCGACATCGATCCAGTCGAGATCCGTGCCGTCGTCGAACGTCAGGCAGATGGCCTTCTCCGGCAAGGCCGCATCCGCTCCATCGAACAGGCTGCGCACGGCCCGGCCCAGCGGGACGACGGTCCAGCCGTGTGCGCCAAGCCACGCCAGATCGCGGGCCAGGGCCACATGGTCGTTGTCCGCGTAATCGTTTCCGGCCACGTTGTAGCCGTGGTAGGTCAGGACGGGGATGGCGGCGGCAGACATGACGGCATTTTACCCGCCGCGGACGGATCAGGGCCGAAGCACTCTCAGCCACCACCAGAAATTGACCAGCCCCATCAGCGAGGCGGCGACGTAGGTCATGGCCGCAGCGGTGAGGATGCGCCGGGCATGCCAGCGGTCTTCCTTGCGCAGATACCCGCCCTTGACCAAAAGCGGCAAGGCCCGGCGGAAGCTGGCATCGAGTTCGGTCGGCAGCGTCATCAGGTGAACAATGATCCCGGAAGCCAGGCTGGCCAGGCCGACCACCAGCAAGGTCAGTCCGGCCGCCGGCAGGCGCAGGGCCAGGATGGCGATCGGCATCAGGGCGATCAGGATCACGCCCAGACGCTGGAAACGCTGCAGGGACTTGACCAGCTGGGTCCGCCAGATCAGCGGCCGGTAGCCGTCGGCATGCTGGACCGCATGACCCACTTCGTGGGCCGCCACCGTTACCGCCGTCAGCGAGCCGAAATCGTAGTTCTCGGGGCTCAGGCGCACGGCGCGGGCATCCGGGTCGTAGTGATCCTGGCCGGGTTCACCGCGTTCGACCCGAACCGCCTCCAGGCCAAGACGCTCGAGCAATTCCCGCGCCATCTGGGCACCGTTGCGCTGGTAGCGGTCGCGCGGCGACTGGTAGCGGGTCAAGACCCGCTTGACCCACCACTGGGGCAGGAAAATCACGGCGGCAAAGACCAACACGATGATCAGAATCATGGCTGGATTTTAATCATCGGAGGTGACGATCGCGGCGCCGGGCTTGTCCGCGCGATGCCGCTCGACCAGATCCCAGGCCTGCTTCCGGCTCAGACCACTGAGCTTCGAGAGCACGCGCGCGGCCCTGGACGGCGGCAACTCCAGGGCCAGTTCGGCGGCCAGGGCAGCGGCGTCAATCGCGGCCGGCGGCCGCTCGCTCCCGGCCACGACCAGGACGGACTCGCCGCGGCCCTGCTCCGGGTCGTCGCGACAGAAAACGTGCAGTTCGGCCAGGCGACCGCGCTGTATGGTTTCGTGGTGCTTGGTCAGTTCACGCGCGATGGTGGCCGGGCGATCGGCACCCAGAACCGTGATGCAGTCGTCCAGCACCTCGACCAGGTCGCGCGCCGGAACGTAGCAGATGATCGAAGCCGGCATGGCCGCCAGTGCCTGCAGGCGCCGTCGCCGCGCGGCTGAACGGGCGGGAAGAAAACCCTCGAACCAGAATCGATCCGACGGCAGGCCGGAGGTCGACAGGGCGGCGATGGCCGCGCACGGGCCCGGAATCGGACTGACCCGCAGGCCGGCCGCGTGGGCCGCGCTGACCAGGCGGTAACCCGGATCGGACACCAGCGGAGTCCCGGCATCGCTGACCAGGGCCACGTCCAGGCCGGACTGGAGCACGCCGAGGACCTCGTCGAGCACCCGATCCTCGCTGTGTTCATTGAGCCGGATCCAGCGCGGAGCAGTCGGGCGCTGTGCGAGCAGGCGCCGGCTGATCCGGGTATCTTCGGCGGCAATCACCGGGACCGTTTCCAGCAGCTCGCGGGCGCGCCCGGACAAATCGCCGAGATGCCCGATCGGCGTGGCCACGACCCAGAGAGTGGCCCGGCTTTGCCCGCCTGCCTCGCTCATGCCTGCATTGCTCGATTCATGGCTGCATTGTAGGTCAGACCGGGCCGGCACCCATGGCCCATGGGCACCCCCTGGAGCGTGATCGTTTATGATTCCGGGGATGACAACTCGCCTCTTGCTGGTCGTTGGGACCGTCCTGTTTCTTGCCGCTTGCGCACCGGAGCCGCTGGTGCGCCCGGACACGCCTGAGAAACCCGGTGCTGCGGCCATCGCCACGCTCATCGACGCCGGTCGCCATGACCAGGCCCTGGCAGAGCTTGAACGACAACTCGCGCCGCTGGCTGACCCTGAGCAGGCTCGTCTGCGCCTGGACGTGGCCGAGCGTTTGCTGGCCGCCGACCAGGTCGACCAGGCCCGCACCCTGCTTGGCCAGGTGCGCGCCTCCGACCTGACCTCTGACGGCGAGGTCCGCCTGGCCATGGCATGGGCCGAGGCCGCCATCATCGAGGGCGACGGCGCCACTGCCGGCTGGCTTCTCGCCCAGGTCAGCGAGCGCGTGCCAGAGGAACTGGCAGATCGCTACAGCGCGCTTGAACGCCGCCTCCAGGCCCTGGCCGACCGGCCCGCCGATGAGGCCGTGCGGACCCTCGGGAGCAGCCTGCGCGCGGGTGATTTCGAGCCCGAACTGGCCCTGGCACTGTTGATCGAATTTCCGCTGGCCGTGGTTCGGGAGCTGTTCAGCAACCATGGCCATCGCCCGGAACTGGCGCCGTGGCTGGACCTGGCCGTCACCGCGCGCGAATTCCTGCTCGACGAAGAGCGTCTGGAAACTGCCCTGCTCGGCTGGCAGCAACGCCATCCAAACGCAGGTTACCGGGCCGACGAGGCCGCTCTCTGGCTTGCCGCATGGCGCCAGATCCAGCCGGCCCCGGCGCGCGTCGCCGTGATTCTCCCCGGCCCCGAAAGCAACCTGGCGCGCCCGGGCCGGGCGCTGCGCGACGGTCTGCTCTCGGCCTGGGCCCAGCGTCCGCCGGAACAGCGCCCGGAGCTGCGCTTTCTCTACACGTCCGATACGCCCGACGACGCGATCAATGCCTGGTTTTCGGCGCGCGAGCTCGGCGCCGATTTCGTGATCGGCCCGCTGGATCGTGCCCAGGTCGACGCCCTGCTCGAACTGGGCGATGCAACGCTGCCGCTGCTGCTGCTCAATCACCCCTCGGACCCACGCCTGCTCAGCGAATTCCCGGGCCTGGTCAGTGCCCATGCACTGATTCCCGAAGAGGAGGCCGAAATGGTCGCGGCCCGGGCCCTGGTCGAGGGCCACAGCAGGGCGCTGGTCCTTCGCCAGGACACCGATTGGGGTGCCCGTCTGGCCCAGTCCTTCAGCGAGTCCTTCCGCCTCGGCGGCGGGGAGATTGTCCGCGACACGCGCTATGCCACCTCCCAGGTTGATCATTCCATCCTGCTCGAAGTGGTGCTCGGCCTGGACCGGTCGCGCGAGCGCGCCGCCGGTCTGGGGCGCCTGCTCGGCGTGCCGCTGGAAAACGAGCCGGCCCGGCGAACCGATGCCGATCTGATTTTTCTGGCCTCGCGCGCCGATGATGCCCGCGCCATTCGACCGCAGCTGGCCTTCTTCGGCGCCGGCGACATTCCGGTCATGGCCACCTCCCACGTCATCGCCGGGCCGCCGGACCCGCGGCGCGACCAGGACCTCGACCAGGTGCTGCTGCCCTTGCCCCCCTGGTTTCTCGACAACACCCGCCAAGGCCAGGTTCGCAGGCAGGCCGAGGGACGCTATCAGGGCCTGGACAGCCCGGCCCTGTCGAGGCTGTTTGCGCTCGGCGCAGACGCGCTGAGCCTGCTGCCATGGCTGGACCACATGCGTTCAGACCCCGCGCTCTACCTGCCGGGCTTGACCGGGCGTTTGCGCCTCGATCGTCACGGGCGCATCGAGCGCGACCTGCCATTCGTGCGCATCGTCGACGGACGCGCCGTCATCGAATGAGTCGCACCTCGCGCCAGCTCAGCGGGGACAATGCCGAGGCCCTGGCCGAGCAGTTCCTGCATCGGCACGCGTTGACCACCCTGCTCCGGAATTATCGCTGCCGACTCGGAGAAATCGACCTGATCATGCTGGACCCGTGCGACGCCCCGCCCGACATCGTCGTTTTCGTGGAGGTTCGATCGCGCTCCCTGGACGGCCGGGTATCGGCGCTGGAAAGCGTCGATGAACGCAAACAGGGCAAATTGATCCTCGCTGCCCGGCACTTTCTTGCCGCCCGTCCCGAGTTCCAGGAATTGCCCTGCCGTTTCGACGTCGTCGGCTTCGATGCGCCCGACCAGCCGCCCCACTGGGTCCGCAGTGCGTTCGAAGTCGATTTCTGAACGAAAGCAAACTTTTGCAACCCGGCAACGGTCCATTCTGTTATCACCAAGGAGACACAACTGCATGAAAACGATGTTTCGGACCCTGCTGGCATTGCTGGTCGGCGCACAGTTGGCGGGTTGCGCCGCGCTGGTCGTCGGCGGAGCGGTTGCCACCGGCGTCGCCGTGCACGATCGGCGCTCGGTCGGCACGGTGATTGACGACAACGTGCTCGAAGTCCGGGTCCGCAATGCGCTGTTCAGCGACGAACGCTTCGATCAGTCGACGCGCATCAAGGTCAACGCCCACAACGGCTGGGTCCTGATGGCCGGCGAAGCCGGGACGCCGGAACTGGTCGAACGGGCGACCGAACTGGCCTCGGACGTCGACGGCGTGCTGCGCCTGTTCAATGAACTGGCTCCGCTGGAGCGGGTCGGATTCAGTCAGGCCGGCAACGACCGCCTGGTCTCCGGACGGGTCACGACCAGCTTCACCCGAATCCGTGATTTGCCCGGCTTCGATCCGACCCGGATCAAGGTCACCACCACCCGCGGGATCGTCTACCTGCAAGGCCTGGTCACCGAGGCCGAGGCCGAGGCCGCGGTCGAACAGGCCCGAGCGGTGCGCGGTGTCGAACGGGTAATCACCATGTTCGAGTTCAAGAACGGTTCGGCATGAGCCCGGCGCCACCACTGGATTCGTGAGCCACAGCGACGACGATACCGGCCCGACGGAGGATCCGACGCCGACCTCCTTCGAGACCTTGATCGAGGGTGCAAGCAAGGTTTCTGGACAGGCCGAGGAGGCCGCCTACTGGCAGCAGATACAGATCGATCGCTTCGAGCTGCTGCGTGAGCTCGGACGCGGCGGTATGGGCGTGGTTTTTCTGGCCCGGCAAACCGAGCCGGTCGAACGACTGGTTGCGCTCAAGCTGGTGCGCAGGCGCGTCCTCAACAACGACAATCGCGCGCGTTTCGAAGTCGAGCGCCAGGCCCTGGCGCAAATGCAGCATCCGGCCATCGCCCAGGTCTACGACGCCGGGACGACTGCCGAAGGCTATCCGTACTTCGCCATGGAGTACGTGGACGGCATCTCGCTGGACCGCTTCTGCCGCGAACATCGGCTGGGACTGAGGGCGCGCCTGGCCCTGTTCGTCCGGATCTGTCTGGGCGTGCAGCACGCGCACCAGAAGGGCATCATCCATCGCGATCTGAAGCCGGCCAACATCCTGGTCAGCCGGATCGACGACACGCCTCTGCCGCGGATCATCGATTTCGGCATCGCGACCACCGCCGGCCCCGCAGGCCGGGGGCTTCGCCCGGACCGCATCGGAACTCCGGAGTACATGAGCCCGGAACAGTTGCGCGACAACGCCGGCGATATCGATACGCGCAGCGACGTCTACTCCCTGGGCGTGATCCTGTATGAACTGCTGATCGACCAGCCGCCCATCCCGCGCCGAAGCCTGACCGGCGCCGCGAGCCAGGCCGACGTCGCGGCCGCCTTCGAACGGGCAACGCAAGCGCCTTCGGTCGCGCTTGCCACTGACCCGGCATCCGCCGGGCGGATCGCACGGCAGCGCAACACCACCCCGCGGCGCCTTCGCCGCCAGCTGCGCAATGATCTTGATGCCGTGGTGATGAAGGCACTGGCGGTCGATCGCGAGGCGCGCTATGCATCGGCCAGCGACCTGGCCGCCGACGTCCAGCGCGCCCTGCGCCATGAGCCGGTCAGCGCGATGGCGGGGCAGATCGGCTACCGGGCACGAAAATTCGTCCGCCGCAACGCGATCGCCCTGGGCAGCGCCAGCGCCGTGCTGATCGCCCTGCTGGCCGGACTCACCGCGGCCACGCTGGGCATGTTCGAAGCGCAGCGCCAGTTTCAGATCGCCGAACAGCGCCAGATGGAACTTGAGCAAGTGGCCCGGTTCCAGCAGGCCATGCTCGAAGACATTCAGCCGCAGGCCATGGGCGAAGGGATCCTCGAGGAGTTCGGCCGCCAATGGAGCAGCGGCCTGGCTCGAACCGGACAAGATCCGAGCCAGGCAGGCGAGCTGCTCGAACAGGCCGCAACCCATGTCAGCGCGACCGACCTGGCCCGGCACACCATCGATCGCCACGTGCTGTCGCGGGCGACGGTTTCGGTGGCCGAGCAGTTCGCCGACCAGCCTGCCCTGCAGGCCGACCTGTACCAGTCGATCCTGGCCGTCTATGGAGCCATCGACTTTCCCGAACGGATGCCGGAACTGGCCGAGAGGATTGTTCGCTTGCGCACCGAACAGCTGGGTCCGAATCATCCGGACACGCTTCAGGCCCTGGTCGAATCAGGCTGGTCCCACTACCTGGTCACCGACCTGGAGCAGGCTCGAAGCCTGCTGGAAACGGCCATCGATCGCTACGACCATCGCCGCACCGAGCAGCGCGAGGCCTTGCTGCTGGCGCGCAACCGATTGGCCAGCGTTCTCGTCGACCTCGGCCAGATGCAACAGGCCATGGATCTGGTCGGCGAAAGCGTCGAACTGGCCGACCAGTGGCTGGGGTCGGATCACGCAATCAGCATACGCACGGCCAGCACCGCCGGCTTTGTTCACGCCAGGGCACGCAACTTCGAACAGGGCCTGGTTCATTTCCAGGAAGCGCTGGACGGGATGCGCCGCACCCTGGCCCCGGACGATGCGCGAATCGGCCGGGCCCTGCTCAACGTGGCCTCGGCCCTGGGCCAGCTCGGCCGTCAGGCCGAGGCGCTGGAGATCGATCGCGAGGTGGTCGCCTTCTTCACGGCCACGGAAGGCCGGCGCAGCACCAGCACCCTTCGCGCCATGAGCAACATGGCCAACAACCTGGCCGCGCTGGGACGCCTGGACGAGGCGACAAGCCTGCTGGTCGAGGCCAGCGAACTGGCGGCCGAGGCGCTGGGTTCGGAACATCCGGTGACCTTGCGCACCCGCCTGAACCTGGGCAGCCTGATGGCACGCCAGGGCGACCGTGAACCGGCCCAGCGAATTCTCGAGGACGTGGTTGCCGCCCGCCTGGCCTTGCTCGGTCCAGAACACCAGGAAACCCTGGGCGCCCAGGAGGTGCTGGCCAACATTCTGCTCGATCGCGGCCTGATGGCCGAAGGACTGGAGATCATCGAGCCGGTGTATGAAAAGCGGCGTGAACTGTTCGGCGGCGACCACCCGCAAACCATGGCCGCCGCTCGTCTGCTCGGCCAGGCCCTGGTCGGCACCGGCCAGATCGAACGCGCCGAGCGGCCGCTGGCCCAGGCCGCACGTCACTTCCAGAACCGTCACGGACGCGAACACGAACTGACCTTGCGCACCGGCCTTGACTGGTACCGGACTCTGCTGGAGCTGAATCGAGTCGATGAAGCGGCCGCGGTCCGGTCCGAGTTGCTCGGACCACTGTCCGACCCGCCCGAGCGTGACGAGGAAATTCGCGATCTGGCCGACGAACTGGCCGAGCTGGACCGCCAGGAAAGTCGTTCAGCCCACTAGTGGCCCACTAGCTGCCCGGCCAGAATCAGCACCGCCAGCGCGAACAGCGCGGCCAGAACATCGTCGATCATGATGCCGAAACCACCCCCTACGCGACGGTCCAGCCAGCGGATCGGCCACGGCTTGAGAATGTCGAAAAACCGGAACACAACGAACGCGGCCAGCCACCAGGCCAGCTCGAACGGAACAAACAGCAAAACCAGCCAAATGCCGACGAATTCGTCCCAGACAATGCCGCCGTGATCGTGCACCCCGAGCTCGCGCGAGGTCTCGCCGCACAGACGACAACCGACCACAAAGGCCAGCCCAACCACCAGCAGACCCGCCCACAGCGGCAGCGCAACCAGGGCCGGTGCAAACACCAGGGCGGCCAGGGTACCGGCGGTACCCGGCGCCTTCGGGCTCAGGCCGCTGCCGAAACCGAAGGCAAGAAAGCCGGTCGGCGTGGCCAGGGCAATCGTGCGTGTTCGTTCGCGTTCAGTCGGCAAAATGATCCCACCCGATGCTCGCCGGATCCAGGACGCTGCCGTCCGGTCTCAGGCAACGAAGGCCGGCACGCCCCGTCAGCGTCCCGATATCGGACAGTTCAAGCCCGAGTTCTTCCATTCTAGCGGCCAGAACCGGGACCTGCCCGGGTGCTGCCGTCATCAGCAACTCGTAGTCGTTGCCGCCGCCCAGTTGCAGCGGCCAGCGCTGCTCGGGATCGGCGAACGCCGCGCTCAGGGCCCGGCTGGCGGGCAGCTGACCGAGTTCGATCTCGGCACCGGACCCCGGCGGCAGCAGGTGGCCCAGGTCGGCCAGCAGGCCATCGGAAACATCGATCAAAGCCGAAACCCGTCCGGCCAGTCTCCGGCCGGCGGCCAGGCGCGGCTCGGGCCGGCGCAGACGTCGCTCCAGCTCGGGCCCGGCCCGTTCGGAAAGCTCCAGCGCTGCCGCTGCATCGCCGAGACTGCCGGTGACCAGGATCCGGTCACCCTCGCGGGCGCCGCCGCGACGCGCGATCCGCTCAGGCTCGACTTCGCCGATCAGCTGAACGCCCAGATTGAGCGGTCCGGAGGCCAGGTTGCCTCCGATCAAGGTGGTCCGGGTGGACTGCGCCAAGGCCAGGAACCCGTCCAGAAAGCCGTCCAGCCAGACCGGATCGGCAGCGGGCAGGGTCAGCGACAGCAGGGCCCAGCGCGACCGGGCGCCCATCGCGGCCAGATCGCTCAGGTTGGCGGCCAGGGCCAGATGGCCCAGGTCGGCGGCCGACCAGTCCGGCCGGAAGTGCCTGCCGGCGACCAGCGAATCGGTGGTACTGACCAGGGCCAGGCCGGGCGTGGGCAAAAACACCGCAGCGTCATCGCCGATGCCGACCAGCAGATCCGGATCGCCAGGGCCAGCACGCGCGCGAATGCGCGCGATCAGATCAAACTCAACCCTGCTGTCGATCGGCATCGCGCTCGACCCGGCGCACCTGTTCGGCGAGACGATCGAGCACTCCGTTGACGAAGGTATGCGCCTGTTCAGAGCCAAACCGGTGGGTCAATTCGATCGCCTCGTCGATGACCACTCGATACGGCGTTTCCGGATGGTGGAGAAGCTCGTTGGCGCCAAGACGCAAGACCACCCGCTCCATCTGGTCCAGACTGGCCTCGACGCGCTTGAGATACGGGGTGACCGCCTGGTCGAGCTCGTCCCGACGCGCGACCACTTCGTTTACCAGGGTCTCGAAATATTCCTGATCGACTCCGTCGAAGTTCTGCTCTTCGAGAAATTGCGCGATGATGGCCGCGGCCGAATCATCGTTCAATTGCCACTGGTAGAGTGCCTGAAGGGCGCGCCGCCGGGCACGCCGGCGGGGCTCGTAGCGGTTGCCGCCGTTCGTCGATCGGTCCCTAGCCACTCTCGATCTCCGCACGCAAGGCGATCATTTCCAGCGCCGCCAGCGCCGCCTCGCGGCCCTTGTTCTTGCGTTCCGGGTGGGCGCGCTCCAGGGCCTGGGCAGCGTTTTCCGGCGTCAGCACGCCAAACGCCACCGGGATGGAACTGTCCAGGGCCACCTGGCCCAGGCCGCGCGTACATTCGGCGCTGATGAAGTCGAAATGGGCGGTTTCGCCGCGCACCACCGCGCCGAGGGCGATCACCGCATCGAATCGCCCGCTGCCGGCCAGCCAGCGGCAGACCAGGGGAAGCTCGAACGCGCCAGGCACCCGGACCAGGGTGATGTCGGCAACGCCGTGCTCGACGAGGGTTTGCCGGCACCCGCTCCACATCAGCTCGGTGACTTCGCTGTTGAAGCGCGACACGGCAACGGCCAGTTTTCGTCCGCGGCCCTCGGCTTGACAGTCGATTTCGGTCATGAGTTTTCCGGTTCTCCCTCAGGGATCACGTACTCGGTGATCTCCAGCCCGAAGCCGTCGAGCGCGTGCAGCCGGCGCGGCGCACCGAATACCTGCATCCGGCGCACACCCAGTTCGGCGAGAATCTGCGCGGCCAGCCCGTAACTGCGCAGCTCGCGCGTGGCCCGATCGCGGTCGGCCCCGACTGACTTGTCGGATACGGCCCGCCGCAGTCCGTCGAGACGGGTCTGATCGTCCTCATCATAGCCCAGCACCAGCGCCAGGCCGCGGCCGCGCCGATCGATATCGGCCAGGGCCGCATCCAGCGGCATGCCGAAGCCGGGATCGGTGATGCCGAGGACGTCTCCGAGCAGCTCAGGTACGTGGACACGAACCGGGAACGGTTCGTCGCCGCGAATCTCGCCCCGGATCAGCGCCCAGTGCAGCTTCTGATGAATGCCGTCGCGGAACACTTTCAGCCGGAATGGGCCGTGGGCGGTGCCGACGGTCTGCTCGTGAATGCAGACCACCGTTTCCTCGGTACCGAGCCGATGCCGAATCAGATCAGCGACACTGCCGACCTTGAGTCCGTGCTTTTGGGCGAACACCTCCAGTTGCGGCCGTCGCGCCATGGTGCCGTCTTCGTTGAGAATCTCGACCAGCACACCGGCCGGCTCCAGACCCGCCAGCAGGGCCAGATCCATGCTCGCCTCGGTATGGCCGGCCCGGGCCAGCACCCCGCCCGGCTGGGCCATGAGCGGAAACACGTGACCGGGCTGGGTGAGGTCATCCGGGCGCGCGTTGGGCGCGACCGCAGTGCGGATGGTGTGGGCACGGTCATAGGCGGAAATCCCGGTCGTAACTCCTTCGGCAGCCTCGATGGAGACGGTGAAATTGGTCTGGTGGTGGCGATCGGTATCGCGCACCATCAGCTGCAGTCCGAGCTGGCGGCAGCGTTCACGGGTCAGGGAAAGACAGATCAGACCGCGTCCGTAACGGGCCATGAAATTGACATCTTCGGGCCGGGTCATGCTGGCCGCCATGATCAGATCACCTTCATTTTCCCGATCCTCATCGTCCAGCATCACGACCATCCGGCCGCTGCGGATGGCCTGCAGGATGTCGGGGATGGAATCAAATTTCATGCAATTCCTCGCTCTGTGAGTAGCCGGTCCAGGTAACGGGCCAGCAGGTCGATTTCCAGGTTCACGCGGTCCCCGGGCGTCAATTGCCCGAGCGTGGTGACTTCCCAGGTGTGGGGGATGATGTTGACGTCGAACTCGCTGCCCTCGACGTCATTGACGGTCAGGCTGACTCCGTCGAGCGTGACCGAGCCCTTTTCGGCCATGAAGCGGGCCAGGCGATCGGGGACACGGAAACGCAGCAGGTGGCTTTCGCCGACCGGCTGGAGGTGAACCAGTTCAGCCAGGCCGTCTACGTGGCCCGAGACCAGGTGTCCGCCCAGGCGATCGCCCACCGCCATGGCCGGCTCCAGGTTGACCCGGTGGCCCTGCCTGAGCGCGCCGAGCGAGGTCCGGGCCAGGGTCTCGGCCGACAGATCGGCGCTGAACCCTTCCGCATCCAGTGCCAGCGCGGTCAGGCAGCAGCCGGCCACGGCAACGCTATCACCCTCCCGCCACAGCAATGGTTCCAGTTCGGGGCACAGGATGCGCATGCGTTGCCCCGCCTCAAGCGGGCGAATCTCGGCGATGGTGCCGGCGCTGTGGATGATTCCGGTGAACATGACAGGTTCTCTGGTCAGGTTTTCGGGCGCAGCAGGAAGCGCTGGTCCGGGCCGATGCGGCGCTGGTCGATGATCTGGAAGTGGAGGCGCTGATCGAACTTTTCCATCCCCGGCAGCGTCATCAGGGAAATGCCGCCGCCGAGCAGCACCGGTGCCTGGTAGAGCAGCAACTCATCGGCCCAGCCGCCATCCACCAGGGCTGCGGCCAGAACCGGACCGGCCTCGACGTGGACTTCGTTGACCTCCAGCTCGGTCAACCAGTCCATGACCCCGGCCAGACCCACGCGCCCGTCTTCGCCGGCAGGCAACTGCCGCCACTCCACGCCCGAGCCGCTCCATGCCGGCGCACACAGGCTGGCGACCTTGACCGGTCCGCCGTCTTCGAGCATTCGAGCCGACTGCGGCAGCCGCGCGCCGGAGTCCAGAACCATGCGCAGCGGCTGCCGATCCGCCCCGGTCAGGCGCACGGTCAGGCGCGGATCATCGCTCAGCACCGTGCCGATCCCGGTCAGAATCGCCCCGGCCCGGGCCCGCCAGGTCTGACCATCGGCCCTGGCTTCCGGCGAAGTGATCCACTGGGAGCGCCCGTCGGGTCCGGCGATGCGGCCATCCAGGCTGGCCGCCAGCTTGATCCGCACCCACGGCCGGCCGCGCTGGTGCCGGCTGACAAAGCCGATATTGAGCTCCCGGGCCTGGCTCTCCATCAGGCCGCTCCGTACCCGGATTCCGGCCGCGCGCAGGCGCGCCAGGCCGCGACCGGCCACCTGTGGATACGGGTCGGGCATCGCGGCAATGACTTCGCCAACTCCGGCTTCGATCAGGGCATCGGCGCAGGGAGGCGTTCGGCCGAGGTGACTGCAGGGCTCGAGGGTGACGTAAGCGACCGCATCGCGGGCGCGAGACCCCGCCTCGCGCAGGGCCAGGGCCTCGGCGTGGGGCTCGCCGGCGGCCCGGTGCCAGCCGCTGCCGACGATTTGCCGCTCGCGGACCAGCACACAGCCCACGCGCGGGTTGGGATCGGTCGACGGCAATCCGCGCGCGGCAAGGCGCAGCGCCTCGGCCATGTACTGATGGTCGAGCGCGCTGAACGACAGGCTCATTGCGCTGGATTCGGCCGACGCACGGATTGCCTGGGGGTTCGACAGGATCGCGCTCGAGCAGGGCCGTCGAGCGCCCGCTCAATCATCCTGCTCTCCCAGAAGCGAGATCTGGCGCGTATCCAGCGAGCCCGGGTTGTCGCGCTCCAGGCGCTCGATTTCCTCGCGGAAGGCCTGGACGTCTTCGAAACGCCGATACACCGAGGCAAAGCGGACGTAGGCAACCTGGTCGAGCCGGGCCAGTTCGCCGGCCACCCAGTCGCCGATGCTCTGGCTGGGGATTTCGGCTTCTTCCAGCGTCCGGATCTTGCGCAACAGATCACGAATGGCGCGCTCCACCTCTCGGGTCTCGACCGGTCTTTTTTCCAGCGCCTTGAGCATGCCGCCGCGCAGCTTGTCTTCACAGAAGGCCTCGCGCGAGCCGTCCGCCTTGATGACATTGGGCGCTTTCAGAGCCGGGGTCTCGTAGGTGTTGAAGCGCGCACCGCAGTTGGCGCATTCGCGACGCCGACGAGTCTGCAAGCCATCGGAGGTCAGCCGCGAGTCGACGACCCGGGTTTCGGTGTGATTGCAGAAGGGGCACCACATCCGTGGCGCGGCTCAGGACCGGTAGACGGGATGGCGCCGACAAAGCGCCAGGGCGGCGTCCTTGACCCGCGCCTCGACGCCCTCATCACCCATGTGATCGAGCACATCGCAAATCAGACCGGCAAGCTCGCGACAGTCCGCGGCGTTGAAGCCACGCGTGGTCACCGCCGGCGTGCCGATGCGCAATCCGGACGTCACGAACGGCGACCGCGGCTCGCCCGGCACGGTGTTCTTGTTGACCGTGATGTTGGCCCGGCCCAGGGCTTCCTCGGCGTCCTTGCCGGTGATGTCGCTGTCGATCAAATCGACCAGAAACAGGTGATTGTCAGTGCCCCCGGAGACCACCTTGTAACCGCGCTGCATGACCACTTCGGCCATGGCCCGGGCGTTGTCGACGACCCGCTGCTGGTACTCGCGGAATCCCGGCTCCAGGGCCTCCTTGAACGCGACGGCCTTGGCCGCGATCACGTGCATCAGCGGTCCACCCTGGCAGCCCGGAAACACCAGGGAGTTGAATTTTTTGGTCACCGCCTCGTCCTGACCCTTGGCCAGGATGATCCCGCCGCGCGGGCCGCGCAAGGTCTTGTGGGTGGTCGAGGTCACGGCGTGTGCGTGCGGCAGCGGGCTGGGATACACCCCGGCGGCGATCAGACCGGCGACGTGGGCCATGTCGACCAGCAACCAGGCACCGACGGCGTCGGCGATCTCGCGCATACGGGCCCAGTCGACCACTCTCGAGTAGGCCGAAAATCCGCCGATCAACATCTGGGGGCGATGTTCATGGGCGAGTTCGGCCATGCGTTCATAGTCGATTTCGCCCGTGGACCGATCCAGACCATAGTGGACCGCATTGAAAATCCGGCCGGAAAAGTTGACCTTGGCGCCGTGGGTCAGATGGCCGCCCTCGGACAGGTCCATGCCCAGGATGGTGTCGCCAGGCTTGAGCAGGGCGAGAAAGACGGCCTGGTTGGCCTGCGAGCCGGAATGCGGCTGCACGTTGGCATAGTCGGCACCGAACAGCTGCTTGAGCCGGTCGATCGCCAGCTCTTCGGCGATATCGACGTGCTCGCAGCCACCGTAATAGCGCCGGCCCGGATAGCCTTCGGCGTACTTGTTGGTCAACACCGAACCCTGGGCTGCCATCACCCGCGGGCTGGCGTAATTCTCCGAGGCAATCAGCTCGATGTGCTCTTCCTGGCGCTGCTCTTCGGCCCGGATGGCCTGGGCCAGCTCCTCGTCGAACCCGGCGATGGTAAAGCTGCGATCAAACATGGCGATTCCGCTGCGAAAGGATCCTGCCATGATATCACCGGCGCCGTGCAGACCGCCTGGGCGAAAGGATCAGGCAGAGGGGTCGACAGCACCGCCGGAGAGCAAGCCCGGTTTCAGTCTCGGATCAAGATTCAGAAGGCTTGGATCTGCGCCGATGTGCGGCAGGTTCAGGGTGCGCGGGTTCATCACCCGGAACCACAAAGGCGGCAGATAGGCCAGCACGAACATGCCGAAGTACCCGCTCGGCAAGCGCGGCAGATCCGGAAAATCACGCAGCGACTGGTAGCGACGCTGCGGGTGCGCGTGGTGGTCGGAGTGGCGCTCCAGGTGGAACAAAAGCAGGTTCGAGACCACGTGATTGCTGTTCCAGGAATGGTGCGGGCGACAGCGTTCGTAACGCCCGTCGGCCAGCCGGGCTCGCTTGAGCCCGTAGTGCTCGACATAGTTGGCGCTGGTCAGCTGCCACCAGGCCACCAAATTGTGGATCAGCAAAAACAGCAGCGCCTCCCAGCCCAGCCAGGCCACCAGTCCCCCCTGAAGCAATAGCGTGACCATCCACGACTGCACGATTTCGTTGTGCACCGTCCAAAATCCCCGCCCGCGCCGATGCTGGCGTGAGCGCTCGATCGCCACGGCGCGCCGCAGGCCGCCCGGCATCTCACGCCCGGCAAACCGGTAAATGGATTCACCGAAACGCGCGCTCGCCGAGTCCTCGGCCGTGGCCACGTGACGGTGATGACCGAAGTTGTGTTCCACCGAAAAATGGCCGTAAGCCGGAACGGCCAGGGCCAGGCGGGCGAATAACTGATCGACCGGGCTGCGCTTGTGCCCGAGCTCATGGCCGGTGTTGACCGCCAGACCACCGACCAGCCCGGCCGAATAGGCCAGCCCCAGCCAGCCGATCCAGCTCAGCGAGGCGCTGACCGCATAGCCGGTCGTGACCACCAGCCCGACAAAATACAGCGGCACGGTCAACCACAGCAGGACGCGATAGTAGGCGTCTGCTTCCAGCTCGGCAACGACCTCTTCGGGCGGATTGCTGGCATCCTCTCCCAGCATGGCGTCCATCAGCGGCACCAGAACGTAGACCACCGCCAGCGGAAGAAAAAGCCAGGCCTCGTTGCCAAGGTTCAGGTGCAGCACCAGGGCCAGGATGGGCAGCAGCGGAAACAGCACCGAGAGCGTCCACGCCAGGCGTTTGCGATCGACGTAAGCGCGCATGCCGCCGGTCGGAGTGGTCCATTGATACGTGCGCTGCAGCATGGGCGGCCTGTTCGGCTTGACAAATCGACACCAGCAGCTTGCCACGCTGGCCAACGGGACCGATAGTGCATAAAATGACCAAGTATGGTCATTTCACGCCAAGCTGGCCAATCAGGCTTCGATCCGGGACTGCCGGCCATCTATCTGCTGCATTTCTTCGACGCGGTGGTTCCGGACCTGGCCCGACAGCGGGGACTGCTGGCGGCCGCCGGCCTGCGCAGCGTCGACTTCGATCCGGAACGCCGGATTGCGCTGGATCGCGTCCTGACACTGATTGAAATCATGGACCAGCAAGGCCGGCCAGGCTGGCACATAGCACCGGCCCTGGCCATGGAAGCGGCACATCATGGACCGGTTGGGATTGCGATCACGACCGCTCCCAGGGTCGATCTGGCGCTTGCGCTGCTGAGTCGATTCGAGCCGCTCCGGGCGCCATTTGCCGCTCTCCAGGCAGTCACCGACGAAAGCGGCTGGAGCGCCGGAATCCTGCCTACGGCACAACGTGACGGGCCGTGGGATCTGCTGCTCGAGATTCATCAGCTGGTCCTGGTTGGCCTGCTGGAGCGCCTGCTGGGACGCAACGCAGGCTACCTGAACCTGCAGATGCCGGCGTCCTACCGGCCCTGGCGGGCGCAGCTGCGCGGCCGCTTCGGCGATCGCCTGGTCTTTGCCGGGCGTCACTACCGGCTGCAGTTGCCCGGCCATGTACTCGGCGAGCCCTGCCGGCTGGCCAATACGAACATGCATCGGGATGCTCTGGCCCGCTCTGAAGAGGCTTTTCGACTGCGTCTGAATTCCAGTCCGCTGGCCGCCGACATCCGCGCCCGACTGCTGGCCCGCGGCGGCCGATCACCCGGCCTGGACGCCATGGCCGCCGAAATGGCCTGCTCCGCAAGAACCCTGATTCGCCGTCTGGCCGCTTCCGGCACCAGCTACCGCGGGCTGGTCGACGAGACCCGCCAGACCATCGCGGCCGACCTGCTGCAGCGTTCGGCACTGCCGATCAGCCGCATTGCAGAACGCCTGGGCTACCAGGACACGGCCAATTTCGGCCGCGCCTGCCGACGATGGTTCGGCGTCTCGCCCGGACGGTTCAGGAAAAATGGCGGCTGAGGCACGGGGCTTTTACGGTTTACGGTTTACGGTTTACGGTTTCCGGTTTCCGGTTTCCGGAAAACCCCGCAATGGCCCGTACCGTAGGTCGGCCCTACGTGGCCGACGGGCAGAGCCGGATAAAACCCTTATCTTGGGGGTTACGGGTTACGGGTTACGGGTTACGGTGAAGGTTTAAGGTTTAAGGTTTAAGGTTTAAGGTTTAAGGGTTCGGTAGAAGGATCGGGGTAGGTCGGGGTTACACCCCCGACGGGCAGACCCGGAATCCGCCCTTATCCTTGAGGTTACACCCCCGACGGGCAGACCCGGAATCCGCCCTTATCCTTGCGGTTACACCCCCGACGGGCAGACCCGGAATCCGCCCTTATCCTCGCGGTTACACCCCCGACGGGCAGCGTCGAAATCCGCCCTTATGCCCAGGGTTACTTTGTTGAGGGACCACGGACCAGAAATTGGACGCGACCGGTTGTGCAGCCTGCGGTCGTGGAGGATGTCGCGTGCTTTGGGCGGCGGGCACGGAAAAAACAATCCTGCAGGCTGCTGCATCGGGGGGTGTCGGGTGCTTTGAGGTGGCCGCGGCGCGGGGGAACCTTTGTTCTCAGCAGCATCCAGCCGACCCGAGAAAGCATGAACGAAACCCGCGCTGCGGCCAGCTGTCGCGAAAGTCATCCCGCAGGCAGCCAGCTCCCGGAAACCAGAAGCCTCTCCAAAGCCGATCGCCGTGGACAGCTCAAAGCACCCGGCACCCGCCGATGCTCGAAATCCTCTACAGCGAAAACCCGCAGCCGAACCGCCCGCCCGATCGCCAAAGACCCACCGAAGCACCCGGCACCCGCCGATGCTCGGAATCCTCTACACCCGAAACCCCCAACGGAAACGCCCAAGCCGATCGCCAAGGATGGCCCGAAGCACCCGGCACCTCAGAGACCAGGACCCATCAAGCGCATCAATCCACGGCCGATTGAGCGCGCCAGCAGGGCGCCTTGCGATCGCGCATGGAGCGCGGGACAATAGGGGGATTGAAGAAGCTGTGAACCGTGGGGCTCATGTTCGATTCAGGCAACATCGCAAACGCTTTTCGCTGGCACGCGGTCTTTTGCAAACCGCGTCAGGACGATCGTGCCGAGGAGCATCTGCGCAACCAGGGGTTCGAGACGTTTCGACCCCGGGCGCGCCAGCACAGCACCCGCAACGGCAAGCGCCGCGTTTGGATCGACTCCATGTTCCCGCGCTACCTGTTCGTGCGCCTGTCCGCGACCAACCAGGACTGGGGGCCGATCCGCTCCACGCGCGGCGCGATCGGCCTGGTTCGAACCGGCCAGCAGGCCGCGCAAGTGCCGGAGACCGTGATCGAAGACCTGCAGCGGCGCTGTGACGAAAACGGCATCATCAACTTGAGCGGCAGCATCGACTACCGGCCCGACGAGCCGGTCGAGATCATCGATGGGCCGTGCGCCGGCTACCGCGCCATTTTCCAGGCCAGGACCGGCGCCGAACGCGTCTGCGTATTGCTTACTCTGCTCAACCACCAGCGCCGCGTCGAGGTGCCGGACTGCGCAATTCGACGGGCCTGATCGCCCACATTGGTTTCTTATGCCCACTTTCAGGAGCGGTATCCCATCATGAACCGGCTGGCCAACAGTCCTTTCAAGGCGTACGACATCCGCGGCCAGGTGCCGTCCCAACTCAACGGCGAGCGTGCCCGCCGAATCGGCCATGCTTTTCAGACCGTGGTCGCACCGTCCGGCCCGGTGGTGATCGGCCGCGACATGCGCCTGTCCAGCGCGGAACTGGCCGAAGCGCTGGTGCGCGGCCTCAACGAGGCCGGCGTTGATACGCTCGACATCGGTCTGTGCGGCACCGAACTGGTTTACCACGCCGCCTCGCTGCCCGGGATGGGCGGCGGCGTGATGATCACGGCAAGCCACAACCCGGCCGACTACAACGGCATGAAAATGGTGCGCGAACAGGCCATTCCGATCAGCGCCGATACCGGGCTGAAAGACATCGAGCAACACCTGGCCGATGATATCGGTGCCGTCCTGGCCGCATCCCCCGGCCGCCACCAGTCGCTCGACGTGCTCGAAGGCTACATCAACCGCCTGCTGAACATGATTGACATTTCGGCGCTCAAGCCGCTGAAGCTGGTCGTCAATGCCGGCAACGGCTGTGCCGGTCCGTTCTTCGACCGCCTCGCCGCCGCTCTGCCGCTGGAGGTGGTGCGCCTGCACCATGAGCCGGACGGGAACTTTCCCAATGGCGTGCCCAACCCGCTGTTGAGCGAAAACCGGGCCGAAACGGCCCAGGCGGTCATCAACAGCGGCGCAGATTTCGGCGTTGCCTGGGACGGCGACTTCGATCGCTGCTTTTTCTTCGACCACAACGGGCGCTTCATCGAGGGCTATTACCTGGTTGGCCTGTTCGCCGCCCAGCTGCTGGCCCGCCATCCAGGCGAGAAAGTCGTGCTCGACCCGCGCCTGACCTGGAATACCCTGGCCCAGGTCGGCGAAGCCGGCGGTCAAGCCTTGATCAACAAAAGCGGGCACGCGTTCATCAAGGAGCGCATGCGGGCCGAAGACGCGCTCTACGGTGGCGAAATGTCGGCCCATCATTACTTCCGCGATTTCTCCTACTGCGACAGCGGCATGATCCCCTGGCTGTTGCTGGTCGAGAACTTGTCAAACACCGGACGGAGCCTGGCCGAACTGGTCGACGAGCGCATTGCCGCCTATCCTTGCAGCGGCGAAATCAACTTTACCGTCGACGAGACCGACCGGGTCCTCGAAAGCGTGCTCGCCCACTACGCCGAGCAGGGCGGTGAACTGGACCGGACCGACGGGATCAGCCTGTCGTTCGAGCAATGGCGCTTCAATCTGCGCGCCTCCAACACCGAGCCGGTGATCCGTCTCAACGTGGAAACGCGCGCCGATACCGAGTTGCTGGCGCAAAAAGTCTCCGAGTTGTCTGCATTGATCCAGGCCTGACGGGGGTGAGCCTGACCATTCGACGCGTCAGCGGCCGGCAGGCAGAGCCCTGGCTGGATGAAGTGGCCGCGCTGCGCATTCGCGTTTTTCGTGATTTCCCGTATCTCTACGACGGCTCGCTGGACTACGAGCGCAGCTACCTGAACGAATACGCCGAATCGGACCGCAGCGTGATCGTGCTGGCCGCGGACGGCGATTGCCTTATCGGTTGCTCGACCGGGCTGCCGCTAGGCGACGCCGATGCCGCGTTCCGGCGCCCGTTCATCGAGGCCGGGTTCGATCCGGAAACCGTGTTTTACTTCGGCGAATCCGTCCTTGACGCCGGCTGGCGCGGTCGGGGCATCGGCCACCGCTTTTTCGATGAGCGCCAGACCCATGCCGTCAACCTGGGTTTCAAGCTGACCACCTTCTGCGCCGTGCAGCGGCCTGACGACCATCCGCTGCGCCCGTCCGACTACCGCCCGCTGGACGGGTTCTGGCGCAAACGCGGCTATCGACCGCGACCGGACATGGTCACGCATTTTGGCTGGAAAGACATTGATCAGCCCGTCGCAACGGACAAACCGATGCAGTTCTGGATTCGGCCCGGATAAGCGCCTGGCGGGTGCGGGAAAAGCCGCTGCTCTACCCATTCACGGTCTTCATTCATGTTTTTCCATGAGGTCGACGATCACCGCCACCGGAGCCGAGCCGTAGCTCAGAAACTCGTTGTGGAAATCGCGTAGCTTGAAGGCCTCCCCAAGCTCGGCCTTGCGCCGTTCGCGGAAATCGTAAATCTCGGCAAAACCGGAGAAGTAAGTACTCAGCTGGACCTGCGACAGAGTCGCCCGACGCCACTTCTCGGTCGCCTCGGACGCTTCCTGGAATGCCTCCTCGCGCATCAGACGGATGGCCTCCTCGCGCTCCAGGTCGAGCACGTGGACGCCATAGTCGATGATGGCGTTGGTGACCACGCGCAGGGCCCATTTCCCGTACATCAACCACAATTCCGGCTCGTGGTCTCCCCAGCCCTCCTCGAGCATCATGCGTTCGGCATACACAGCCCAGCCTTCGATCATGGCGCCGTTGCCAAACAGGCTCTTGACCAGACTGGGCGAGCGGTTGGCGTGCAGCAACTGGGTGTAATGACCCGGTATGGCCTCGTGGATATTGAGGATCTGCAGAATCCAGTGGTTGTACTCGCGCAGGTAGCTGGCGGCCATCTCTGGCCCATAGGTTTCCAGGGGCGTGACGTTATAGAAGGTCTCGGCGCCCGGGTTGAACGGCCCCGGAGCGCTGACCGACGCGATATTGCCGGCACCGCGCAGGTACTCGGGGGTCTCACGCACGATCAGCGGTTTGTCCGGATCCTGGTCGAGCAGATCGCGCTCGGTCACGAACTCGGCCAGAGCCGGAATCTGGCGCCGGATCTCGGGCACGAAGTCCTCGATCGCGACGTGCCGGTCGGACAGGTAATCAATCAACTCGCCAATACGCTCCAGCGGCTCGTCCGGCATCGGCCGATCGGGGAAATGGCGCGACCAGATATCGACCGCGATTTCATCCATTTCCTCGTGCAGGCGAGCCTGCTCCTGAAGGGCGCGTTCGTAGAGCTCACGCGCGCTGACGTCAGCCTGTACGTCGAACGCGAATTTCTCCTCGAACAGGGTTTCGCCGATGCGGAACGAGCGCGCTGTTCCTTCCGCACGCAGCCTGGCTTCGAGCGTGTCCAGCCAGTCGATCCAGTCCTCGATCGCGGCCTGTGCCGCGGCAAGTCGCTCTTCGAAGCGCTGGATATCGTCCGCCGACAGCGACGAGGCCCGAACCCGAGCCAGCAGATCGTCGTCGAAGACGGCAAGCGCCCCGCGGCTGCGGATCATCGCAAGCTCGACATGCTCCAGGGGCGGACGGTCGATGTTGTCCCGGGCGGCCTCAAAAAAGGCCGGAACCGCCGCCAGTCGCGCCGACACCAGGCCCAGGCGCTCGTCTTCAGGAGCGAAATCGGTATTGAGCAACACCGAGATCGGGCCGGCAACGTTGTACACCGACGGCATCCACTGCCAGTTTCGGAAGCGGTCCTGGTACCAAAGCATGGACTCCATGCGATTTTTGAGCATCCGGTACTCGGCGCGGCGCGGCGGTGTCAGGCGCACGGGGTCGAAATGGGCAAGCGCGTCCAGCGAACTGCGCAGGAACTCGTGCCGGGCCGCCCGGCCGGCCACATTCGGGATGGTGACCTGGTCAGCCCACTCGTAGCGCCCCTGGTAAATGGCCCACTCGGGCTCTAGCGCGAGCAACTCCTCGATCCAGGACTCGGCGAAAGCGGTAAACAGTGCATCGTCCTGACCGGCCTGATCCCGATCCGCCCGCTCGGCGACAGCGACATCGGCCACGTTGGGGGCGCCCCCCTCTCCGGCAGGCGATTCGGCGGGGTCTTGCGGGCTGCAGGCCAGCACCATGAAAACTGCCAACATACTGAAGAGATTTCGAAAATTCGACATGAACCAGCCTCGGGCAGCAGCCTTGCAGATACGGAGGCTACATCCTACCGGTTTGGCCACGGTGATACCATGCCGGCATGTCAAGCCTGCAAAATCACCGGGAAGAAATTGCCAATGCCCTGACCCACGGCATCGGCGTTGTGCTGGCCGTCGGTGGCGGTGCGGTACTGATCACCCTCGCTGCCCTGTTCACCGGTGCACGCGAAATCGTCAGCATTGCCGTCTTCACCGCTTCGCTGATCCTGCTCTACACCGCATCGACCCTGTATCACCTGGCCCGACGGCCGGAACTCAAGTCAAGGTTGAAGATTCTCGATCACTGCGCCATCTTTCTGCTCATCGCCGGCACCTACACACCGTTCACCATCGCCGCCATGCGCGGGGGCTGGGGCTGGTCCCTGTTCGGAGTGATCTGGGGCCTGGCCGTGGTCGGAATCGTCGCCAAACTGTTCTTTACCGGGCGCTTTCGTTACCTGTCCACGGCCACCTACGTGGGCATGGGCTGGCTGGTGGTGGTCGCGTTCGTGCCCTTGACCCAGGCGGTCACGCCGGCGGCGCTGGCCTGGCTGATTGCCGGTGGCGTGTTCTACACTGCCGGCACGCTGTTCTACCACAACCAGCGACTGCCCTATTCGCACGCCATCTGGCACCTGTTCGTGCTCGTCGGCAGCATCTGCCACTTTGCCGCCGTGACCGCGCAGCTGATTGCGCCTCGTCTGACCCTGTAGAATCAACAAACAACTCTTCGACGGAACCATGACATGTACACAGTTGGCCGAGTTCTCGCGGTACTGCTACTGAGCGTTTTGATCGCGGCCTGCGCGAGCACGCCAAGCGATGACCGGATGATTCGCGAGTCCCGGGCCGCGCTGGAGCGTTTTGTCGACCGTGACCCGAGCATCCAGGACTGGATCGACAATGCCCACGGCTACGCGGTGTTCCCGGAAATCGCCAAGGGTGGGCTCTGGGTGGGCGGCGGCTTCGGTCGCGGCATTGTTTTCGAGCGCGGCGAGCCGGTTGGCCGGGCGACCACCTCCCAGGCCACCATCGGCGCCCAGATCGGTGCACAGTCCTACAGCCAGGTGATTTTTTTCCGCGACGACGCCGCCTTGCGCACCTTCCAGCGCGGCAACCTCGAGTTTTCCGCCCAGGCCACGGCGGTTGCCGCCACCGCCGGCGCCGCGGCCACCACCAGCTACGAGCGCGGCGTGGCCGTGTTCAACATGACCCGCGGCGGACTGATGGCCGAAGCCTCGGTCGGCGGGCAACGCTTCAGCTACGAACCCCTATGAGGCCTTCTCCGGATGCCTCTGTGTGCAGGGGCGCGTCCTCCCTGGACAGTTCCTGATCGAGGAACTGGAGCCGCGCCAGACGCGCGTACAGCCCGCTTTCGGCCATGAGTTCATCGTGCGTGCCCTCGGCCATGATTCGACCCTGGTCCATGACCAGGATGCGGTCGGCGCGCCGAACCGTGGCCAGGCGATGGGCGATCACGAGCACGGTCCGATCCTGGCTGAGATTTTCCAGCGCGGTCTGAACCAGGCGCTCGCTTTCGGCGTCCAGACTGGCGGTGGCCTCGTCGAGCAGCAGCAGCGGGGGCTGCTTGATCAAAGCTCGGGCAATGGCGATCCGCTGGCGTTGTCCGCCCGACAACTGCACACCCTTCTCGCCCAGAAACGTCCCATAGCCCTGCGGCCAGGCACGGATGAATTCTTCAGCGTGCGCGTGGCGCGCGGCGGCTTCGACCCGCTCGGTCGACGCCTCGCCGACACCGTAGGTGATGTTGTCGGTCGCTGAGCCGGAAAACACGACCACGTCCTGGGGAACGAAACCCAGCTGCAGGCGCAACTCCGCCAGGTCCAGATCGCGCAGATCCACTCCGTTGATCTCGATGCTGCCCGCGGCAGGGTCATAGAAGCGCAGCAGGAGCTGGAACAAGGTTGACTTGCCGGCCCCGGACGGCCCGACAACGGCCACCGTTTCGCCCGCGTTGACCTGGAAATCCAGACCGTCCAGGACGAGCAGATCCGGGCGGCCGGGGTAGGCGAAGCGTACGTCGCGCACACTCAGGCGCAGGGGCGGGCGCGGAAACGGCTGCGGTCGTTCCGGGCTGTGAATCTCGGGCTCGATCGACAGCAGTTCGGCCAGTCGCTCCATGGCGCCGGCAGCGCGCTGAAGCTGGCTCCAGATTTCACTCAGTCCGGCCGTGGCACCGGCGGCAATGGCCGCGTACATGACAAACTGCCCCAGCTGGCCGGGGCTCATGGCACCCGTGAGCACAGCCCGCGCTCCCAGCCAGAGAACGAAGGTCACGGCGCCAAAAGTCAGCAGGATGATGAGCACGATCAGTACCGTGCTCGCGGCGATTCGACGACGGGCGGCGCCAAGTGCCGCCTCCACGGTCGCGTCGAAGCGCCGGCATTCGCGCTCTTCCTGGGCAAAGGCCTGCACGGTCTGGACTGCGTTGATGGCCTCGTCGCCCAACGCGCTGATATCGGCCACCCGATCCTGGGCCGCGCGCGAAAGTCTGCGAACCCAGCGACCCAGGATCAGGACCGGCAGGATCATGACGATGATCAGCAGGCCAATGATGCCGGCCAGGTCGGGAGCGGTCAGGGCCAGCGCAATGGCGCTGGCGGCGAGCATGACCAGGTTGCGGATACCGAACGAGACCGTCGAACCGACCAGGGTTTCGACCAGGGTGGTATCGGTATTGAGCCGGGAAAGCACTTCCCCGGTGCGCGTGCGGGCAAAGAACTCCGGACTCATTCTCAGCACCCGCTCGTAGACCGCCTTGCGCATATCGGCCACGACACGCTGTCCCAGCCAGCTGACCCAGTAAAAGCGCAGCCCGCCACCGACGGCCATCACCGCGGCGGCCGCGAACAACAACCAGAACCAGCGATTGATGTGGGCCAGATCCTCGGCCATGAAACCGCGGTCGATGACCTGGCCGACGGCCAGTGGAATGGTCAGGGCACCGGCTGCCGACATCAGCAAAAACAGGCCGGCCAGCACCAGTTGCAGCTTGTAGCGCCCGACAAAGGGCTTCAGGGCCGACAGCGAGGAAACCTGGCGGCTGGTCGGACGTTGGGTGGCTGATGGGTCCATGAAAGTCGGCAGGGGTGATTTATCGAGGCAGGCGGCTTTTGTCCCAGCCGGCCCAGAAGAACAGGACCAGGGCCAGCCAGACAGAGCCGAAGGTTACCGCATGGTCGATTGTAAACGGCTCCCCGTAGATGAAAACGGCGAGAACAAACGTGAGGCTGGGAGCCAGGTATTGCAGCAGTCCCATGGTGCTCAACGGAAGCCGCCGCACGCCGGCGGCAAACAGCAGCAACGGCGCCACCGTCAGCAGACCGGTCCCGATCAGCAAGACTGCGCTGGCCGGCTCAGCCAACGAGAACGACAGTTCCTGGCGATGTTGAAGCGTCAGCATCCAGGCCACGGCAAACGGCGAAACGATCAGGGTCTCCCAGAACAATCCGACCATGGGACCCACCTCCAGTAGCTTCCGGATGACTCCGTACACGGCGAAAGTGGCCGCCAGGCTCAGCGAAATCCACGGCAGATGGCCCTGGCGGTAGGTCAGGTAGCCAGCGCCCACGCCGGCCATCAGCACGGCAATGACCTGGACGGGCACCAAACGCTCTCGAAACACCACCAGACCCAGCACCACCGACATCAACGGGTTGATGAAGTAGCCCAGCGAGGTCGCCAAAACCCGATCGGTATTGACCGCATGGATGAAAATCAACCAGTTGAGCGCAATCAGGCCGCCGGTCAGACCCAGCAAGGCGGCTGTTCGCCAACTGATTCGCAAGTGACGCCACACGCCGGCTCGCTTGCGAATCAGCACAACCAGTCCCAGAAACAGGACAGACCAGACAACCCGGTGGCCGATGATCTCGTCGGGTTGAACATGACCCAGCATCTTGAAGTACACGGGCGCCAGGCCCCAGATGCCGAAAGCACATACACCGGCGGTCAGGCCCAGCCTGGCCTCGCGCAGACCCACCGCTTCGTTCACTGTTCGACGTCATCGTCGACTAACGCGACGAAAAGCGGGGCTTGGCCCTTCCCACCGAGCGAAAATACCAGGGACGGCTGACCAGCCACCACCCACTCGGCCAGCCCGGACAAAACCCCGGATTCACGCAACCAGAACCCGTCAAGAGCAATCTCCGCATCTTCATCGAAAATCCGCAGATCGGGGAAGGCGACCGCGTCTTCGTAAATCAGCAATCGTCCAACCAGGCGGCGAAACCGATCGCCAGGAGCCCCACCGGCCAGTTCACGCAGCGTATCCAGGCCGGCCCAGCGACCGTCGAAAAACTCAAGCTCCGCCTCGTAGAGTACCTGTGCGGAGTTTTCCGGAGCGGGTCGAATCGAAATCTGCCCGGCGCCTTCGGCATCGATGGTGCTGCCGGCCGAGTCGAGCAGCAGCCCCAGGTCGTCCACGTCCAATCGGGCCACACCGGTCAGGATCGACTCGGAGGGATCGACCCGAACATCTCCCTCGATCTCGACAATGCCGCCGGGAAATCCTGCCCGGGCCGAACGGATGCGGCCGAAACCGTCCTCGGCATGGGCAGACAGACGCGGTGCGGCCAACGGTACTCCAAACACTTCCAGCCGTTCGGCCACAAAATCGACCTGCAAATCGTAGCTACCGATCCAGTCGATCAGGGTGTCCGGCCAATCCCGGCCAGTCGATGACCCAAACGCGTCTGCCAGACGCCTCCCGTCCAGTCCGCCGGCCTCGACCTCCAGCTTGATCAGCGGACGCTGTCGGCTTTCATAGGCCCCCTGGATGCGCAGTTCCTGCCCTCCGGCGCGCAGTCGGCCATCGTCCAGTTGCAGGGCCAAAGGTGGAATGGCGGAAAAGCCCATGGTGCCCAGGAGTTCGAAGGGCCTCCGGGCTCCCGCCATGCGGCCGGCCATTTTCATATCGGTGAGGCGAAAATGGCCCTCGGCTGCCGGCACGAACAGAAGTCCATCCACCGACACCGCCTCGACCCATGCCGGAACCCCGATGGCTCCTTCAAAGCGCAGCTGCAGTGCCCGATCGAAGGCCACCCGGTCCAGCATGACCCGTTCCACAAGCAGTCGCTGGCTGGCGCCGAAACCCAGGCTGCCGATTTGTATCTCCAGGTCCTCAAGACGTACCGGTCCCCTGGCGACCAGCCCTGGCGCGCCCTCCCGTCCGGCCCTGCGAATCATGCCGGCGAACCCGTGGGCACCACTTTCGTCCACCAGAAGATTCAGTCGCGCGTCCTGCAAGGAGACCTCGCCGGTTTCGATCCGCCCGAGCATGAGCGGCAGAAGCCGGATTTCAGCGCCAATGCTTTCGGAGCGCAAAAGATCCGGTCCGGAATAGTCCTCCGGCCCGGAAAGGCGAATCTGATGGGCGTCAATCCGTAGCCTGGGGAAAAACGACACGGACACGGCCCCGTCGATCGTCAACTGACGCCCGGTCTGGTTGTACACGTGATCGGCCACAAGCTGCTTCAGCCGGGCCTGATCTCCCAGGATCAACCAGCTGGCAACAAAGCCGAGGACCATGATGGTCGCTGCGGCCAGGACAATGATCAGGTGACGCACGGAGACATGTCGGGTCGCATCATTCCGTGATTGTAATCAATGGAGCGCCGCCAAATGAAAAACCCGGCACAAGGCCGGGTTTGCTGGATCAGCTTGAAACGGAACGCCGCTCAGTCGCCGGTGGCGGCCGGGGCATCGGGCCGATCAACCAGTTCGACGTAGGCCATCGGCGCCTTGTCTCCAGGCCGAAAACCGCACTTGAGGATGCGAAGATAGCCACCGGGCCGCTGCGCGTAGCGCGGCCCGAGCTCGTTGAACAACTTTCCAACAGCCTCCTTGTCGCGCAGGCGGGCGAAGGCAAGACGGCGCTTGGCCACCGTGTCCTCCTTGGCCATGGTGATCAAGGGCTCGGCGACACGGCGCAGTTCCTTGGCCTTGGGCAAGGTCGTCTTGATCAGCTCGTGCTGGAACAGACTGGCAGTCATGTTCTTGAACATGGCCCGGCGGTGCGGGGCATTGCGATTGAGCTTACGCCCGGCTTTACGATGACGCATTGGAAATCTCCTTAACTCGCTGACCGTGCAAGGCTGGCCGGTGGCCAATTTTCAAGACGCGTACCCAGCGCAAGATCATGGGAAGCCAACACGGTCTTGATTTCGGTCAGCGACTTTTTGCCCAGGTTCGGGGTCTTCAGCAACTCATTTTCGGTTCTCTGGACGAGATCGCCCACGTACTGGATGTGCTCCGCCTTCAGGCAGTTTGCCGAACGCACGGTAAGCTCCAGATCGTCGATCGGGCGCAGCAGTACGGGGTCGAAGGATTCCGTGGCCGTTTCTGCCTTGTCTTTTTCGCGCGCGACGAAATCGACGAAAACGGCCATCTGATCAACAAGAATACCAGCCGCAAGCTTGACGGCCTGCTCGCAGCTCATTGTTCCATTGGTCTCGATATCCAGGACCAGCTTGTCCAGATCGGTACGTTGCGCGACCCGGGCACTTTCGACCGAGTAGGCCACCCGATGCACCGGACAGTAGGATGCATCCAGCTGCAACCTGCCGATCGGACGACTTTCCTCTTCGTTGAAACGCTCCACCGCGGCCGGCTGATAGCCAACCCCCCGAGTCACCTTCAGCCTCATGCTGATGCTGGCGTCCTTGGTCAGGGTACAAATGACGTGGTCGGGGTTGACGATCTCGACGTCGTGGTCGAGCTGGATGTCTCCAGCGGTTACCGCACCGGCCTTGTCTTTGCTCAAGGTCAGGACGGCTTCCTCGCGCGAGTGCATCCGCAACGCAACGTCTTTCAAATTGAGCAGCAGCTCGACGATGTCTTCCTGGAGCCCTTCGACCGAGGTGTACTCATGAAGAACGCCTTCGATTTCAGCCTCGGTGATGGCACTGCCGGGAATGGACGACAGCAGGACACGCCGCAGCGCGTTGCCCAGAGTATGGCCAAAACCACGCTCCAGCGGTTCCAGGGTGATCCGAGCCCGGCGCGGGGAGATCTCATCGACGACGAGACCCTTCGGCCTGAGCATGGTGCCGATCAGTTCGCTAATCTGGCCAGACATTAAAATGCCTCTCTATCAATTCTTGCGTGTGCGACCTGCCCGGCCAACATGGCCCGGCAGCAGACAATTACTTGGAGTACAACTCGACGATCAGGTTTTCATTGATGTCGGGCGGAAGATCGTCCCGCTCCGGGACGCCCTTGTAGACCCCTTCCATCTTGTCGACATCGACATCGACCCATGCCGGGACCGTGTCCAGATCACGAGCCAGCGTCAAAGACTCCTGGATTCGCAGCTGTTTGCGCGCTTTCTCCCGAACCGAGATTCGGTCACCCGGCGCAATCTGGGCCGAAGGGATATTGCATACCTTGCCGTTGACTTCGATGCCCTTGTGACTGACCAGCTGGCGCGCCTGGGCGCGGGTGACACCGAAACCCATCCGGTAGACCACGTTATCCAGACGGTTCTCCAGCAGCTGCAGAAGATTCTCGCCGGTGGCGCCTTTCTGTCGCGCCGCCTCCTTGTAGTAATTCCGGAACTGCTTTTCCAATACGCCGTACATCCGGCGAACCTTCTGCTTTTCCCGAAGCTGAAGTGCATAGTCCGACAGCCGCTGCCGGCGGCTGTCTCCGTGCTGACCGGGAGGCTGGTTCAGCTTGCACTTGGAATCCAGACCTCTGGCCGGGCTTTTCAGGCTGAGATCCATGCCCTCGCGACGGGCTAGCTTGCAGGTGGGACCGATATATCTTGCCATGGTGCTCTCTAATCCGAATTCAGATGACGCGCCTTAGACCCGGCGCTTTTTGGGCGGACGACAGCCGTTATGAGGAATCGGCGTCACGTCAATGATGTTGGTGATCTTGAACCCGGCAGCATTGAGCGACCGCACCGACGACTCGCGCCCCGGACCCGGCCCGTTGACCCGGACCTCGAGGTTCTTCATGCCGTATTCCTGCGCGGTGCGGCCGGCGTTATCCGCTGCAACCTGGGCTGCAAACGGGGTCGATTTCCGCGAGCCGCGAAAACCTGACCCCCCGCTTGTCGCCCAGGCCAGCGCGTTTCCCTGACGATCCGTGATCGTGATGATGGTGTTATTGAACGAGGCATGCACATGGGCAATGCCGTCGACAATGACTTTTTTGACCTTTTTCTTGCCCTTGGCGGTCTGCTGCTTGGCCATGAATCGGTTTCCTTAACGAATCGGACGACGTGGGCCCTTTCGGGTCCGCGCGTTGGTACGGGTGCGCTGGCCGCGAACCGGCAAGCCTCGACGATGGCGGAGGCCGCGATAGCAGCCCAGATCCATCAGCCGCTTGATGTTCATCGCAACTTCGCGGCGCAGATCGCCTTCGACGCTCAACCCACCGACGGTCTGGCGCAATTTCTCCTGCTCAGCTTCGGTGAGATCACGAACCTTGGTCGACGGATCAACCCCGGTTGCTTCGCAAATCTGGTAGGCACGAGTTCTTCCGATGCCATAAATATGCGTCAACGCCACCCAAGTGTGTTTTTGTACGGGCAGATTGACACCTGCAATACGAGCCATGCTGTCTACTCCAAAACCTGTTGCGTCTGATCAGCGCAAACCCGCAATTATAGCGGGTTTCGTGCCTTTTCTCAAGCCCGTTTTCCGGGCCCACGAATCGCAGGTCATCCCTGCCGCTGCTTGTGCTTGGGATCGCTGCAAATGACGTACACCACACCGCGGCGACGAACGATTTTGCAGTTCCGGCAGATTTTCTTGACCGAGGCCTGAACTTTCATGTTGGATACTCCAAAAAACCACTAATGCGTTACGAACGGCGCACCGAACCTGCCCTGCCATAGCCCTTGAGGTTCGACTTCTTGAGCAGACTGTCGTACTGATGCGACATCAGGTGAGCCTGCAGCTGGGCCATGAAATCCATGGTCACGACGACGATGATCAGCAGCGAGGTCCCGCCAAAATAGAACGGCACGTTCCAGCGCATGATCAGGAACTCGGGCATCAGGCAGACCGCGACCAGGTAGATTGCGCCCACCGTGGTCAGACGGGTCAGGACGTAATCGATGTATTCGGCGGTCTGACGTCCAGGCCGGATTCCCGGTATGAAAGCCCCCGACTTCTTCAGGTTGTCCGCGGTTTCACGCGAATTGAAGACGATGGCCGTGTAGAAAAAGCAGAAAAACGCGATCAATCCCCCGAACAGGGCAATGTAGACCGGTTGCCCGGGACTGAGTTGCTGAGCCACGTTCTGCAGCCAGGTCACCCCTTCGGCCTGGCCGAACCAGGTCGAAATCGTGGCCGGAAACAGGACCAGACTGGACGCGAAGATCGCCGGAATGACACCCGCCATATTGACCTTGAGCGGCAGGTGGGTGGACTGACTGCGGTACGCCTGGCGGCCCTGACGCTGCGCATAGTTGACAGTGATGCGGCGCTGGCCGCGCTCCACGAAGACAACGAAAGCGGTCACGACCAGGGCCATCACGAGCAGGAACAGTGCCGTCGTGATGCCCAGCTGACCGGTATTGACCAATTCCAGGGTGGCGCCAACCGCCGAGGGCAGTTCTGCGACAATGCCGGCGAAAATGATAATCGAAATACCGTTGCCGATGCCGCGTTCGGTGATCTGCTCGCCGAGCCACATCAAAAAGACCGTGCCCGCCGTCAAAGTGACCACCGCGGCAAGAACAAATCCCGGCCCCGGTGCGATCACCACCGGCAATCCGGCACCAGCGCCCTGATTCTGCAGCGCGATGGCAACACCGAAGGACTGGAACATGGCCAGAATCACGGTGAAGTAACGGGTGTACTGGGTGATCTTGCGGCGACCGGCCTCGCCTTCCTTGCGCAGCGCCTGAAGCTGCGGGATGGCGTGACTCATCAACTGCATGATGATGGCCGCCGAAATATAGGGCATGACCCCCAGCGCGAAAATGGAAAAACGACCGAGCGCGCCGCCGGTGAACATGTTGAAAATGTCCACGATGGTGCCGCGCTGCATGTCCATCAAGTCGATCAACGCCAGCGGGTTGATGCCGGGGACCGGGATGAACGTACCCAGCCGATAGACCAGAAGAGCGACCAGGACGAGAAAAAGGCGCTGCCGCAATTCCTTCAAGCGGCCGATTCCGCCGAGCATGCCTGCCATTTCCGAGGCGCTGGTGGACATTACTCGACCTTGCCGCCCGCGGCTTCAATCGCCTTGCGCGCACCGGCGGTCACATGGATACCGCGCACGGTGACAACGCGCTCGATCTCGCCTTTGTTGATCAACCGAACCTTGCGGGTATAGTTCTGGACCACGCCAGCGGCCTTGAGAACCTCCAGGTCGACAATCTCGCCTTCCAGCACGTTGAGCTGATACAACCGGACTTCCCGTGTGTAACGGTTGACCGCGGAGTTGAACCCCACCTTGGGAAGGCGACGCTGCAACGGCATCTGGCCGCCTTCGAAGCCGACCTTGTGATAGCCACCCGAACGCGCCTTCTGGCCCTTGTGACCACGGCCGCCGGTCTTGCCCAGCCCGGAGCCAATTCCTCGGCCCACGCGCTTGCGTTTGGTCTTGCTGCCGTCGGCTGCTTGAATCGTGTTGAGCTTCATAATGCCTTCCTGAACTTGCTTGGCTGAGATCAGGCCGTTTCGACCCGAACGAGGTAGTGCACCTTGCGAATCATTCCGCGCACGGCCGGTGTATCTTCCAGTTCCACGGAGTGATTCATACGCCGCAGCCCAAGACCGCGCACCGTTTCACGGTGCTTGCCGATGGTTCCAATTGTGCTGCGCACCAGGGTGACGCGCAGCTTGCCAGTATTTTCCTTAGCCATGATGCTGGAGAATCTCCTCGACGGGCTTGCCACGCTTGATGGCGATCTGCTCCGGCGAAACCATCGCCTGCAGGCCCTTCATCGTGGCACGCACCAGGTTGATCGGATTGTTCGAGCCCACGCTCTTGGCGAGGACGTTCTGGACGCCCACGGCTTCGAAGACGGCACGCATTGCACCGCCGGCGATGACGCCCGTACCTTCGGATGCCGGCTGCATGTACACACGCGATCCGCTATGGCTGGATTTGATTGCGTGCCACAGGGTTCCTTCGTTGAGAGAAATCCTGACCATGTCGCGACGGGCGCGTTCCATGGCTTTCTGAATGGCAAGGGGGACTTCCCGCGCCTTGCCGTAACCGAAACCGACCTTGCCTTCGCCGTCACCCACGACTGCCAGTGCGGTAAAGCTGAACTGGCGACCGCCTTTGACTACTTTGACTACGCGGTTGACGGCAACCAGCTTCTCGATCAGGTCGTCCGTGTTGGTTTCTCTAGCCATCTTTTAAATTCCTGATTAAAACTTGAGGCCGGCTTCACGCGCGGCATCGGCCAGGGCCTTGATTCGACCGTGGTACTTGAATCCCGAACGGTCGAAGGCAACGCCGTCGATACCTGCCGCCAGGCTACGCTCGGCAATTGCTTTGCCGACGGCCTTGGCCGCCTCGACATTGCAAGTGCCCTTGAGGCCCTCGCGAACGTCTTTTTGCAAGGTCGACGCAGCGGCGAGCGTTTGCTCACCGTTGGGCGCAATCACCTGAGCATACAAGTGCTTGCCCGTGCGATGGACCGACAGCCGCGCAACGTTGGCGCGCTGGATACGGGACCGGGTCTTCCGGGCCCGACGCAATCTGGATTCGTTCTTGCCTTGGTTCATGATTCGGATCCTTACGCCTTCTTGGCTTCCTTCATTACCACGCGCTCATCTGCGTAGCGCACTCCCTTACCCTTGTAAGGTTCGGGCGGCCGGAAGCTGCGAATCTTGGCCGCTACCTGACCGACCTGCTGCTTGTCGAAGCCGCGAACGATGATTTCGGTCTGGGTCGGGCATTCAATGGTGACACCGTCGGCGATTTCAAAATCGACGGGGTGACTGAAACCAAGCTGCAGGTGCAACGTTTTACCCTGGACCGACGCACGATACCCGACCCCGACCAGAGACAACTTCTTCTCGAAACCGTTGCTGACGCCTTCGACCATGTTTGCAATCAGCGCACGCATCGTTCCCGCCATGGCCATGTCGGCCTCCTTGATCGGACTGACAGACACAACGCCGTTGTCCAGGCTGAGTCGGACGGCCGGATGCAAAGCCATTTCCAGCGTTCCTCGGGCTCCCTTGACGGTAACGGTGCCGTCTTTTTCACTGAACTCGACGCCCTTGGGCAGGCTGATCGGGCTTTTGGCAATTCTAGACATCGTGGTTTCCTTCCAAAACTCTCGGGTTATGCGACCAGGCAGAGCACTTCACCGCCCTGGCCCTCGGAGCGAGCCCTGGCATCCGTCATGACGCCGTTGGACGTGCTGATGATCGCAATGCCGAGGCCATTGAGCACCCGCGGAATGTCGTTTTTGCCAAAATAACGGCGACGACCAGGCTTGCTGAATCGCTCGAGGCGGTCAATGACACCGCGACCATCAACGTATTTCAGCTCGATTTGCAGGGTGGCTTTCACGCCTTCGCTCTCCACCCGGAAATCCCGGATGTAACCCTCGTCTTTCAGCACTGCTGCAATCGCACACTTCACGGTAGACGACGGCATGTCCACGGTGCGCTTGCGCACCGCCTGGGCATTCTTGATCCGCGCCAGCATGTCGGAAATGGGGTCGGTCATGCTCATATCTGTTTACTCCTTACCAGCTGGCCTTGCGAAGGCCCGGCACATCGCCGCGCATTGCCGCTTCACGCAATTTGTTGCGAGCCAGACCGAATTTACGGTAGTAGCCGCGCGGGCGACCCGAAACCCGGCAGCGGTTGCGCCGCCGAACAGGACTGGAATCACGCGGCATCTTGTTGAGGCGGTGCATCGCCGCTTGTTTGTCATCGTACTCAGCATCCGGGTCGGCAATGACCGCCTTGAGCTCGGCACGCTTGACCGCAAAACGGGCAACCAGCTTGGTCCGGCGCTTTTCTCGCTCCACCATTGAAATCTTAGCCATACCTTTTAGTACTCCTTAGCGGGCCCGGAACGGAAAACCGAATGCCTTGAGCAAGGCCATCCCTTCCTCATCGGTCTTCGCAGTCGTGGTGATTGCAATGTCCATACCGCGAATCGAATCGATCTGGTCGTAGTTGATTTCCGGAAAGATGATCTGCTCCTTGACGCCGAGACTGTAGTTTCCACTGCCGTCGAAGGACTTGCGCGGAATCCCGCGGAAATCTCGAACTCGCGGCAGCGCTACATTGACCAGCCGGTCAAGAAACTCATACATTCTGTCGCGTCGCAAAGTAACCTTGCAGCCGATCGGGTACCCGTCCCGGATCTTGAAGCTGGCCACGGACTTGCGCGCCTTGGTCACGACTGGACGCTGGCCGGCGATCTTGGCCATATCGGACACGGCGTTTTCGATCACTTTCTTGTCGCCCACAGCCTCGCCGAGCCCCATATTCAGGGTGATCTTCTCGAACTTGGGTACTTCCATCACATTGCGGTAACCGAACTCCTCGGTCAATTGACCGATCACGGTGTCGCGATAGTAATCCTGCAACCTTGCCATTACTCAATCCGCCTTTAGATATCGACGACTTCGCCGGTGGAACGGAAGAACCGAACCTTGCGGCCGTCTTCGAGAAACTTGAAACCAACCCGGTCACCCTGGTCGGTAGCCGGGTTGTACAGCATGATGTTGGAAACCTGGATCGGCGCCTCGCGCTCGATGATTCCGCCGGGCCGCTGGGCCTGGGGATCCGGCTTCTGGTGCTTTTTCACCATGTTGACGTTTTCGACCAGAAGCCGACCGTCTTTCTGGACTTTGAGAACATGACCGCGCTGACCCTTGCTCCGGCCCGCGATCACGATCACTTCGTCGCCCTTGCGAATGCGTTGCATCATTGACTCCTTACAGGACTTCGGGTGCCAGGGACACGATTTTCATGAAACGTTCCGAGCGCAGTTCACGGGTGACCGGTCCAAAAATACGGGTGCCGATCGGCTCAAGCTTGTTGTTGAGCAACACCGCAGCGTTGCCGTCAAACCGGATCAGCGAGCCGTCGCGGCGCCGAACACCCTTCGCGGTGCGAACCACAACGGCGTTGTAGACCTCGCCTTTTTTGACCTTGCCGCGCGGTATCGCATCCTTGACGGTCACCTTGATGACGTCGCCGATGTTTGCATACCGACGCTTGGAACCACCGAGCACCTTGATACACATGAGCTCGCGCGCACCGCTGTTGTCTGCCGCGGCCAGTCTTGATTGCATCTGAATCATGCCGATATGCTCCGGTTACTGGGCTCGCTCGATCACTTCAATCACGGCCCAGGCCTTGGTCTTGGAAACCGGCCGGGTCTGTGCGATGCGAACGGTATCGCCCTCTTTGCAGTCGTTGGTCTCGTCGTGCGCGTGCACTTTGCTGGACCTACGGATGTACTTGCCGTACAGCGGATGCTTGACCAATCGCTCCAGGCGCACGGTCACGGTCTTGTTCATCTTGTTGCTGACCACGCGGCCGACCTGGCTGCGCTGCACCTTGGTTTCGTCTGTCATGCTGAATTACCCTGAATCTGGTTGAGCACGGTCTTGACCCGTGCAATATCCCGGCGCACATGACGGATGTCATGGCGATTGTTCAAAGTGCCATTTGCATGCTGGATCCGCAGGGAAAACTGATCCTTGCGCAACTTCAGCAACAACTCCTTGAGTTCAGCCGCGTCTTTCTGTCGCAACTCGTCGGCCTTCATGACATCGTCCTCGCTACAAATGCGGTCTTGACGCTGAGCTTGGCAGCCGCGCGCCGAAAAGCTTCCCGGGCAATGTCTTCGCTGACTCCCTGGATTTCATAAATCATGCGCCCGGGCTGGACCGGCGCAACCCAGTATTCGACATTGCCCTTGCCTTTGCCCATTCGAACCTCGACCGGCTTTTTGGTGATCGGCTTGTCCGGAAACACGCGAATCCAGAGCTTGCCGCCACGCTTGACGTGCCGGGTGATCGCCCGACGGGCGGACTCGATCTGGCGAGCGGTCAGAAAGCCGGTGGTCGTGGCCTGCAGACCGAACTCGCCAAAGCTGACCCGATTCCCGACCTGCGCCAGGCCACGATTGCGGCCCTTCTGCTGCTTGCGGAATTTTGTACGTTTCGGCTGCAGCATGATTAGCTCTCCTTGCGTCCGCCCCGACCGGGGGCATTGTCGGCTTTGGCTTCGGCGTGCAGATCAAAGACATCGCCCTTGTACACCCACACCTTGATTCCGATCATTCCATACGTGGTCTCGGCTTCAGCGACACCATAATCGACGTCGGCGCGCAGCGTGTGCAGCGGCACCCGGCCTTCGCGGTACCATTCGGTACGAGCGATGTCGGCACCATTCAGACGACCGCCAACCTGGACCTTGATTCCCAGGGCACCCAGGCGCATGGCGTTGCCAACCGCGCGCTTCATTGCGCGCCGGAACATGACCCGCCGCTCGAGTTGCTGGGCAATGCTGTCGGCAACCAGCTTGGCGTCCAATTCCGGCTTGCGGATCTCGCTGACCCGAATATTGGTCGGCACGCCCATGATCTTGCTGACTTCACGCCGCAGCTTTTCGATGTCTTCGCCCTTCTTGCCGATCACGATCCCCGGCCGCGCCGTGTGCACCGTGATCTCGGCCGACTTGGCCGGGCGTTCGATCTGGATATGGCTGATGGCGGCATGCGCCAACGTCTTGTTGAGGTATGCGCGTGCCTGAAGATCGGAATTGAGGTAGTTGGCGAATTCCTCGCCTTCCGCGTACCACTTGGCAGACCAGTCCCTGGAGATGCCGAGCCGAATTCCGTTTGGATGTACCTTTTGACCCATGGTTTGTCCTTAACTCTCTGCCAGCACGACGGTTATGTGACTGCTTCTTTTGAGGATCCGGGTGTAACGGCCCTTGGCCCGAGCCCGGCCGCGCTTCATGGTCGGACCTTCGTCCACCCAGATTCGATCCACCTTCAGCTCGTCGATGTCCGCGCCGGTGTTGTGTTCGGCGTTGGCCACGGCCGAGAGAAGAACCTTGCGGATGATCTGCGCGGCCTTTTTGTTGCTGAACATCAGCAACTCATCGGCGCGCTCGACCGGCAAGCCGCGGACCTGATCCGCCACCAGCCTCGCCTTCTGGGCCGAAACACGAGCACCTCTGAGCTTTGCAATCGCTTCCATCACTTCGCTTCCTGTTACCTGCTTTTCCGGTCGGCCGCATGGCCCTTGAAAGTACGCGTTGGCGCGAACTCCCCGAGCTTGTGGCCGACCATGTTTTCGTTGATCAGGATCGGCACGTGTTGACGCCCGTTGTGGATCGCAATCGTCAGCCCGACCATGTCCGGCAGGATCATGGAACGGCGTGACCAGGTCTTGATCGGACGCTTGTTGTTGGTCTCCACCGCGGCGTCGACTTTGGCGACGAGGTGGTGGTCAACGAAAGGCCCTTTCTTGATTGAACGTGGCATCGTGAATTCCTGTTCTATTTACGCTTGCGCGGCCGCGAGATGTACTTCCCGGTCCGCTTGTTGGTACGGGTACGCTTGCCCTTGGTCGGCTGACCCCAGGGCGTTACCGGATGACGCCCCCCGGAGGTACGGCCTTCACCGCCACCATGAGGGTGATCGACCGGGTTCATGGCAACGCCGCGGACGGTGGGGCGAACACCCCGCCAGCGCTTGGCGCCCGCCTTGCCCAGCTTCTCCAGGTTGTGCTCGGAGTTGGACACCTGGCCGATCGTTGCCCGGCAGCGCGCATGGATCTTGCGCATCTCGCCGGAGCGCAGCATGACCGTCGCATACTGGCCCTCGCGAGCCACCAACTGAACGACCGACCCGGCACTGCGGGCAAGCTGACCGCCCTTTCCGGGCTTGAGTTCGACGTTGTGGATCTGGGTCCCGACCGGAATCGAGCGCAACTGCATGGCGTTGCCCGGCTTGATCGGCGCCTCGGAGCCACTGAGAATCTCGTCTCCGGCCCTGACGTTGCGCGGCGCGAGGATATACCTGCGCTCACCGTCGAGAAACTTGATCAGGGCGATGTGGGCGCTGCGGTTGGGGTCGTATTCGATCCGCTCAACCACGCCCTTGACGCCATCCTTGTCGCGCTTGAAGTCGACGACCCGGTAATGATGCTTGTGGCCGCCGCCCTTGTGGCGGGTCGTGATCCGACCGGCGTTGTTGCGACCACCGGTCGAGCTCTGCGACTCCAGCAGCGGCGAATAGGGCTTGCCCGACCACAGGTGATCATGACGGATCGACACCTTGCCGCGCCGGCCTGGCGATGTGGGTTTTGCTTTGACAATAGGCATGTCTACTAATCCCGGCTCTGCAATATCAGACTTCAGTCAGCCTGCAAGTCTTCGATGACCTGGCCTGCGCGTACTCGCACATAGGCCTTCTTCCAATCTTTCTGACGCCCGGAACGAAAACGGAAACTTTTCCGTTTGCCCTTGACGTTGACAACCCGTACGCCTTCGACCTCGACCTCGAACAGACCTTCGACCGCTTGACGAATCTCGGTCTTGGTGGCGTCCTTGCGAACCTCGAACACGTACTGATTTGAATCAGCCTGAAGGCGCGCGGTCTTTTCCGAGATATGCGGAAAACGGATCACCTGGTACAAACGTTCGTTTTTCATGCCAGCCACTCCTGAATCTTTTCCACAGCCGAGCGGGTCATGACGACCATGTCCGCTCCGACCAGGCTGACCGGATCCAGCCGATCGGCCGCCAGAACGTAAACGCCCGGCAGGTTCCGGGTCGCGAGAAACAGGTTGCCATCCGGCTCGGCATCGACGAGCAGGCCGCGCTTCACCCCAAGCTCGGCAAGCAACCCGGCTGCCAGGCTGGTGCGCGGCTGCTCAAGCGACAGCGAGTCGACAACCTTCAGGCGGTCCTGGCGCACCAGCTCCGAGAGAATCGACTTCAGAGCGCTGCGGAACTGCTTGCGATTCACCTTCTGGCTGAAATCGCGCGGCTGGGCGGCAAACGTCACACCGCCGCTGCGCCATATCGGGCTGCGAATGGTTCCGGCACGCGCATTGCCCGTGCCCTTCTGGCGCCACGGCTTGCGGCCGCCACCGGAAACGGCGGCGCGATTCTTCTGCGCCTTGGTGCCCGCCCTGGCCCCGGCCAGGTAAGCGGTCACGACCTGGTGAACCAATGGCTCTGAAAAATCTCGGCCAAACACCTGGTCCGAGACCTCGATTGTTGCACCGCCGGCGACTGCAAGTTCCATCACAAATTCTCCTGAAATCTCAAGCCTTGCTGGAAGGCCGGACAAAAACGTGACCGCCGGGCGCGCCCGGAACCGCACCGCGAATGAGCAGCAAATTGCGCTCTGCATCGACGCGCACCACTTCCAGGTTCTGGGTGGTCACGCGCTCGCCGCCCATGCGACCGGCCATTTTCTTGCCCTTGAAGACGCGCCCGGGCGTCTGGCACTGACCGATGGAACCCGGCGCGCGATGCGACAGCGAATTACCATGGGTCGCATCCTGCATACGGAAGTTGTGGCGCTTGATCACGCCCGCGAACCCCTTGCCCTTGCTGGTCCCGGTGACGTCTACGCGTTGCCCGACTTCGAAGTGGCCGACAGCGATCTCGGCGCCCACCTGCAAATCGGCTCCTTCGCCGGCATCCAGGCGGAACTCCCACAGACCATCTCCGGCTTCGACGCCGGCCTTGGCAAAGTGACCTGCCAGGGGTCGATTGACCAAAGACGTACGACGACTGCCGCTGGTGACCTGGATGGCGGAATAGCCATCGGCCTGGCTGGTGCGAACCTGGGTCACACGGTTGGGGCTGACCTCGACCACGGTGACGGGCACCGAGGTGCCATCTTCCGAAAACACCCGGGTCATACCCTTTTTCTTGCCTACGAGTCCGATTGTCATTGCTCTATCTCCCGTTGGCCTCAGTACAGCTTGATCTGGACGTCGACGCCGGCGGCGAGATCCAGCTTCATCAGCGCATCGACGGTCTTGTCGTTCGGGTCGACGATATCCAGGAGCCTCTTGTGGGTCCGGATTTCGTACTGATCACGCGCGTCCTTGTTGACGTGCGGGGAAATCAGGACCGTGTAGCGCTCCTTCCGGGTCGGCAGCGGGATTGGACCCCGAACCTGAGCCCCGGTCCGCTTGGCGGTATCCACGATTTCCTGGGTCGATCGATCGATCAGACGATGATCGAAACCCTTCAAACGAATACGGATTTTCTGTTCGGCCATTGCCGTACGCCTTTAGTCTGTAAAAGAACTCGAACCCGCCGCCCTTTCGGGCGACCATTGCTCTGATCCGAAGATCAAGGGCCCCCTCAGCCTGGGACTGAAGGGGCCCATATACTCGAGCCGCCCATTATAACAACGGCCCAGGTAAAATTGCCAGTGCTTTATTCGTGGATTTTCGCCACCACGCCGGCACCGACGGTGCGACCGCCTTCGCGAATGGCAAAACGCAGGCCTTCTTCCATCGCGATCGGAGCAATCAGCTCCACCTGCATCTGCACGTTGTCGCCCGGCATCACCATTTCCACGCCTTCCGGCAGTTCCACCGAACCGGTCACGTCCGTGGTCCGGAAGTAAAACTGCGGCCGGTAGCCCTTGAAGAACGGCGTGTGACGACCGCCCTCTTCCTTGCTCAGGACGTAGACCTCGGCTTCGAACTTGGTGTGCGGCGTGATCGACCCCGGCTTGGCCAGCACCTGGCCGCGCTCCACGTCGTCACGCTTGGTGCCCCGGAGCAGCACGCCCACATTGTCGCCGGCCTGACCCTGGTCCAGCAGCTTGCGGAACATCTCCACGCCCGTGCAGGTCGTCTTGGTCGTGTCCTTGATCCCGACAATCTCGATCTCGTCGCCGACCTTGACAATCCCGCGCTCGATACGACCGGTCACCACCGTGCCGCGACCGGAAATCGAGAACACGTCCTCGATCGGCATCAAAAACGCCTTGTCCAGATCGCGCTCGGGCTCCGGAACGTGCACGTCCAGCGCCTCGACCAGCTTGATGATCGACGGCACGCCAATCTCCGAGTCGTCGCCTTCCAGCGCCTTGAGCGCCGAACCGGTCACGATCGGGGTGTCGTCGCCCGGGAAGTCGTAGTCGCTCAGCAACTCGCGCACTTCCATCTCGACCAGCTCGAGCAGCTCGGCGTCGTCCACCATGTCGGCCTTGTTCAGGTACACCAGAATGTAGGGAACACCCACCTGGCGGGCCAGCAGAATGTGCTCGCGCGTCTGCGGCATCGGGCCATCGGCCGCCGACACCACCAGAATCGCACCGTCCATCTGCGCCGCACCCGTGATCATGTTCTTCACGTAGTCGGCGTGACCCGGGCAGTCGACGTGCGCGTAGTGACGGTTGTCGGACTCGTATTCCACGTGCGCCGAGGCAATCGTGATCCCGCGCTCGCGCTCTTCCGGCGCGTTGTCAATCTGGTCGTAGGCACGGAATTCGCCGCCGCGCGCTTCCGCGCACACCTTCGTCAGCGCCGCCGTCAGCGTCGTCTTGCCATGGTCAACGTGACCAATCGTGCCCACGTTCACGTGCGGCTTCGTGCGTTCAAACTTTGCCTTGGACATGACTGTTTCCTTCTGTTTTCGGTAGACGATTGATGGCTCAGGCCGATTTCTTCATGATTTCTTCTGCAACGCTCGCCGGCGCTTCCGCATAATGCAGAAATTCCATGGAATACGTCGCCCGACCCTGGCTCATGGAGCGAAGGTCAGTGGCATAACCGAACATTTCGGACAGGGGCACATGAGCCCGGATAATCTTGCCGGCCGGAACGTCCTCCATCCCCTGGACCAGTCCGCGCCGACGATTCAGGTCACCCATGACATCGCCCATGTAATCTTCGGGACTGACGACTTCGACCTTCATCAGGGGCTCGAGAATGACCGGCCGAGCCTTCAATGCGCCGTCCTTGAACGCCATGGAGCCGGCAATCTTGAACGCCATCTCGCTCGAATCGACCTCATGGTAGGAGCCGTCGTACAGGGTTGCCTTGACGTCAACCATCGGGAATCCGGCGAGTACGCCGTTGTTCATCTGCTCTTCAATGCCTTTGCCAACGGCCGGGATGTAGTCTTTCGGCACCACCCCGCCGACAATCTGGTCGACAAACTCGTAGCCGCCGCCTTCTTCCAGCGGCTCAAGGCGGATCTTGACGTGCCCGTACTGACCTCGACCACCCGACTGGCGAATGAATTTGCCTTCGGCTTCCACCGCGGCGCGAATCGTCTCGCGGTACGCAACCTGGGGCTTGCCGACGTTCGCCTCGACCTTGAATTCGCGCTTCATGCGGTCGACGATGATGTCCAGATGCAACTCACCCATGCCGGCGATGATGGTCTGACCGGACTCCTCATCGGTGCGCACCCGAAACGACGGATCTTCCTGGGCCAGCTTGGACAGCGCGATGCCCATTTTTTCCTGGTCACTTTTGGTCTTGGGCTCGACCGCTACCGCGATCACCGGCTCCGGAAACTCCATTCGCTCGAGGGTGATCACATTGGAAGGATCACACAGCGTATCGCCGGTCGTGACGTCTTTCAGACCGACCGCAGCGGCGATATCGCCGGCGTACACTTCCTTGATTTCCTCACGCGAGTTGGCGTGCATCTGGAGAATACGGCCAATCCGCTCCTTCTTGCCCTTGATGGGGTTGAGCAAGGTGTCGCCGGACTTGACCACGCCCGAGTAGACCCGGAAGAAGGTCAGCGTGCCGACGTACGGGTCGGTGGCGATCTTGAACGCCAGCGCCGCAAAAGGCGCATCGTCCTCGGACTTGCGCACGGCCTCGTTTTCGTCGTCGTCGACCCCGCGGATGGCCTTGACTTCGGTCGGCGCAGGCATGTACTGGACTACGGCATCCAGCAGCGCCTGAACGCCCTTGTTCTTGAATGCGGTACCACACAGCACCGGCACCAGCTCATTTGCCAAGGTGCCCTGGCGCAAACCGCGCATGATTTCCTCGTCGGTCAATTCTCCACCTTCGAGGTATTTTTCCATCAACTCCTCGATCGCCTCGGCTGCGGCTTCGATCATGACTTCACGCGCCGCGGCTGCGTCGTCGGCGAGCTCGGCAGGAATGTCCCGAGCCTCATAGGTCGTACCCATGTTCTCCGGATCCCAGTAAATCGCTCGCATCTTGACCAGATCGATCACGCCGGCGAAGTCTTCCTCGGCGCCGATCGGCAACTGGATCGGCACGGGGTTTGCACCCAGCCGCTCCCTGATCTGCCCGACGACGCGCTGGAAGTTGGCACCGACTCGGTCCATCTTGTTGACAAAGCACATTCTGGGGACGGCGTATTTGGTCGCCTGACGCCAGACCGTCTCCGACTGCGGCTCAACCCCGCCGACGGCGCAAAAGACCGCCACAGCGCCATCCAGAACGCGCAGGGAGCGCTCCACTTCGATGGTGAAATCGACGTGGCCCGGAGTATCGATGATATTGATGCGAAACTCGGGCCAGTCCTGGTCCATGCCCTTCCAGAAACAGGTCGTGGCCGCGGAAGTGATCGTGATCCCGCGTTCCTGCTCCTGCTCCATCCAGTCCATCACGGCGTTGCCATCATGCACTTCCCCGAGCTTGTGCGACACGCCGGTGTAAAACAGGATGCGTTCGGTCGTCGTGGTCTTGCCGGCATCGATGTGCGCCATGATGCCGATATTGCGGTAGCGCTCGATAGAAACTTTGCGTGACACGGTACTAAACCTCTGGGGAGACGGGCATTACCAGCGGTAATGCGAAAAAGCCTTGTTGGCTTCGGCCATTCGATGGACGTCCTCGCGCTTCTTGACCGCAGAACCCCGCTCGTCGACGGCGTCCATGAGCTCACCGGCCAGGCGCAACGGCATGCTCGACTCGCCGCGCTTGCGGGCCGAGTCGATGACCCAGCGCATGGCCAGGGTCCGGCGCCGCTTGGGGCGCACCTCGACGGGTACCTGGTAGGTAGCCCCGCCGACCCGGCGCGATTTGACCTCCACGGCCGGCGCGACGTTGTCCAGGGCCTTTTCGACGGCCGCCAGCGGGTCTGCCTGGCCGCGTCGCTCCATCTCGTCGATGGCGCCGTAGACGATCCGCTCGGCGACCGATTTCTTGCCGCTCTGCATGACCATATTGATGAATCGGGCGATCATCTCGTTACCGAATTTCGGGTCGGGAAGAATCGGCCGCTCGAAATTTGAATGCTTGCGGGACATTGGATCTGCTCCTATTTCTTGGGACGCTTGGCGCCGTACTTCGACCGACCCTGACGGCGATCGGATACGCCAGCGGTGTCCAGGCTGCCCCGAACGGTGTGATAACGCACACCCGGCAGATCCTTTACGCGACCACCACGGATCAGGACCACGGAGTGCTCCTGGAGGTTGTGACCCTCTCCACCGATGTAGCTGGTGACCTCGTAACCGTTGGTCAAACGCACTCGCGCAACCTTGCGCAAGGCGGAATTCGGCTTTTTCGGCGTGGTGGTGTAGACGCGGGTGCAAACCCCGCGTTTTTGCGGCGATGCTTCGAGCGCCGGCACGTTCGATTTGTACTGCTTCGCTCGCCGCGGCTTGCGAACCAACTGATTGATGGTGGACATATTAATGGACCTTAAGAAAACAAACGACAGCCCCGCAAGAGCGGTCTGCCGAAGAACGGGAATTTTATAGACTTAGTTCGGCACTGTCAAGGAAGCCCCGCCGGTTCGGCGGGGCTCAATCAACGGGTCCGGACGACGACCCCGGCCGATGGCCGGAGCAATCCTGCCGACCTCACTCCGGCGCGTCTTCGGATCGCTCGACCTCCTCCACGCGCTCGGCATCCGAAGCCCGCAAAGCCGCGGCCAGCTCGGCATCGACATCCTGATAGCTGGTCTGTTGAGCCAGCTCGGCTCTTTTCCGCGCCATCGCGACCCTGCCGGTTCCGGCCGGAATCAGTCGGCCAACAATGACGTTTTCCTTGAGGCCGCGCAGGTTGTCGACCGTTCCGCGAACCGCAGCATCGGTGAGGACCCGGGTGGTTTCCTGGAAAGATGCCGCCGAAATGAACGATTCGGTCGCCAGCGAGGCCTTGGTGATCCCGAGCAGCACCGGCAGGAACCTGGCCGGACGCAGCTTGTCGGCTTCGACGCGCTCGTTTTCCTCCCGGACCCGCAGCGCCTCGACCTGCTCGCCCCGGAGGTAACGGCTATCGCCGCCATCCAGGATCTCGACCTTGCGCAGCATCTGGCAGATGATCACTTCGATGTGCTTGTCGTTGATCTTCACGCCCTGCAGCCGATACACGTCCTGGATCTCCTGGACCAGGTAGTCGGACAGCCGCTCCACGCCGAGCAGGCGCAGAATGTCATGCGGGTTGGGTTCACCGTCAACCACGGTTTCGCCTTTTTCGACGTGCTCACCTTCGAACACAAGAACCTGGCGCCATTTCGGAATCAGTTCCTCGTGCACTTCGCCGTTTTCGTCGGTGATGACCAGGCGCTGCTTGCCCTTGGTTTCCTTGCCGAAACTGACCACGCCCGAGGCTTCGGCCAGGAGCGCTCCTTCCTTGGGTTTGCGCGCCTCGAACAGGTCCGCAACGCGCGGCAAACCGCCGGTGATGTCACGTGTCTTGGACGACTCCTGCGGAATCCTGGCCACGATGTCGCCGACCTTGATTTCCTGGCCGTCGGTGACATTGACCACCGCGCCAGCCGGCAGATAGTACTGGGCCGGCTGCTCGGTACCCGGAATATTGAGCGGTTTGCCCTTGCCATCGAGCAAGCGGATGATGGGCCTGAGATCCTTGCCTTCGCTGCCGCGCTTTTTCGGGTCGGTCACGACCAGCGAGCTCAGACCGGTCACGTCGTCGGTTTCATCAGAAACGGTCACCCCGCCGATGAAATCCTGGAAGCTGGCGACCCCTGCCACTTCGGTCACCACCGGGTGGGTGTGCGGATCCCAGTTGGCCACGTTCTGACCGACGTCGACTGCATCGCCTTCCTTGACGCTGAGTATGGCGCCGTAGGGAATCTTGTAGCGCTCGCGTTCGCGGCCGTGACTGTCGATGATGGACAACTCCCCGGACCGCGACACCGCGACCAGGCCGCCTTCGGAGTTTTCCACCGATTTGAGGTTGTAGAAGCGAACCGTGCCGCCCGACTTGACCTCGATGTGATCGATGGCCACCGAGCGGGAGGCCGCGCCACCGATGTGGAAGGTCCGCATGGTCAGCTGCGTTCCCGGCTCACCGATCGACTGGGCCGCAATGACACCAACGGCTTCGCCCTGGTTGACCAGGGAACCGCGGGCCAGGTCGCGACCGTAACACTGGGCGCAGATTCCGTGCTTGGTTTCGCAGGTGATTGGCGAGCGCACCATCACCCGGTCGACCCCGTTCTGCTCGAGCGTGGCCACCCACTGCTCGTCCAGCAGGGTTCCGCGCGGACACAGCACCCCGTCGCTGTCGCTGTGGTAGACGTCCTGGGCGACAACCCGGCCCAGAATCCGCTCCCGCAACGGCTCGACGATGTCACCGCCCTCGACGATGGGCAGCATCTCGATGCCCTCCTCGGTGCCGCAATCTTCTTCGATGACAACCATGTCCTGGGCGACATCGACCAGACGACGGGTCAGGTACCCGGAGTTGGCCGTCTTGAGCGCCGTATCGGCCAGGCCCTTGCGCGCACCGTGGCTGGAGATGAAGTACTGGAGCACGTTCAGGCCTTCACGGAAGTTGGCCGTGATAGGGGTTTCGATGATTGAGCCGTCCGGTTTGGCCATCAGCCCGCGCATACCGGCAAGCTGACGAATCTGGGCAGCCGAGCCTCGGGCACCGGAATCGGCCATGATGAAGATCGAGTTCATGGAATCTTCTTCGAACTCGTTGCCGTCCAGATCGACGCGGATCTCTTTTCCGATCCGTTTCATCATGGCCCTGGCGACTTCTTCGTTGGTCCGCGACCAGATATCGACCACCTTGTTGTAGCGCTCACCGGCCGTGACGACGCCGGAGGAATACTGGTGCTGAATCTCGAGCACTTCCTTTTCGGCCCGCTCCAGGATCTCTTTCTTTTCCGGCGGCACCTGCAGGTCGTCCAGGCCAATCGAAACGCCGGCCCGGGTGGAATAAGCGAAACCGGTGTACATGAGCTGGTCGGCGAACACCACGGTCTTTTTCAGACCGAGGTGGCGATAGCACTCGTCAATCAGCCTGGAAATCTGCTTTTTCTTCAGGACCTGGTTGATCAACTCGAACGGCAGGCCGGCCGGGACGATGTCCCACAGCATGGCGCGACCCACGGTCGTTTCCTGCCGCTGCACGGTCTCGTGCGCCTGTCCGTTCTCATCGATTTCGGTCTCGCGAATGCGGACCGTAACGGCGGCCTGAAGGTCGATCTGACGGTTGGCAAAGGCTCGCTGGACTTCGGCAACGCCGGAGAAGAACATGCCCTCGCCTTTCGCGCCGGGCAGTGAGCGGGTCATGTAGTACAAACCCAGAACCACGTCCTGGGTCGGCACGATGATCGGCTCGCCATTGGCCGGAGAAAGAATGTTGTTCGACGACATCATCAGGGCGCGGGCTTCAAGCTGGGCCTCCAGGCTCAGCGGCACGTGCACGGCCATCTGGTCGCCGTCGAAATCGGCGTTGAACGCGGTACAGACCAGCGGATGCAGCTGAATCGCCTTGCCCTCGATCAGCACCGGCTCGAACGCCTGGATACCCAGACGATGCAGTGTGGGCGCGCGGTTGAGGAGCACCGGGTGCTCGCGAATGACTTCCTCGAGGATGTCCCAGACGTCGCTTTCTTCGCGCTCGACGAGCTTCTTGGCAGCCTTGATCGTCATGGCCAGGCCACGGCGCTGCAGCTTGGAAAAGATGAACGGCTTGAACAGTTCCAGCGCCATCTTCTTGGGCAGGCCGCACTCGTGCAGCTTCAGGGTCGGACCGACCACGATGACTGAGCGACCCGAGTAATCGACCCGCTTGCCGAGCAGGTTCTGACGGAAACGACCCTGCTTGCCCTTGATCATGTCGGCCAGCGACTTCAGCGGGCGCTTGTTGGTGCCGGTGATGGCGCGACCGCGCCGGCCGTTGTCGAGCAAGGCGTCAACGGACTCCTGGAGCATGCGTTTTTCGTTGCGCACAATGATGTCCGGCGCGCTCAGGTCGAGCAGTCGGCGCAGACGGTTGTTGCGGTTGATGACGCGCCGATAGAGGTCGTTGAGATCGGAAGTGGCGAACCGCCCGCCGTCGAGCGGCACCAGCGGCCGCAAATCGGGCGGCAACACCGGCAGGACGGTCAGAATCATGTACTCGGGCCGATTGCCCGAGTCGATGAAGGCTTCCATCAGTTTGATGCGCTTGGTCAGGCGCTTGATCTTGGTCTCGGAGTTGGTCGAGGCAATCTCTTCGCGAAGCCTTGCCAATTCCGACGCCAGATCGATGTTCTTGAGCAGCTCGTAGACGGCCTCGGCACCCATCCGGGCGTCGAATTCGTCGCCATACTCCTCGACGGCGTCAAAGTACTGCTCATCGGTCAGCAATTGACCCCGCTCGAGCGGGGTCATGCCCGGATCGAGAATCAGGTAGGACTCGAAGTAGAGAATCCTTTCGATGTCGCGCAGGGTCATGTCGAGCATCAGGCCAATCCGGCTGGGCAGCGACTTCAGGAACCAGATATGGGCAACCGGGGAGGCCAGGTCGATGTGGCCCATGCGTTCGCGCCGCACCTTGGTCAGGGTCACCTCGGTGCCGCACTTTTCGCACTTCACGCCACGATGCTTCATGCGCTTGTATTTGCCGCACAGGCACTCGTAGTCCTTGATCGGCCCAAAGATGGCAGCGCAGAACAGACCTTCCCGCTCGGGCTTGAACGTCCGGTAATTGATGGTCTCGGGCTTCTTGACCTCACCGAAAGACCAGGACTTGATCAGTTCGGGAGGAGCCAGGCCGATTCGAATGGAATTGAAATCGGTGATCTGGTGCTGACGCTTGTACAGGTTGAAAAGATCGCGCATTTTAAGCTACTCCTCCTGAGATCAGGATTCTTCGAGTTCGATGTTGATGCCGAGAGAGCGGATTTCCTTCACCAGGACATTGAAGGATTCCGGCATGCCGGCCACCATCTGATTGTTGCCGTCGACAATGGACTTGTACATCTGGTTGCGTCCCTGCACATCGTCGGATTTGACCGTCAGCATTTCCTGCAGGGTGTAGGCGGCGCCGTAGGCCTCGAGAGCCCAGACCTCCATCTCCCCGAAACGCTGGCCGCCGAACTGCGCTTTCCCGCCCAGCGGCTGCTGGGTGACCAGGCTGTAAGGACCGGTCGAGCGGGCATGCATCTTGTCGTCGACAAGATGGTTCAGCTTGAGCATGTACATGTAGCCCACGGTGACCGGTCGATCGAAAGCATCCCCGGTACGACCGTCGTAGAGCGTCGTCTGGCCGGTTTCGGGCAGGTCGGCCATCTTCAGCAACTTCTTGATTTCAATCTCGTCGGCGCCGTCGAAGACCGGCGTTCCCATCGGCACACCACCCTGCAGGTTGTGCGCCATTTCCAGGACTTCGTCGTCGCTGAACTGGCTCATGTCGACCCGGCCGTCACGGTCGGAGTTGTAGATCGAACCAATGAACTCCTTGATGTCTTCAGTCTTGCGCTGCTCTTCAAGCATCAACTCGATCTTCTTGCCCAGACCGCGGGCGGCCCAGCCCAGGTGCGTTTCCAGCACCTGACCGATGTTCATGCGCGAAGGCACACCCAGGGGATTGAGCACGATATCGACCGAGGTTCCATCTTCCATGAACGGCATATCCTCGGTCGGCACGATGGTCGAAATCACCCCCTTGTTGCCATGCCGGCCAGCCATCTTGTCACCGGGCTGCATACGGCGCTTGACGGCCATGTAGACCTTGACCATCTTGAGTACACCGGGAGCAAGGTCGTCACCGCGGGTGATCTTGGCCTTTTTTTCCTCGAAACGGTGGTCAAACAGCTTGCGCTGCTTTTCGATCTGGCGGCTGGCCCGCTCCAGCAGGTCCTGGGCGTCGTCGTTGCGCATGCGCAGCTTGAACCAGTCGTCCCGCTTCAAGTCCTTCAAATAGGTCTTGCTGACCTTGTCGCCTTTCTTGATTCCGGCCGGGCCCTTGTCGGCAATCTTGCCGACCAGCACCGACTCCAGACGCGCGAAGATGGCGTTTTCCATGATTCGCAGCTGATCATCGAGATCCTTGCGCACGCGCCGGATCTCGTCTTTCTCGATCGAGATCGCGCGTGCATCCTTGTCCACACCCTCGCGGGTGAAGACCTGGACGTCGATGACCGTCCCATCCATTCCGGTCGGAACCCGCAGCGAGGTGTCCTTCACGTCAGACGCCTTTTCGCCGAAGATTGCGCGCAGCAGCTTCTCCTCAGGCGTCAGCTGGGTCTCACCCTTGGGGGTGACCTTGCCGACCAGGATGTCGCCGGACTTGACCTCGGCACCGATGTATACGATCCCTGACTCGTCGAGCTTGTTGAGCGTCGACTCGCCGACATTGGGGATGTCGCCCGAGATTTCTTCGGTGCCAAGCTTGGTGTCGCGGGCCACGCAGGTCAGCTCCTCGATGTGGATCGAGGTGAAGCGGTCCTCCTGCACAACCTTCTCGGAGATCAGAATCGAGTCTTCGAAGTTGTAGCCGTTCCAGGGCATGAAGGCGATCAGGATGTTCTGACCCAGGGCCAATTCACCGAGATCGGTGGAAGGGCCGTCGGCCAGCACGTCGCGCCCGGCGACTGCATCACCGACCTTGACCAGCGGACGCTGGTTCATGCAGGTATTCTGGTTCGAACGCTGGTACTTGACCAGGTTGTAGATATCCACGCCGGGATCGTCTTCCCCGACTTCGTCTTCGTTGGCTCGAACCACGATTCGGCCGGCATCCACCTGGTCGACGACGCCGCCGCGAAGTGCGACGGTGGTGACGCCGGAATCGGTCGCAACCACGCGCTCCATCCCGGTGCCCACCAGCGGCTTGTCGACCCGCAGGGTCGGAACCGCCTGGCGCTGCATGTTGGAGCCCATCAAGGCGCGGTTGGCGTCATCGTGTTCCAGGAACGGAACCAGCGAGGCCGCCACCGATACGATCTGGCGCGGAGAGACGTCCATGAAGTTGATTTCGCCGGGCTGCTGCAGGGCGAATTCTCCCAAGTGGCGACACGGAATCAATTCATCGACAAAGCGTCCCTGGTCGTCCAGATCGGCGTTGGCCTGGGCGATCACGTACTCGCCTTCCTCGATCGCCGACAGGTATTCGACCTCGTCGCTGACCTGGCCATCATGAACGCGCCGGTAAGCAGTCTCCAGGAAGCCGTACTGGTTGGTTCGGCTGTAGCAGGCCAGCGAGTTGATCAGGCCGATGTTCGGACCTTCCGGCGTCTCGATCGGACACAGGCGACCGTAGTGGGTCGGATGGACGTCGCGGACTTCAAAGCCGGCCCGCTCGCGGGTCAGGCCACCCGGGCCCAGCGCGGAAACGCGGCGTTTGTGGGTGACTTCCGAGAGCGGATTGTTCTGATCCATGAACTGCGAGAGCTGCGACGATCCAAAGAATTCCTTGACCGCTGCCGCCACCGGTTTGGCGTTGATCAGATCCTGAGGCGCAAGCCCTTCGCTTTCGGCCACGCTCAGGCGCTCACGAACCGCACGCTCGACTCGCACCAGTCCGATGCGGAATACGTTTTCGGCCATCTCGCCAACCGAGCGCACGCGCCGATTACCGAGGTGGTCGATATCGTCCACCACACCATTACCGTTTCGAATATCAATCAGAACCTTGAGGACGGCCAGGATGTCATCGCGATCGAGCACACCCGATCCGGTAATTTCCTTGCGTCCGACGCGGCGGTTGAACTTCATCCGGCCGACCGCCGACAAGTCGTAGCGCTCGGCGGTAAAGAACAGGTTCTTGAACAGGTTCTGCGCCGCTTCCTTGGTCGGCGGCTCGCCCGGGCGCATCATCTTGTAGATTTCCCACAACGCCTCGAGCTCGTTGCTGGTCGGGTCGATTCGAAGCGTATTGGAAATATACGGTCCCTGGTCGAGGTCATTGACATACAGGATGTCGAACTTCTTGACCTTGGCCTCGCGCATCGCGGCCAGCAATTCCTCGGTGATTTCGTCGTTGGCCCGGACCACAAGTTCACCGGTTTCGGTATCGACGACGTTGTGCGCGATCAGCTTGCCGATCAGGTAATCGTCCGGCACATCCAGCGTGGTCACGCCGGCATCGGCAATCATCTTGACGTGACGGGCCGTGATTCGCCGATCCTTGGCAACGATCAGGTTCCCTTCCTTGTCTAAAATATCGAACAAGGCGCTCTCGCCGCGCAGGCGCTGCGGCACCAGGTCGATCTTGGCATCAGCCTTGCGCAACGTAACCCGGGTCTTTTCGAAGAAGAAATCGAGAATCTCCTCTTCTTCCATGCCCAACGCCCGCAGCAGAATGGTGACCGGCAGCTTGCGGCGGCGGTCGATACGAGTGAACACGCAATCCTTCGGATCAAACTCGAAATCCAGCCATGATCCACGGTACGGGATGACGCGAGCTGAAAACAGAAGCTTGCCGGAAGAATGGGTCTTGCCCCGATCATGGTCGAAAAACACCCCGGGAGAGCGATGCATCTGGTTGACGATGACCCGCTCGGTACCGTTGACGATGAACGTCCCGGTCTCGGTCATCAACGGCAGGTCGCCCATGTAGACATCCTGCTCGATCACGTTTTTGACTTTCTTGTTGCGCGCGGGCGAGTCCTTGTCGTAAATCACCAGGCGCACCGTCACACGCAGCGGTGCACCGTAGCTCATGCCGCGCAGCTTGCACTCGGTGACGTCGAATTCCGGGTCTCCCAGGCGGTAGCTGACATACTCCAGCGCGGCATTGCCGGAGTAGCTTGCAATCGGAAATACCGACGACAGCGCGCCATGCAGGCCTATTTCCTGACGCTGGTGTTCGGAGACCTCAACCTGCAGAAACTGCTTGTAGGAATCGATCTGGGTCGAGAGCAGGAACGGAACCTCAAGAACCTGCGGGTGCTTGCCGAAGTCCTTGCGAATGCGCTTCTTTTCCGTGAAGGAGTAGCTCATGAGCGTGTTACCCACCTGATATTGCAAACCGGCCGGGTCTGGTTACAATGAACGACGAGGGGCCCGGAATCCACCCCGCCACTGGCTGCCGCCTTGAATCTTAAACAGGCACAGGCCGGGCAGCCGTGATGGCTGCCCAGCCTGAGCCGTCTTTCTTTCCCGAAAGCAACAGGCTTACTTGACCTCGACGGTCGCGCCTGCTTCTTCCAGCTGCTTTTTGAGTTCTCCGGCCTCGTCCTTGGACGCGGCTTCCTTGACCGGCGCCGGCGCGCCTTCCACCAGGTCTTTGGCCTCCTTGAGACCCAGACCGGTAATGCTGCGCACGGCCTTGATCACGGCGACCTTGTTGGAGCCGAAGCTTGCCAGGATCACGTCGAACTCGGTCTGCTCCTCGGCAGCTTCCGCCTCACCGCCGCCAGCCGGACCAGAGGCCACGGCCACGGCAGCAGCAGCGGAAACACCGAACTTTTCTTCCATGGCTTCAATCAGGTCAACGACCTCCATGACGCTCATGTTAGAGATGGTTTCAAGAATGTCTTCTTTTGAAACGGCCATTTTCGTTTAACTCCTAAAGATTGAAAAAGACTTTGGCTCAGCCTGAGCCTGGGTCTTGACGTTTGACTTGTTACGAGAATCAGGCAGCTTGCTTGCTGTCGCGAACTGCGGCGATGGTCCGAACGAGCTTGGCGTGCGGTTCGGCGAGGGTACGGACAAACTTCTCGATCGGCGCCTTCATGGTGCCCATCAGCATGGCAATCGCCTGATCCCGTGTCGGCAACCTGGACAGACGCTCCAGTTCACCGGCATCGAACAGCTGGGCTCCAACAGAGACCAGCCGCGGGACGAGACGATCATTGTCCTTGGAAAAATCCTTTACCAAACGTGCCGCCGCTCCCGGATCGTCGATCGAGAAAGCAAACAGCAGCGGCCCGGTCAGAGAATCGGACATGCATTCGAAGTCGGTACCCTCAACGGCACGACGCACCAGCGTGTTCTTGGCGACCTTCAGGAAGACACCTTCCTTGCGCGCCTTGGAGCGCAATTCGGTCATCTTCCCGACGGTAATGCCGCGGTACTCGGCAGCGACAACAGAATGGGCGGTCCTGGCCACTTCAGAAACCTCTGCCACGACTGCTTTTTTCTGCTCAAGTGTGAGCGCCATTGGCTACCTCCGTTGAGATGAAACAGTCCTGCTTGCTGACTGCACTTACCATTTCCCGGGAACCGTCATCGGACGATCCCGGACCTATTGGTGGCCGTTTCATTCTTGCGGCTTTCAACAAAACCAGCACGAATTCAATCGGGCATCACCATCTGCGCGGGCGGATGACCCATTACCGTGACCGTCATGGCGACCGGTCAGCGACCCGCGGTCTTGGACGGGCGCCCCCGAAGGGACGAACGCCCCGGAGAACAAGAAACTTCTTCTCCGTGTCTTCTTTCCGGACAAACCCGGCCCTTTCCTTAAAGCGCCAGGCTTCCCGTATCCACTGTCAGCCCCGGACCCATGGTCGTGGAGACTGCGATCTTCTTCAGGTACTGCCCTTTCGCTGCCGGCGGCTTGATCTTGACCAGCTCGTTGACCAGCGCGGCCAGGTTGCCCTTGAGCGAATCAGTATCGAAATCCGCCTTGCCGATGGTGCTGTGAATGATCCCGGCCTTATCGGTCCGAAACTGGACTTGACCGGCCTTGGCGTTTTTCACCGCCGTTTCCACGTCGGTTGACACCGTGCCCACCTTGGGGTTGGGCATCAGACCGCGCGGACCCAGGATCGTGCCGAGCCGACCGACAACACGCATGGCGTCCGGGGTGGCAATGCACACATCGAAATCGATCTGACCACCCTTGATGGTCTCGGCCAGATCCTCGAAGCCGACGATATCGGCGCCGGCCGCAAGGGCCTTTTCAGCGTTTTCGCCCTGAGCGAAGACGGCAACGCGAACCGACTTGCCCGTGCCGTTGGGCAGAACGATGGCGCCGCGCACGACCTGATCGGATTTGCGGGGATCCACACCGAGACGGATGGCAACATCCACGGACTCGGTGAACTTGACCTTGCTGGAGGACTTGAGCAACTCAAGCGCCTCGTCGAGCGAGTACGTTTTTCCCGGCTCGAGCTGCTCGCGGATCGTGCGTAAACGTTTGCTTCTGGCCATTATTCAACTCCTTCCACGTTCAGACCCATGCTGCGCGCGCTGCCGGCGATGGTGCGCACGGCTGCATCGATGTCCGAGGCCGTGAGATCCGGTTCTTTCATGCGCGCAATCTCTTCGAGCTGCTCGCGGGTGACCGTCCCGACCTTGCGGGTATTCGGCTCGCCGCTGCCTTTCGGAATCTTGGCCGCCTTTTTCAGCAGGACGGCGGCCGGCGGGGTCTTGGTGATGAAGGTGAAACTGCGATCGCTGTAGACCGTGATCACAACCGGCAGCGGCAGGCCCTGCTCGGTAGACTGGGTCTGGGCATTGAAGGTCTTGCAGAACTCCATTATATTGACACCGTGCTGCCCCAGTGCCGGACCGACCGGAGGGCTGGGATTGGCCTGCCCGGCAGGCACCTGCAACTTGATGTACGCCTTGATCTTCTTCGCCATGCTGTTTTCTCCTCGGGTTCAGGCGCCCGGACACTCGGTCCGCAGCTCCCCGTCGATTAGTGAGTCATTCAAGAGATGACCTCTTGAGCGCAAGCCTGTCTAAACCTTCTCGATCTGCTGGAAGTCAAGCTCAACCGGTGTGGAGCGGCCGAAAATCGACACCGCAACCCGCAACCGGCTTTTTTCGTAGTTGATCTCCTCGACCACACCACTGAAATCATTGAACGGGCCATCAATGACCCGCACCATCTCGCCCGGTTCGAACAGAACCTTGGGCCGCGGCTTGTCGACACCTTCGGCAACCCGCTGCAGAATGGCATCTGCCTCACGCTGGCTGATCGGCGCCGGTCGATCCTGACGGCCGCCGATGAAGCCCATGACCTTGGGCACATCCTTGACCAGGTGCCAGCTGTCGTCGTTCATTTCCATTTCGACCAGCACGTAGCCCGGGAAGAACTTGCGCTCACTTCTACGCTTCACGCCCTTCTTCATTTCCACCACTTCCTCGGTGGGAACGAGAATCTCCCCGAACAGGTCTTCCATGCCGGCCCGCTCGATCCGGTCCTTCAGCGACTTCATCACCTGTTTTTCAAACCCGGAGAAGGCATGAACCACATACCACTGCTTGGCCATCAGGAGCCTCCCCCCGCGCCAATCAGACGGCGAACCACCCAACCAAACAAGGTATCCATGAAAAACAGCAAGATGGCCACGATGACCGTGATGACCAAGACCATGAGCGTCGTCTGCAGGGTTTCCTGGCGAGTCGGCCAGACCACCTTGCGCCGCTCGACATCGGCCTCGCGGACAAAACCGAACATTTCGCGGCCGCGGGCAGTCTGGGCGACGATCAGCCCGGCAACGACCACCGAGGCCAGCAGCCCAATCGTCCGGACAAGGGTCATGACTTCGCCGGCGAAGTGGAAGAAACCCACCACTCCGGCAATCAGAACCAGGAGGCCAGCGGCCCAGAACATGTTGTCGCGCGGCGATGTCTTTTCGGCTGCCATAACGTCCATGATTCAATTGGTGGCAGGCGAGGAGGGACTCGAACCCCCAACCTGCGGTTTTGGAGACCGCTGCTCTGCCAGTTGAGCTACTCGCCTTAAAAAAGGTTTCAGGTTTCAGGTTTCAGGTTTCAGGTTGTGCTCTTCCTGAACCCTGAACCCTGAACCCTTTCAACTTATTCGTGGATTTTCGCCACCACGCCGGCACCGACGGTGCGACCGCCTTCGCGA